>DAOTUO010000176.1:0-2572 GCA_034436595.1 Anaerolineae bacterium | reverse complement strand
CTCCACGCAGTGGGCTTGGGGGGATAGGGGTGATTTAAGCTGATAATTGACTTGAAAATGCTTATCCATTGAAATTTGAAAATCATTTGAATTCAAAATAGTTGTTCCATATAAGGATTGGAAATATAGCAACTCGAAAACAAAATGAAAAACGGTTCCCCAATTGGCTAGATTTACCAGATGGTGGTCGGCGCTATTGGTCTGAGCGTGATGGCGCAGAAAGTGGATTTCAGCGTATGATAAAAGTGGTGGATAAAGATGAGCAAACTATTCAACTCTTGCAAGAAATTTATAATGATAGTGGTAAACTCATCGAAAGGCATCAAAAATTTCCCGAAGATACAGGTCATCAAATTTTAAGTGATGAGGATTAACCCCATGAACATCACACGCACAACTGTAAGCGACCAATTACTCGCCTATCTGAACCAAGAAATTACACTCGCCCAATTAGTCAATTGGGCAGAGAATACTTTCATTGATGACATCCTCACACCAGATGAGGATATTCCTTTACTCAATGACATCCTTATGTATCTGGCAGGGGCAGATACCGCACAATTTCCCCTTACATGGGATATTTGTGCCGATTTTATGGAACGACTTGGAACACCTGTGAAGGTCATCAGGCAAATAGCAGGCTAAATTTTATTTTATCCACAGAAGGATTTTCTATGGGCTATTACATGCGTTATTTTGTGCCACCATCGGCACAAAAAGTCACCCTCACCGCCATTAGTGCCATGTTGACCACACTCGACTCGCTATACACTATCCAAATTGACCCCGCAGACACCTCTTTTGGGGAATTATTTTATGCGGAACGCAATTTAGGCGAGATTGAAATCAACCAAAAGGATGATGAAATCTTTGAGGAAGAGATTGAAGATTTTCTGGAATTATTGAACTATCACAGCGACGACCAAAAAGATGGAGTGATAAGTGCGGTTGAATCGGCACAGCAGATAGTCGCCGTGTCTGCGATTTGGCGTGATGGCGATGCCGATGATGCCGATGGGGTACATGACCTGCTAGACCCCCTGTGGGATTGGCTGGATGCCCAATGCAATGGGATGCTTCATCGGGATGCCGATGGCTTTTATTTGGGCGAAAAACTCATTTTAGAGATGAATGTACGCCTCTAGGGGTAATGATTATTCAATTATGTAAGGAAGTGGGTAATTACACCTTCTAAATAACGTCCGCATTTTTTATTATAGACCCATTCGGAATGTGGATAAATCACATAGGAGCAAATAACTGTGAGCGATAAAAAAGTCCGTGTCGCCATTATCGGCGTAGGCAATTGTGCCTCATCGCTGGTGCAAGGCGTTCATTACTATCAAGATGCCGCCGATGACGAATTCATCCCTGGTATTATGCACAACAATCTTGGCGGATACCGTATCCGCGATATTGAATTTTCTGCCGCTATAGATATTGACATCGAAAAAGTTGGCAAAGATTTGGGTGTTGCGATTTGGGCAGGTCAAAATAATACCGTCAAATTTGCAGAAGTACCTGTGACAATGGGTGTTACCGTAGAACGTGGCATGACCCATGACGGTTTGGGGACATATCTGGCACAAAAAATCACCAAAGCACCCGGTAGCACCACCAACATCACCCAATTGCTCAAAGATACCAAGACCGATGTCGTGGTGAGCTATTTGCCTGTTGGTAGCGAACAAGCCACCAAATGGTATGTGGAGCAAATCCTCAATGCGGGTTGCGCTTTTGTCAATGCCATTCCCGTATTCATCGCCCGTGAACCCTATTGGCAAGCCCGCTTCGCAGAACGTGGATTACCCGTTTTGGGTGATGATATTAAAAGCCAAGTTGGGGCGACCATTGTTCATCGTGTGTTAACCAATTTGTTCAAAGACCGTGGGGTCAAATTAGAACGTACCAGCCAATTGAATGTGGGCGGGAACATGGATTTTTATAACATGCTCGACCGCCAACGCCTAGAGAGCAAAAAGATTAGCAAGACCAATGCCGTCACCAGCCAAATGTCGTATGATATTGGTGCAGATAATGTGCATATCGGACCCAGTGACTATATCCCGTGGTTAGAAGACCGCAAATGGGCATATATCCGCATGGAAGGACGCACCTTTGGCGATGTGCCATTGAATATTGAACTCAAGCTAGAAGTCGTGGACAGCCCCAATAGCGCAGGCGTAATTATTGATGCGGTGCGTTGTGCAAAAATCGGGCTAGATAGAGGCTTGAAGGGGTCACTTGAGGGACCCAGTTCTTATTTCTTTAAATCGCCACCCATTCAACCACCCGATGATATTGCTCATCAAATGCTAGAAGCATTTATCCGTGGTGATAGCTACACATGGCAAGGTCAAGACCGTTCTGGTGGCACAGGGGCGCATAAATAGATTAATCAAGAGACACCATTATGGAGAACCGAAAACAAATTCATAGGATTATGTCAATAACGCATCATTAAACGTGTTTTGACCCCACCCCCAACCCCCTCCCCAAAAAATTGGAGAGGGGGCTAAAACCTGCCCTAAAATGGGTTTCTCCCCCTTTCTCCACGCAGTGGGGATAAGGG
>DAOTUO010000175.1:0-20467 GCA_034436595.1 Anaerolineae bacterium | reverse complement strand
TGTGCATCAGTGATGGAACTCATAAAAACACCCGATGGGTATAGAAATGGGTTTGGTGAAATAATTAGCCTAGAGGAAGAGTGGGTTTATCCATTGCTTAAAGGGTCTGATATTGCCAATGGACATACACAAACCCCTAAACACTATATACTCTTACCACAGAAACATCACCAAGATTCAACTAAGCAGTTACAATTATCTGCACCTAAAATATGGGCATATTTAGAGCAATATTCCAATTATTTTGAGAATCGAAAAAGTCGTATTTACCAGCATAAAGACCGCTTTTCTATTTTTGGGATAGGTGATTATAGTTTTAAGCCCTATAAAATTGCCATTGCAGGTCTATATAAAACCCTTCGATTTGAGCTAATAGGTCATTTAGAAAATAAACCAATTATGGTAGATGATACCGTGTATTTTTTAGGGTTTGATAATGAGCAGGATGCAAAAAATGTATTCTCATTTTTACAATCGGAGCCAGTTCAGCAATTCCTCACATCGCTCATCTTTTGGGATGATAAACGCCCTATTAAAGCCAATATCCTCAATTGCTTAAAAATAGAATTGGGACTCAATTTTCCTACACAATTATCTTTATTCTAAAAGGTGGTGGAAAATATCCACCACCCCTAAATCAGCTATTATATCTCGACAGGCACGACCTCGTAGGCGACACCCTCAATGACCACAATCACCGCATCGCCGAGTGCAAAATATTCCGCGAGTTCTGGCATGTCTGCGAGTAGGTCAAAATAAGCATCACTCAAAAATTCGACTTGTATCGTCTCCATTGTATCGGGTTGGAAGGTCGTATCGTTCCATATACCGCTTAGATTGATGAAGGTCTTGCCCGCCACCGCAGTGATGGCATTTTGGTTAGGGGCAAATTCATCGGCTGGCTGTGTATTCCCCAATTGACTGCCAGCGCCCTGTTGTTGGGTTGGCATAGCGATCATCGGAGCGGGTGCTTCTGCCATATTCATGTTATTCATCATATCGGCATCATCCACCGCACGAGACCCGGTATTATTGGTGCTAAAGTCCAGCGCCGCCTCGCCCAATTCTGCCTCTGCTCTGTCCATACCGCCTTGTGTGAGAATATCGCTCTCATCAATCAAAAAGCTGGTATAGGGGGTGATAATGCCATAGCGCACGCTCAAACTCACGATGCTCTGCACCAATTCTGGATTTTCGCCATTGAGCCGAATCGTATTGAGCAATTCGCCAATGCGCCGTGTCGCCCATAGCCGTGCGATAAAGGGTTCACCGCCTGCGTTTTGGCGCAAATTGAGTCCGTCATAAGTATATTGCGTCTGCACCCCGCCGACCAACCCGCTTAGGGTGATAGTTAGGTTATCCATCCCATCACGATAGCGCCCCACCAGCGTGATTTGTTCGCCCGCAAATAAATCGGATAGCGATGCAGGATAGAGCAATTCAATCCGCGCATTACCAAAATCGAGTGTGACATCGGTCAAAACAGGGGCGCTAATTTTGGTATATAAACTAGCCACCTCTTCGTCTACCCGTTCCGATGGGCGTACATAGCCCGTTGTACCACGAAAATCGCGGGCGATGCTATCGAGCAGGAGCGTATCCACATCATCGCCAACGCCAAAGGTAAAAATACGGGTATTGGCGCGTGATTGTTCAGATAAACTTGCGAGAATATCATCAGTGAAGGTAATGCCTTCTGTCGCCAAACCATCGGTCAAAAAGAGGATCGTGGTGGCACGGTCCGACTCGACCAATGACAACGCCGTAGACAACGCCAATTCGATATTCGTACCACCTTCTGGGAATAATCCATTCACCCATGCAGAGGCATCTGGGGCATCGGCAACGGATTGCAATTTGTCGCCATAGACGCGCACACCACTGCTAAATACCACCACATTAAAACGGTCTTGCGGATTTAGATTATCCAACACATAACTGGTCGCTTGGGTGGCTTGTTCCCATTTTACGCCGTCCATACTGCCCGATTGGTCGAGGACGATAATTACATCTTTGGGCAAAACTTGGTCTGGTGGTGTGCTAAGAGGGGGTTGCATGAGGAGCATAAAGAAACCGTCCTCATTGGCACTTTCCCGATAGGTGAGCAAATTCACGCTAATCGTATCGTTGGCAACCGCATAATACAGGCTAAAATCATCGCCACCAGAAAGAACCGCATTGGCTTCCCAACTGGCACGGAAAGTCTTATCATCTTCACCACGTATCACCGCCACCCGATGCGAGGGTGAATAGATGTTGCTAATGGTGTCATTGCTCACCACATCCACCGAGATACTCATCTGCTCGATGGGGCGTGGGGTGATGGTATTGGTATTCATGGGGAAAACATAATGAATTAAACCGTTATCCACCTCTAGCACCTGTGTATAGCTAATTTCGATACGGCGCGATTCGGATGGAGGAATGGGGAAGACATTGGCTTGAATGGCACTTGTGCCAATATATTCTAGCAAGGCGGGGTCTAGGTATTGGCGGACAATTTCGTTATAGACAGCCCGTGCATCATCGGCAGGCAACACCCGCGCTTCAATGGCGACTCCGTTGATATACATCACCAATTCAGAGACAGTCGCCCCTTGTGGCAATGGAAATAAAAATGTGCCTTCTGCGAGTCCGGGTCCCTCGTTGGTGAATTGCATATCAATATTGGTGGTAGCGATTTGGTTATCTATACGCACCCCAATCCGTTGATAATCAATTTTGAGCCATTCAGGGTCGGTGAATACACCACGCGGTGGCACAATAATATCTGTCTGTGCAAATGTGGGAAATACGCCGAGCATCAAAACGGCGCACACGATAAAGAGCCATAAACGGGATTTCATAAGAGGGTCTCCTTGACTAATTTTGAACAACACTTATCGTATAAACGTATTGCAGATGAGAATCGTTCCAATGGTCATAGACCATCTCCATATAAAGCCCATAGTTGTATGTTAGATTAGATTTGGTTTACTATCATTTATAAGAGATACCAACAATTATTTAAATTTAAGAAGTAGGTGATTTGATGGAATATGCACAACACGAAAGCACTTATACCACACGCGGATGCTTTATCGTGATGATTATGATATTCGTTGGCATATTTGCCTGTGGGGGCGTTTTTTATGTCGCAGTAGATACCTCTTGCGTGAGCGATGCCGATTTATGGATGGTAGATTATCCAAACTCCCGCCTCGAACAAGAGACATACACCTTTTTGCGCCCGTTTGGGATTGGTCAGACGACCCGTTTATTATCATCCCCAGACCCCATTAATGCAGTACGGGCATGGTATATGGCACGCGATAAACGTCTCATCGAAGCGGGAAATGTGAAAAATCGGGGTTATGCACGCATGACGTATTTGCTCAATACCACCCCCGATGAAACAGGCACAATCATCGCGCTTGTATCAAATTGCGCTCAGGGCTTATCCATTGGTATGGAGACCGAAAAAGCATCCACCGCCCCATAAATAAAATTGTGTGATAACAGGAGATATGTGCGTGACCAAAATTGTGTTGTATATCGCTATCAGTCTGGATGGATATATCGCTACAGAAGATGGTAGTGTGGCGTGGTTAGACGGATTTAATATCCCCAACGAGGATTATGGGTATCAAACCATGTATGACCGCATGGGGGCGGTGGTGATGGGTGGCATCACCTATCGGCAGGTGTTGGGATTTAGCACGGAATGGGTGTATGTGGGCAAAAAATCGTATATCCTCACCCGTCAGCCATTAGACAATCCGCCAGACCCAGCCATTTATGCTTTTAATGGGGATGTGCGCGATTTGGTCACAAAATTGCAGGTAGAACACAGCAAAGATATTTGGCTGGTGGGCGGTGGTGATGTGGTGGCACAATTTATGGCGCACAACCTGATAGATGAATATCATCTTTCGGTGATGCCTGTGCTATTGGGACGCGGGATTCGGTTATTTAACGGCGTAGATTTAAGCCAATCACAGACTATGAAGCTGGATAGTGTGAAATCGTATCCCAATGGCGTGGTGCAGATGATTTATATCACCAATCCACCTGTAGCCTAATTTCACCCAACACTTCACGGAGGCAATCGGGCGGATTGCCTTCTGTGCATCGCCATAGGGTCGCGTGGATTTGCCCAATGGAAGCATCCCTGTTTCGATGGACAAACCGCACGAGTCGGTTATCCCCTTTTACATCGAAATAATTAACCACATCCAATTCGCCATAGCTATCGGCTTCTGTGATGGAAATATTCACCGTCTGCCCCTCTGGTATATACCAATAAAAAGCACGTTCACTCTCACTAAAATCGTATCCCAGAAAAGCAATATCTCCAAAAGTCTGATAGGTCGGGGAGTCGGCTAATTTCGCTTCTGTCGGTGTGGATTCTACCCATGCCACGCCTTCACGCATGATGAAGGGGGTGAGGATGGCGGTGATGAGGATGGCAAGAAGAAAATAACGCATATCCTGTAGGAACGGCATACATGCCGTCCACCTATCTGATGTCCCCACAGACAAATCATCGGTTTCTCTATGGGTGCGTTTGGCGATAAACATCCATGACCCGATGATAAACACCGCACATAGGCTCACGATGAAGCCGAGTTGTTGCGGGCTGGTCATAGAACGCATCAGGCGCAGGGTATGTGCGCCTGCGGGTATGATGTCGGTGCGGATGAATCCAAAATCACCCGATGCCGAAATGCCTAATGGGACATTATCCAGTGTGGCAATCCATCCAACAAAATAAAATTGAAAAATTTCGAGGCTTACTGGCACTTCTGATGAAATTTCTACGACATATTCTTCGGCGGTGCTTTTTTTGGGTGTAAAAATCACCCCATCTCCGTAGGCATCAGGATTGAGCCTCATGGCAGGCACGCCATCCATCAGGCTATCCACCAAAAAATCTGTTGCAGGGGGGATATTTGGCACGCTTCTGGGCTTAAATTCGTTGGCGGATGTGGTGGCGAGGTCGTTGGTCTGGAATTCATAATAGAGATAGTCGCGGGCAGTCGCTTGTGTGGGAAAATCATCGCGCCAATCAATCACGGTGCTATGCCACCCCTGCACAATGAGCAACGCCATAAGGATTGCACCTATCCACCGCCAACGCATAACCCGTATCCCCGCGCCGATGAGCATCGCCACCCCTAGCGCGGTGATATTCAAAAATCGGGCGGGGAATATAAAGGTTTGTAGGGTGTCTATGGCATCCCATAGAAATTGTGATTGTGGCAAGACTAAAAACAATGTGCCACTACTGATAAACACCCAAAATAATGTTTCGTAGGGACGTCCACCGACACGGACGGCATGTATGCCGTCCCTACGGTTATCATCGTTAGAGGGTGTAAGGGCATGGTATATCATGTCCTTACCATAACGATAATATGCCGATAGCATTATTGTCATCATGGTTGCCCACACACCCATGACCAAAACCGCCACCCATGTAACCATGCCAATCGAAAAACGTTCTGGTTGAATATTTATCCCAAAGTCGTATGGTTGCAACCCGCCAAATAATTGCCATATCGTATAAAAATGATTCTGATACTGCATGTGTGGGTTAAATTGGAAGGCATCCAACGACACATAGCCCCGTTCTAATAAAACGGGTATCCAGAAAAAGGCGCTGGTGGCACATCCGATGACGAATAAAATAGTCATCCTACGCAAATAGGGCATGGATGCCCGTTTGAATAGGCTATTAAATATAAGCCATGCACCAATCACACCCGCGCCAGAAATTGCCGTGAGGTTATGTGACCATAACATGGCAAAAATTGCCACTACTGCCCATCCAGCACCTTTTTTGGTGACGGCATAACGGTCTAATAGCGCAAGGCTCATAATTAGCCACCCCATGCCCCATATCACAGGGAATGCCCCCCGCCCCAATGCTTCGTTGCCGATAAGGGCGGGCGCAAAGGTGAAGGCGGTGGCGCTCACTAACGCGCCCATCACCCCCCAACGGCGTGAGGCGTAGGTATACATCCCAAAAGTACAGAGATTAAGTGCGATGAACCATGTGAGTTTGAGCGCCCACACATCATCCACAAAGGGCAATTTGCCAATGAGTCCCGCCACGATATAAAAGCCAGAGGCGGTATATTGGAAGGTCGGCGCACCATACCCATAATAAAAATGCTCCGCCCAACGGGGATAAAATACGCCGTCTGACCATTGCTCATTGAGTTCAAACACACGCCAAAAGTGGGCGGCGATGTCTGCCCCTGCGGGCAATCCGTTATGGGTGAGTGCGGGCATAAATGCGAGTAGCGCGAGTATAAAACAGGCGATGTACGCGGATAAGTAATGAAAAAGAGGGAATTTTGATGAGGTCATGGGGATAAATCGTTATGGTTGCCAAAAACAGCCCCTCCACAGGGGAGAGGCTGTCTGATGGTGAAAATGATCCATTTAGCTGGCTTGCCCACCATTGGTTGGTGGCAACATAATCTGCTCAAAGGCTTCGCGGTCGAGTGTTTCTTCGACAATCAACACACTCGCCAATTCATCCAATTTGGTGCGATATTGACTGATGATATTTTTGGCGCGTTGATAACATTCCTGCAAAATCCGTTTGACTTCGTTGTCAATTTCTTCGGCATAATGTTCGCTATAGTCGCGTTGTTCGCCAATTTCACGCCCCAAGAACACGGTTTGACCACTGCCACCATAGGAGCGTGGACCCAGTTTTTCACTCATGCCAAATTGTGTGACCATCGCACGGGCGGTGCGTGTCGCTTGTTGCAAATCGCTCGATGCACCTGTGGTAAATTGTTGCAGGGCGATTTCTTCGGCGGCACGTCCACCCAATGCCGCGACAATCAGGTCTTCAAATTGTTCGCGGGTGGTGAGCATATTTTCTTCGTCATCGGGCAACGACATCACATACCCGCCAGAGCGTCCGCGTGGGACGATGGTGATTTTATGCACCGCGTTGGCATGTTCTAGTACATGAAATAAAATCGCGTGACCCGCTTCGTGATATGCCAGCGTCTTTTTTGTCTTGTCGGTCAAAACGCGAGATTTACGTTCTGGTCCCATCACCACGCGCTCCATGCTTTCTTGCAATTCGCCCATGCCGATGGTTTTGAGGTTACGCCGTGCCGCCAAAATTGCCGCTTCATTGATGAGATTTTCGAGGTCTGCCCCAGAGAATCCTGCCGTAATCCGCGCAATCGCATCCAAATCCACACCAGGGGCAAGCGGTTTGCCTTTGGCATGAACTTTGAGGATGTCTAAGCGACCACGAACATCGGGGTTATCCATCATGACCTTGCGGTCAAAACGACCTGGACGCAACAAAGCTGGGTCTAGGATGTCTGGGCGATTGGTGGCGGCGCAAATGATGATATTTGTGCCTGTCTCAAACCCGTCCATCTCCACCAAAATTTGATTGAGGGTCTGCTCACGTTCATCATGACCACCACCCAACCCCGCCCCACGATGCCGACCAACCGCATCAATTTCGTCAATGAAAATAATCGCAGGCGCTTCGGCTTTGGCGCGGTCAAATAAATCACGCACCCGCGATGCACCCACACCAACGAACATCTCGACAAATTCAGAGCCAGAAATGCTAAAAAATGGCACGCCTGCCTCACCCGCCACCGCACGCGCCATGAGGGTTTTCCCGGTACCGGGAGGTCCGATCATCAACACGCCTTTTGGCACACGCGCCCCAAGTCGGATGAATTTTTCGGGTTCTTTCAGAAATTCGACCACTTCTTTAAGTTCTTCTTTGGCTTCATCACACCCCGCCACATCGTTAAATGTGACTTGTGGGCGTTCCATATCGCGTGCTACCCGCGCCCGGCTGCGCCCAAAGCTCATTGCTTGGTCTTGTTGCCCACGCATAGAGCGTCGCATCCATAGAATGACCCAGATGATGAGGATGATTGGACCTACCGTGATGAGAATTTGAAACAAAATCACACCAGATTCATCGGCAGGAATATAGCTGATATTCGAGACTAACAGTTTATCGGTTGGCACATTATACGTTTCACCAAGCAATTGCCCAATATCTGTGCCCCGCGGGATGGTCATCGTCCGACTTCCGCCAGAGCGGAGGGTGATAATGACATTAGAATTGCCATCTTGTACGATGGATGAGATGTTTTCGGCGTTCACCTCACGAACAAGGGCATTCATGGGATAACTATCTTGTGCAAGGCGATTGCCCCCACTCAAGAACAACATCAACGCCAAAAAGGTAACAGCGCCCACAGCAATCCATACCCGTTGTGTATTTTTATTGATAGGCGGGGTTGGTGGTTGATTTTGTCCATTATCTTTGGGATTTTCGCCACGCGGTTTTTGTGGTGATTCTGGTGGTTTATTATTCAAAACTTGGATACTCCAACTGACCAATTTTTCTGTGTTTATCATAAACGGCATTACGGCGGTGGTCAAGATGACCAACGAAACATATATCAAACACACATCCTATCATCAGACAGGCGCAACTTCTCGCGCCCGTCTGGGTGGGTATGTTACGGTTTGGGTGTATTTGCCACAACCGCCGCGCTCAATTTTTTCTTGAGGACATCCACATCTTCAAAGGGACCCTCTGTGTTGGCGACAATACCACTATTGAGGCGCAGGTGATTGGCTTCCATCGCTTCACGGGCTTTTTCGCGGTCTTTGAGCGGATAAAAATACTCGCGTGATTGTTCAATCCGTTTTTGAATACGGTCACGGATTTCATTGACATTACCCGTCTGAGTGACGATGATAAAATCTTCTGCGCCAATATGACCAATATAATCATCTGCACCGCCGTGTTCGCGTACAGCATTGCGAATCATCAACGTCACAGCGCGTAGCACATCATCCGCCGCCACAAAGCCATACATTTCGCGGAAGCGCCCTAAACTATTGATGCTCATCTGTAAAATTGTCCATTTATCGGTGCTGGTGAGCAACCCTGTGAGGCGTTCCTCTACCATCTGACCTTCTGGCAAATCGGTGACAGGGTTCACCAAGGCCTGCCGATTGACACGGCTAATGGCATTACGAACACGCAAACGCAATTCCTGAATATCAAACGGCTTGGTGATATAATCTACCACACCCAATTCAAGCCCCTGCAACTTGTCTACACGGTCACGTTTTTCGGTGAGGAAGATGATGGGGGTATCTTGAGTTTGGCGTTGGGTACGCAACTGGCGACACACCTCATAGCCATCTATATCGGGTAGGCGAATATCGAGTACAATTAAATCGGTATGATTATCACGGGCGATATCGAGGGCTTCCTTGCCCCACGCGGCGGTCAATACTTCATAATTTTGAACGCGAAAATAGGCGCTCAACATCTCTGATAGGTCTAAATCATCTTCGACAATTAAAATTTGCGGTTTATCCACGATTCACGACTCCCCCAATTGGGTTTTTATTGATTTTGAACACACAGGCTTCGCCCCCACTGGCACGACATATCATCTCTTGGACATGATATTCTTGCCCATTGGATGCCCAATTTAAGCCCTCTTGCAAAATGCCAACAAGTGCATGACAAACGGGGCGTTCTGCGGTACGCCCCCATGCCATAGGGCTAGTTTCCACTTCAAAAAGATAGGCATCTGGGGTGGATTTTACAACGCAGATTTGGTCACTAAAATTGGTAAAAACTGCCGCAAGGGTCTGAACACCAATAGCAGTCCGACTTTCTAGGGGCAATTGAATGAAGGCAGGGTCTTTCATGCCTGCAAACGCCCCAAATTTGTTTAGCCCCAAAGAGAACATCTCGCGTCCAATGCGGAGTGCCATGCTTCTGCCACCACGCGCACCAAACATCGTCTCTAAATTTTGGCTCATAGCCGATAGGGATGCAAAATCAAATTCACGCGCCATGTTATCTGGTGGTGGGGCTTTAATAAATTCCCCCATGCCAGACATATTTAAGATGGCATTTAGGCTTGCATCGCCCATCACTGCCTCCATCGCCAACAAAAAGAGCCGTGCAAAGCGATTAGGGTAAAATAGCCCGCTAGAGTCTAACACGGTTATATCATCGCCTTCCGATGGACATCCTCACAATAGAAAGATAACGGCGGGAAAAACAGCCACCATCGGTATTCTTCGACTTGGCGCAAAATCCCGCGACATCTCTCTACTAGGGGTAGTGCTAAACAAGTTTTGATAATGCTTCTACCGAGCGGTTGATATCGAGAAAGATTAGCCCAAGTTTGGCATCTTTACGCGCCAAAACAGTCAAAACAGCCTCTTCCCCAACAGCGGTGAGGATAACATAGCCATTTTCACCCTTCACCATGACCTGTTCCAATGCGCCACGCCCCAGTTCGGATGAAATCCGTTCACCAAGCGATAGCATAGCGGCAGACATGGCGCTTACGCGGTCTTCTTCAATATCGGCGGGTAACGATGAAGCCATACTCAACCCATCTACGCTTACAATCGCGGCGGCTTCAACATCGCCAGAGCTTGCTTGTAAATCGCGCAGACGTTCAACCAGTTGTTCTGTACGTGACTTAGACAACGGTCATCTCCTATTCCGCAACCTTATAATGAATTAAAAATCCCCCTATATAGATAGTATAGGCGGTCTCTCTCTAATAATACCATGAATGATTGTACTATATCGCAAATTAGGGGCGATATGCAAATCTTTTTGGATAGTTTGGGGGTTTTAGTTATTTAGAAGAAATTTTCGTGCGGTGGTTGTCAAGTAGACCAAACAAATGTTAGAATGTGAATGGGAGCATAAAGAATAGTTATGTCAAACAGAGATACAGACATCCGCCCAGCAACATTAGTAGATTTGCCTCTACTCTATCGCATGATGGATAAAGCCATCTTACTCGATAGTGTAGCCGATTGTGTGCGCGACAGACACGACTTGATGGGGGTATTGCTTTCGAGCAATGTCCTCCGTCCACTCGGTGGGACACACACGCTCATCGCCCGTTCCGACCGCCAGCAGGTGGTGGGGCAGTTTCGCATGAAATCGGATAACAGTAGCGCCCATATCGTGTTTATTGCGCCCACAGTGGAGCAAGAGACCGATGATAGCTTGTGGTTGGCGCTATTAGATGCGATGGTACAAGAGGCGGGGCGCTATGAGGCACACATGCTCATTGCCGAAGTCAACGAATTATCGCCCTTATTCGAGACGATGCGTACCAGTGGATTTTCTGTATATACCCGTCAACACTCGTGGAAAAGACCGCCGTTGCCTATTTCTGCGCCACCGAGCAATATGCAACTGCACGAAGCCTCCGATGCCGACATGCTCTCTGTCCATGCGCTATTGGGGCGCACACTCCCAAGCCTGATGCAATCCATCCCCTGCACACCAGAGGATGCCCAACGGTGGATTTATAAGAAAAATAATCGTGTCGAAGCCTATTTTGTGGTTTCTGGAGGCAAATATGGTGTTTATATTGTGCCGTTTATCAACCCTGAAGTAATTACCAGCGACGAAGTGGTCGCTTTGCTAGAGGCGCTCTTTCAGCGTCTGCCAAAATCGGAACGTCAAAACGTCTATATTCGCGTGCGACGCTATCAAGAATGGATGGATTATGCCCTCTCACGTATGGACTTTGAGCCAACAGGCATCACCCAAGCCGTGATGGTGCGTCATATCACCGTCCGTAATAAGCAACATCGCCTCACTTTTGGGATGCAATATGCTCTCAAAGTGATTTTAGACCCTGTGACTACGAGTTTTCCAGCGCCTTATGGCGAGGAAACTATACAAATTTTTGGTGAACATACCCTACAAGGAAAATATGGAGAGAAGAATAACGGATGATATAGATAAGCTCAAGCGCGTTCTGCCCGATTATATCAATACAAAATTGGACAAAATCGGTGAAATAGACCGCCTGCTAGAGATTGTGTTAGATTTGGGACGCTTTCCTTCTGCCCGCTATGTGGATGGAGAAGTCGTTTTAGCCGAGCGCGAAGTCACCCGCGAAGATTTGGACGATATTGTCGCCAATATTGGTAATTTCGATGCCGATAATCGTGCAGGCATGGAGCGCACCCTACATCGTATTTCTGCCATTCGCAATCGGCGGGGCGCGGTGGTGGGTCTAACCTGCCGTGTGGGACGTGCTGTGTATGGCACGATAGATATTATTGAAGACCTCATCCATTCGGGTCAGAGCATTTTGCTACTCGGTCCGCCAGGGGTGGGTAAAACCACCATGCTCCGCGAGACGGCGCGTGTTGTGGCAGAGCGCAAACGTGTGGTGATTGTAGACACATCCAACGAAATCGGTGGTGATGGCGATGTGCCTCATCCCGCAGTCGGAAAATCTCGGCGGATGCAAGTCAATACCCCAGAAAAACAACATGAGGTCATGATTGAGGCAGTCGAAAATCATAACCCAGAGGTCATCGTCATAGACGAAATTGGGCGTGAACTCGAAGCCACCGCCGCCCGCACCATCGCAGAACGCGGTGTACAGTTAGTTGGCACGGCACATGGTAACGCGCTAGAAAATCTGATGCTCAACCCCACCCTATCCGACCTCATTGGTGGAATTGAATCGGTGACGCTATCAGACGACGAAGCACGACGCAGAGGCACACAAAAAACGGTGCTAGAACGGCGTGCGCCACCCACTTTTGATGTACTGGTCGAAATTCAGACCCGTGACCGCATGATTGTGCATACCAGCGTGTCAGATTCAGTAGATGGCATTTTGCGCGGGCGTGTATTACCCGCCGAATTACGTACCCGCGATGCCGATGGCGATATTCATATCCAAATGATTTTGCCAGAGATGTTGCGACCCATCAGCACAGAACGCACAGGTGGCGATGACCGCATTGGCAAACAATCACCAAAGCGGGAACGGGGCAATAGCAATAATACAAATAATAGCAATGGGAACGGAAACAGCAATGTCATCATGCCCAACACGGGCTATGGCAACCGCCCTAATCTGCACCCGATGGACAGTTTAGATGCGCCACCGCCCATCTCGCGCCCAGCCGATGCACCACCCTTGCAAACGCTGAAGGTGTATGTGTTTGGGATTGCGCGTGACCGTCTGCAACAAGCCGCCAAACGCCTGCATGTGCCGTTGATGGTCACAGACGACCTCAATGGGGCAGAAGCAGTGGTGACGATGAAGAATTACTATCGGCGCAGACCGAAATTGATTGTGGATGCAGAACGCAAGGGCATGTCTATTTATGTCCTGCGGGCGAATACGGTTAGTCAGATGGAAAATTTTCTGATTGATGTGTTCAAGCTAGAAATAGACACATTAGACCCTTTCGGTGAAGCCCTGCGCGAGGCAGAACTTGGTATTATGCAAGTGCGTGCAGGGCAGGCGTTCATAGACCTATTGCCACAAGATGCGTCTGTGCGCCGTTTGCAACATCAAATGGCACGCAGGGCGCAATTGGTATCAAAAAGTTATGGCGATGAACCCCTGCGGTATATCCGCATTTTTCGCCAAGAATTAGACTAGGTAGTGTGGCGGATACTCTTATTGAGCGTCCGCCACAATTGCCCTATGAAGAACGTGATTAAAACACGGGTGGTTAGCATGAATTTCAATCCATTTAAGGGCAAAAAAGAACGCCAAGAAAAACTAAAAAATCAAGTTAAGCATTTTTTGAAACAATGTCCAATATGTCAACATAATGAGACTCGAAAAATAGGTATCGGTGCTGGGGCATCTGGAATATATTTAGCTAGACTTGATACGTCCAGTATTTTGCCATTATTGCCCTATGTTGTACATCAGTGTACTCGTTGTGGATATGTTATGATTTTTGGCGAAACTTAGTTTTAAAAATATAGAGGAAAAATTCATGTTCATCACCTTTGAAGGCGTAGATGGCAGTGGCAAGACCACGCAAATCGCCCAATCCGCACAGTATTTGCGCGGACTCAATCATCGTGTATTGACCACTCGTGAACCGGGTGGCACAGCCATTGGCGACCAAATTCGGGGCGTATTGCTCGATAATAAAGAGAGCGAAGATATGCACCCGCGTGCAGAATTATTGCTATTCTGTGCATCACGGGCGCAATTGGTGGCAGAAATCATCACCCCACATCTCGAAAGTGGCGGCGTGGTGCTATGTGACCGCTTTATAGATTCGACATACGCCTATCAGGGATATGGTCATGGCTTAAATGTAGATACCCTGCGCCATATCATCACTTTTGCCACAGGCGGATTGTTGCCAGACATCACTATTTTTCTGGATATATCCCCCAAGAAGGCGCTGGAACGCCGTGCCAAAGCCACCTTGTTTGGGGCAGAATATAACCGCCTAGACGATATGGCATTGCCGTTTCATGAACGGGTGTATGCGGGCTATCGTGACCTCATGCTGGCGCAACCAGACCGCTTTTTATTGGTGGATGCCGATGCCGATTTGGATGTGGTGCAATTGCGGATTCGTACCGCGCTCATGCCCTATCTCAATTTGCCCCCACAACCCAAAGAACCACCGCGTGCGCCAAAATCATCATCCAAACAAAAAACTGCGCCGATAAAGAAAAAAGCACCCCGCAAGGATAATTTATCGTGATTCAAATCACCTTTAATATCGCCATAGACAGTAGCGAAATGACCGATAGCCCACTATTCGATGAATTTGAACGGGGGCAAATGCTCGACCACACCAAAGCACAAATCGTCCAGTTTGTACAAACACAACTTGGGGCGTTACGCTGTCCATCACATGACCAACAACCGAGTGTGCGCGTGGACGGGGCATACGATTCAGATACCGAACAACTCGACTTTCAGTATCATATAGACACCTGTTGTCAGATGTTTCTCATGCGGGCAATCACGGCATTAAATCAGACTTAGGCGGGGTGGATTTTGCCTGTAAATCGCGCTCTACATTTTGGATGCTGTCGCCTTTGAGCAAGCGTTGGGCGGTATCGTGATACTCTGCTCCCAAGCGGGGGTCTGCACCACCAATTTGGGTGAACATCTCCCCAACTTGGCGCGAATCGCCAGATTGTAGCACCGACAACATCTCATGAGAATTCATTTTGCCATATTCGCGGGTGGGTTGTTGAATGGCGACATGGGTTATCAACCGCGATAAATATTCTCCGCCACAATTAGGGCAATTTTTTGAGGCAGTGTCATAATCGGCGTAGGTTTTATAGAATAATGAAAACCGATTCCCGCAAGATTGGCATTTATAATCATAATTGGGCATGTGGTCGTAATCCCTTATCTATGGTATCGTTTTATAATGTGTAGCATACCATATCTGAATTAGAATTTTATTGATAAGAAAGCATATTCATGTTTGACCAGCCAACCAATGACCAACCACCTGCCCCAAAACCCAAGCGTATCCATCCATTAGAAGCATCCATCCCATCACAACCCGTCACCCCGCCCCCAAGTGAGGGGTCACAACGGGGGACATTGCATATTCGGGTCGTGAAGCCGTATATCACCTATGCGCTTATTGGAATTAATATTTTTATTTTCATCATGGCGTTTTATATCCTCACCCCACAACAGGCAAATGATATTTACCGATGGGGCGCAAATAATCATCGTGAAGTTTTGCAAGGTGGGCAATATCATCGTCTATTGTCTGCGATGTTCCTCCATGCCAGCATCAGCCATGTCATACTCAATATGTATTCGCTCTACATCATCGGCGCGACCATAGAGCGGTTTTTTGGCTATTTACGCTTTTTGGCAGTGTACTTTTTAGGCGGATTAGCTGGCTCTGTATTGAGTGTGATATTAAACCCGCCACTGGTCACATCAGTCGGCGCGTCTGGGGCGATATTCGCCATTTTTGGGGCGCAATATATCTATTTATACAAACACCGTAAATTATTGGGCGAGATGGGCAAGCAACAAATGCGCCAACTCCTCATCATCGGTGGACTCAATTTTGCGGTGGGCATTATCAGCACATTCAATTTTGAGGGAGGCGTTTCGATTGATAATTGGGGGCATCTGGGTGGATTAATCGGCGGATTAATCGTGGCGTGGTTTATTAGCCCCCTATTTTTGCTCCAAAAACACCCCACCAACGAAAATGCGTTTGAAGTGGTAGATGTCAATCCATTAGAAAATCACTATACCAATTTACTCCTCTATGGGTCTGGATTGATGGTTATTATTATTATTGGCACATTTTTTGCTCGCGGAGGATTCGGATGAGTGAGGAACGTTTTCAATTACTTAAATTTACGCATCTCACACCAGAAGAACAACTCACACGCTCTGCTGAATTTTTATCGCGCATGAAAACACGGCGCACAGTCCGCGATTTTTCATCTGACCCTGTATCATTTGAACTGATTCGCAATGCCATCGCTACTGCCAATACCGCTCCATCTGGGGCAAATCAACAGCCATGGACATTTGCGGTGGTCAGCAACAAAGAACTTAAATATAAAATACGGGTGGCGGCAGAAGCCGAAGAAAAAGAAAATTATCAACGGCGGATGAAGCAAGAGTGGCTAGAGGTATTGCAACCACTTGGTACAGATTGGATGAAAGCACATATCGAAGATGCGCCCTATCTGATTATCGTTTTTGCACAATCACACGGCATTCGTATGAATCCCGATACGGGCGAAAATACCACCTACCGACATTATTATGTCACCGAATCGGTGGGCATTGCGGTTGGGATGTTGTTGGCAAGTTTGCACCTTGCCGGACTCGCCACGCTCACCCATACACCCAGTCCAATGGCATTTTTGAGCGACATCCTCAACCGCCTCCCCAATGAACGGGCATTTGTCCTCATCCCGGTGGGGTATCCCGCAGAAGGCGCTCGTGTACCAAATATTGCCAAAAAGTCGGTGGATGAGGTGATGGTGGTCTATGATTAGGCGGTGTTCAAAGTTTTGAACAGGGGTGTTCAAAACTCCTGTGGACGCGCAGAAGCGCGTTCCTACATCCACCCATAACTCACGCCTATTTCACCACTTTCTGGTCTATGAGGCGTTGAATATCCGCTTCAGAAAAACCCATCTCGGTCAAAATGGCGTGGGTATGTTCGCCATAGTGTGGCACATGATTTTCTATGGCTGGCTCGCTATTGCTTAGACGAATGGGGCTACGCATCCATGTTGTGCCGTCATCAAATTTGCCCAACATACCCCGCGCCACATAATGCGGGTCATTGCCAATTTCGGCGGGTGTCTTGACCAGTGTAAAGCAACAATCGGCATTTGCCAGCAATGCTTCCCATTCGGGAGCCGTTTTTTGGGCGAATAATTCCTCTAATTCACGGCGCAAATAGCCTTGCTGGTCTATTTGTTGATGATATTCGACCAAATCGGGGCGGTTGATGGCGGTACAAAAATTGAGCCAGAATTTTTCTTCCAATGCCCCTAGTGCCACTGCACGCCCCTCTTGGGTCATATATACCCGATAGCACGCCAATCCGCCACTGAGTACACCATCGCCTGCGGGAAATCCCAGAGATTCGGCTTCTGTCCAGTTATACAACGAAAAGGGGAGTGCCGCTTCTGATAGCCCAACATCCACAAATGCCCCTTCACCTGTACGTTCACGGCGAAATAATGCCGATGTGATACCCGCTACTGCCACATACGCCCCGCCCAAATCGGCAACTTGTCCGCCGAGTACCTGTGGGGTTTGCATTGCACCAATAATCCCCGCTAGCGATACATAATTAATATCGTGGTTGGCAAATGGGGCATAGGGACCCGTTGCACCCCACCCAGAAATGGCACAATAGATAAGTTTAGGATTCTCTATACTGAGCGATTCATAATCACAGCCAAATTTTTTCATGACACCCGGACGAAAACTCTCTACCAGCACATCTGCCTGCTTGACCAATTGTTTAAGCACACTCGCGCCTTCATCCGATTTAAGATTAAGAATGAGGCTACGCTTGTTGCGGTTATTCATCCGAAAAAACACACTCGAATCATCTATGGTGGGTCCCATCCAACGGGCATAATCGCCCCCATTGGGGTCTTCTATTTTGATGACCTCTGCGCCCAAATCGGATAACATTTGAGTGGCGACACCACTAGGCAAGAGGCGGGTTAAATCTAATACACGGATTCCTTGCAATGGGTGATTCATCAAAAAAGCTCTCTTGATATTTTTAACGAGAATTATTGATGTGAGGATAACATATAGATGCTATCCTCACAACCGATTATTATTCGGATTTCCAGCGATAGATGATATTTTTCCCTCGTCCATCTTCTTCTGCAAAAATAATATACTCTCCATCGGGGCGCTGAATGGCGCGGATGGGATGGCGAATATCAAACCAGCCACTGAAATTTCCAACTGTATCATCGGGACTAAGGATGCCTACTTCTGCCCCATTTTCTCTGGCGTAGACGCGCACATGAGCAGGTTCTGGATGGGTGTAACCCAAGAACAGATAATTATCTGTTATATCCATGCCGATAGGTGGTTCTTCATTTGACCAATGTGGGGTGATTTGCCATGTTGGGGTACGATTGCCGATAGACCATCCCACATAACCCACAACGATACGCCCCATATTGCCCCAGTGTTCATATTCATTGGGGTAATCGGTTGTATATCCTGTTAGAACCATTGTATCGGTCTCTGGATAATAAAAAATGCGGTTGATATCGCCCATATTATCGAAAGGTATGGGATTTGATTCGTTGATAGAGGATTGATACGAATAAATGGGATTGCCATGAGCATCTATGCCTTGCAACGGAAAGGAACGAATTCCTTGTTCACGATTAGCACGCCATACTGTACCAGCACTATCTACCCACCATCCCCACGCATATACACTATCTTGCTCACCCGTTTGTGAATCATATTCATTTGTATCAAAATTGCCATCACCATCGGTATCGCGCCAAATCCATGCGCTGGCAGGTTCGTCTATAGCAATAGAGTTTTCCCCAAATGGCTCTTTAACGAATAATGCCGATGGAATAGCAATCTCGCCATCGGTTGCAAAATTAAACCGATACACCGCCAAATAGCTACTATACATATCGGTCATATACAAAAAAGTCGCTCCATTGATACTTCTTGTAAAGACATCAGTTGGGTAATTTTGCAGGCGCATATCATGAGGATATTTGAATGGATTGAGCGTATATGCCACATAACTGGCTTCTGTTCCTGGCTCTGTATTGGCATAATCCAGAGTGAAGCGCTCATGTTTGCCATAAACGATGTCACCATTGGATGTTGCATCAATCCCCACACTATCTACAAAAAATAAGCTATAGATTTCCCAGCGCAATGTGCCATTGGGTGTATAACTTTGTAAGTGTGTTCCAGATTGTTCACTGCCCATGCCCACATAAATATTCCCTTGTTCATCTACACCAACCCCTTGTAAGTCATAAAATTTGAGCGGGGCAACCTGCCCCGCTACGCCTGAATAAATGCCATTTTCTGCCCCAAATGTGCCAATAAAAGTTGGCGATTGAGCAACATCATAAATCAAAATTTGTTGCCGTTGCCCATTTTCTGCAATATATAAACGCCCTTGTGGGTCAAATGCCAATGCAGTGGGTATATCAAGATTTATGATGGTTTTATTGGTTGGCGTGCCATCGGGGGTATATTGTTGGATGCTGGCAGTCATATTATTATGTGCGGGATGAATTATCCATAATGAGCCATCACTATCTAATACCATTTCATCGCAATAGGGAACTGCCCATTCCGATATTGGGCGCAAAGTGAGTGAATCATAAACATGGATGAGATTGTTTGCGGTGTCGCAGACATATAATGCCGAATCATTGACCGCAATGCCTTGCACCGACCCACCTGTGCTATCATCGGAGATAGTTGCCACCAGCAGATAATCGCCATTGGTGGCTTGTTCATCATCTAAATCAATGCCACCCTCAAAAGGTGCTAATTGCGACATATCAGCTTTTTGTCTGCGGGTAATACCTATCCATGAGAATCCAAGCGGTGGGCGGTTAAGGGCTTCAATCCAGCCTTCGTTACCGACTTCTTGGGCAATATAGACATATTTGTCATCTATTGCAATAGTTAACCCCCCGCCTTTGCCCCAACCATGTGTCTCACCTGCGTAGCTGAGTGGTTTTCCATCCCGATACGCCCCTGCCTCGCGCCCACTTTCATCCCAATAACTGTTCAAATAAACTGTTCCATTTGCATCAACGACCATACCATGTACAAAGTTTTGTACCCATTGGTCATTTGCCCCACTAAAACTGTTGCCTATCCATGAAGTGCGATAGGTGAGTGTTGGTTGTTGTGCAGAAATTCCAGACAATAGGGTCCAGGCAATAACCAGCAAAATTCCATAAAACATGTGTTTGGACATATCATCGCTCCTATTTTGACCCGTTTATCTTTTCTTAGACAATGATACTGAGTTATATGGCATATCTTCTTTAATATTCCATAAATTTTACACTTTCTCCATAACATTCCCACAATTTATTGTCTAAATTGCCCAACTAGGTTGTCATGATGCGTAATTTGCA
>DAOTUO010000174.1:0-1567 GCA_034436595.1 Anaerolineae bacterium | reverse complement strand
CCGTGCTTCCATGCGCCGTGTCACATAGCGTCTGGTAATGACGGCAAATTCTACCGCCCGCGCCAAATCGCCCCCTGCGCCGTCTTGGGTTTGGCGCAATAATTCCCCGCCCAGCGCCTTGATATTGGCGATGTCATCGGCATTGACCCCGCCCTCTTGGTCGCCCCAATCTTGTGGGGAGAAAAATCAAAAATTTCTTCTGCCCGTGCGGTATAAAAATCGGCATAGATGGGGAATACTGCCGTGTATTCACCCGCATCGGTCAATAATTTGCGCGCATACGCCCGCAATAGTGGATGTTGACTATAGCGTTGGGTGGCGGGGTCATAGTCTAACAAACCCACTTCGTTTAAGTTGGTGGCTTGCATAAATCCATCAGATATGCCCCATAAAGCATCCAACGCCGTTTGCCCATACGCCACATTCGGCGCAAATACGCCCAATGCCCGAAAACGCGCACGGTCAGCATCATTCGCTAACGTGGTATAACTGAGTGTCAGTGAGCGTTCTAATTTATCGTTGCGGTCAATATCACTTTCGCTCATATCCAACGCCTCAAATAAATTCGCTTCACTCGATTGAAGCATGGCAAGATAATCGGCAGGGGTCTTTTTGGTATGATATTTAATCAGCCACTTACCCGCGATTTCGGTGGCGAGTGTATGCCCCTCCAAAAAGCGTAAAATGGCGCGATGGTCATCTGTGATATCGGGTGTGAACCGCTTGCTAAGGGTGAATAGCTTATAAAAAAGTTGTTCCCCTTCTGCGCTAGTCAGGGTGCTGACCCATTCGGCATACGGGACAAGTTCATGATTGCGTGTGGTGATGAGCAGATGAATTTTTTCCCACTGAAATAGGTTAATAATGTCTTTGCGCCATACATCATCCAAAACGATGAGGACACGCTTGTTTTTGAGGAGGTCTTGTATATGACCCTTAGCCGTTTGGTGGTCTTTATAGACATCCGCTTCGATATTATCATGAAGCCACGCGCCAAGTCGCTTGAATAATGCAATGCTTGTGATTTCTAATTCTTTTTCGACAATTTTATTGGTCTGATTAACCTCTAAAAAGAAGATATGGTCATAGGTCATCTTCACTTCGCAATCATAACAGACGGCTTTTGCAAGGGTAGATTTGCCAATACCACTCATCCCGCGCAATGCACCCACTTCTGATTGTGCGGTGATGCCGACAATACTGATTTTTTCGATGTTGGTGGGGTCTCCGATATGCAGTTGTTTTTTGATGTTGGTAATATAGGTGGTACGTTCTACAAAATGGGCGGGAAAGGTGCTAATGCCTTGTGGTGGCGTGATGGTATAAGCATATCCCGCTTGTTTTATAATCCAAGTGACCAGTTCATCCATAGCCATATCATTGGCAATTGCGCCATTTTTACGGGTGATTTGTATGGGTAAATCTGCCACAGATTTATCATCCCATGTGGTATTGACCAGCACGGGGATAATCGGGACACACTGTTTTAGGGCGTGTGTCCATTCGCGTTCACACCATTCAGAATCTAGTGCATGATTGCCGATAAAAAACACCATATAGGTTGATT
>DAOTUO010000173.1:0-9175 GCA_034436595.1 Anaerolineae bacterium | reverse complement strand
ATTTTGTGGGGTGTTTGGGTTTTAGACCAAGTTACACACCCTATGACACTCGGCTTATCAGCCCCGTTTACGGGGCTTACAAAATGCACATAGGCAGAGGCTTTGAGCCTCTGACTCTGACTGACGGCACACTGATTTCTGTGTTGACACAATCCTAAAAAATGCTACTATAAAGAGTATCACATACCACCCTATGGGGCCGTGGTGGAATCGGCAGACACGATTGACTTAAAATCAATTGCCGCAAGGCGTGTGGGTTCAAGTCCCACCGGCCTCATAACACAAAAAATCCCTTCACAGGGATTTTTTGTTTTCAGGGGCTAGGTTCAGAACACGATGGATAGCCATCATATCCCCGCGCCCAATCTTTGCCATAAAATGCCAGATATTCCGATATATGCGATGACCAATACGCATTATCATGCCCACCCAGCGTATTAATCACATACGTATGGGCGATTTGGCGTGTAGCGAGGCGTGAGGATAGGTCTTCATTGCTCCCACGAGCGGGGTCTGGGGCGGCATTATCCAAATAAATTTTGAGATTCGACTCTGGCAAAATGGCAGAATTTGACGCAATTTCATACGGATTAAATAGCGCAGGCACATCGCGCAAGCTCGACGGAAACACCCCGCTATGTGCGCCCGCAATCCCAAAAATATCGGGGAAACGCATGGCAACACTCATCGCCCAAAATCCGCCACGAGAAATGCCCCCAATGGCGCGGTAATTGCGATTTTCCCAAATACACAAATCACTCTGCAAGGCGGGTAATAATTCGTCCATGAGGTAAGTCTCATACGAATTATTGGGCGGGAAACTGTTGATTGTCCCCAAATTGCCCATGTAGGGCATGACGATAATCATCGGGGGTAAAACCCCCATACGGATGCCCTGTTCGAGTGTGGTGATGGTGCCAATATCTTGCCATTGCTCTTCCCGATAACTTAGCCCGTGCAAAAGGATGAGCAACGGAAAGCGGACATTCAGTTCAAAATAACAGGGTGGCAAATACACATCATAACGCAGATTTTCGCCTCTGCCTGTGGTGCTAATAAAATTATTTACCTCTGCAATTTGCCCTGTGTCGCTATTGCACGGAAAAGGCGTATTGCTCGGTAAAAGGACGGTGGTCGGTGTGGGGGCGGGTGTATTGGTCGGTATGGGCGTGTTGGTTGGGCGCGGGGTTGGGGATAGGGTCGGCAACGGACTAACCACTACCGCGATGGGTGTTGGGATGGGTGCCATGGGGTCACACGCGACCAGTAAAAAGGGCAAAATGCCCACTAGGAGATATTTTTTAATCACCACGAAGAAGTTTATGCAATTTTTCACGCGAGTTATCTTTCAGTAACGGCTCATCGAGTACCACAGCATCTACCCCATATCCAAGCACCGTTTGTAAGTGTGGGATAGAGCGAATACACGGGCGAAACATCAAACGCATATTATACGGCTTATGGGCGCGGGCATGGGCTAAAAGTGCGCTATTCTCATCTTCATGATTAAAATAATCGCCAACCCCCATGCTCACCGCATGAGGTCCCAGCGCCACCGCCATATTAAATTGGTCGGGTGTTTCGGCGTGAATAATCGCGGTCATACGCACCCGCAAGGAAATGCTCACCATGCGTTTGAGCATAATATCTGTGACCAGCGAGGCATATAACATCACAGCCGATGCACCAGCAGTCCGCATTTCTAACACATGATATTCATTTAGGGGATAATCAAATGTGATAACAGGGACATTTTTTGCCCCCAACGACACCAGCAACAAATCGGCTTGCCCTTTGCTATACACCCGACTATCGGTGAATAGTGCCACCGCATCCGCCCCTGTCCGCGCCAAGCGCAAGGCATGTAATACAGGGTCGTATGTTTGTGCCAGTGGGATATAACCAATGGTCAAGACAGGCGTGTTATCATGGACGATATTGAGAGACGGCAAGGGACGCACGCGCATATCCGACAAGGCAATCACCGCCAATTGTGGGGTGCGTTGTTGCCGTTTTTCTAGCAACACTTGTTTTTCAGAGAGGATTTTTTGCAAGTCATCCATCATGGTGAATCTGGCTAATTACCGGGCAAAATGCCCGCATCTTGCGCCCAATCCCAATCGAATGTTTTGCCTTGTTGCGATGAACTGCTCATCTCGTCCATTTTTTCAATATCAAATAAACTATCATCTACTGCCACATCAGACCCAAACAACGCATCGAGGTCTATCTCTTTGAGGGGTTCTAATTGTTTGATAACGGGTTCAATCTCTTTGGGCTTATCCAAGGGAATTTCGGCACGAGCGAGTTCAATCGTCTCTTCTTTAATCTCTGTCTTTCTGACATGCTGGCGTTTTGGCGGTTCTTCTTTCTTCACCGATGGCAACACCAAAAAGGCATTTGCGCCCAATAAGCCAATGAGGTCTTCTACGGCTTTGCGTCCATACCGATTAACACCACCAAAGTTACGTGCGCCTTGTTGACCATCGAAAATTGCCACCAAAAAGTGATGCAAGCCAACCGATAGCACGAAAATATCGAAATTTTCGCCATCATATAGTTGAACAGTCGAAACTTGCCCCGCCACAAGGTCTTTGACCCGATAATTGATTGACATCACAGGGCTTAATACCTGCGCCAAGCCAACATTATCGGCATACCCCGTTGCGCCAGATTCGAGCAAAATCTCACCAGAACGACTCGCCAATATAGCCGACATCGCGCCAACATCGGCACGGAATATATCTACAACCGTCTTTGAACGGGTTTTTTCTAGGTTTGGCACCGGTCCCAAATCCATCGTTTCGGCATTGGCGTTGGCAACAGCAGGGGCATGTTTTGCCCGCATCATTGCTTCATGGCTCTCTAGCCCGCCAATTAATACACGCAAAAACTGATGAATATCCACAGGACGGCTCATATACACAAAAGGCGAATCGGCAGAGGTCTCTTCGTCAAAATCATCGGGGTCATCTTCATCCCCCAAAATAATCACAGAGATGTCTGGGGATTGTTGTTTGACGCGCAGGGCAAATTCAAAGCCCTTCATTTTTTCATCCACATTAAAAGCTGTCACGACCAAATTGGCACGTTTTGTCTCTTCTAATGCGTCTATGCTATTTGGCACATCGGTTTGAATGATGGATAAATCGAGCAAATCCATAGCAGACCGAACAATGCGTGCAATTGTGCCTGTGGCATCTACCGTGATAATACGTGGTGTATTCCCCATAAAAACAGCCCTTACCCAATGATGACGAAATGATTATTCTGATATTATAACGCAGAAACGATGCTTGCGTACCATGAAAATTGAACCAATCCTCGTGTAAACATCTTAATTGTACTAAAATCTTAAGCATCATCGCTTAAAACAGGACTTATTCATCATGACATATCAATTTGTGCCAATCTTAGTTGTTGCCTTTGCTATCGCACTCGGTATGACCCCCGTTTCACGCCAGATAGCAATGCGTTTGGGCGTGATTGACCGCCCCAAGAAGCGGAATATCACCAAAGCCCCCACGCCAATGATGGGCGGGTTGGCGCTCTTTTCTGCCTATAGTGTCTCTTTATTCCTCTTTATGCCCACAGACCTTTATGGCACATGGGCATTTATTTTGTTGGGGACATCTATCCTCGCCATCACGGGGCTAATAGATGACCGCTACGACCTGAGTTGGCGCGTAAAAATGCCCGCGATGATTGGCTCTGCTATCCTCATGCTGTTTGCGGGTATCAATATCAACCTCTTTCAGACCCCACTCATTGATTTTCCTATCACCATCATTTGGCTGGTGGCACTCACCAACGCGGTCAATTTTATGGATAATATGGATGGTCTGAGCGCAGGACTTTCTGCGATTGCGGGTGGCTTTTTTCTGCTGATGGGGTTGGCACAAGACCTGCCACTGGTGGCATGTATGGGGGCGGCAATTTTGGGGAGTGACCTCGGATTTCTCACCTTTAATTTTAACCCCGCCAGCACCTTTATGGGCGATATGGGTGCATTGGCGCTTGGCTATAATTTGGGCATACTCGGCATATTAATCGAATTCGATACCAAGCCCATCGGTATTACATGGATGATTCCTATCCTCATCTTGGCATTACCCATATTCGACATCAACCTTGTGGTATTCACCCGCATTAGGGAAGGGCGCTCGCCTGTGGATGCTGGCAAAGACCACACCTCGCATCGGCTACTCAGCGCGGGATTTTCTGCGCGGATGACCCTGTTTATCCTCTATAGTGCTTGCGTGCTATTTGGCAGTTTGGGCATCCTCATCAGCACCTATTCAGACTTCACCGCAGGGCTTATTGGGGTTAGCGGACTGGTTATACTTGGTTTGCTCTTCATATTAATGATGTCTTTTAGACAGCGTTTTCAGCTCTCAAATAATTAATTTTTATAACACCTGTTCGCGTTACAAAATAGTTTCATCAACGAAAAATTCACGAAAAATTAACTCAGAACATTTAATCTGTTCAAAACTATGCCAAAAATGTTCAAAACCCCCGAAAAATGTTCAAAACTTGTTCAAAACTTTTGCCTGTTTATGAGTAGGTAATGAGTTTCAGATAAGATTACAAGTTTATTACTGTTCAAAACCCCCTTCTTTAGAACATATAATCTGTAGTTTTGAACAGGGGGTGTTCAAAACTTATAACAGGAAATAAACCATTTCTCCACAATTACTATCGAAAATTTGGGATAATTTGGGATATATATCGCAGAAAATCCCACAAAATCCCACAGGTGTAACAAATGTGTAATAAGTTTTGAACATCTTTGAACATGCCTACTACTAAAGAAAAGATATAAACCATTCCCCCAAAAAATTTGTATAAAATTCAAAAACCAAAACCCCCTCTGAACACAGAAATTGAATCGTCCTGTGATACACTTAGTCTATTCCGATGACAAAAGGCAAAGGCATAAAACACATGGGAGATTCACTAGACATTGGCTATGTTCAACAGTTAGAGGCACAAGTCGCAAACCTCAAACTGCTCTTAGAAATCAATAACGTTCTCAATACGATTCTACTCAAACCGACCATCAACATAGATGCCCTATTGGGGTATTTGATGGATGCCGCCGCAAAGATCACCCACTCACACTCGGCATCCGTCATCCTGTGGAAAGAGGAATTGGGAGAATTGGTGATAGCGGCAACAACCACAGACACCAGTAACCTGATTGGCACAATCGTCCCACTAGACAGCATTGCAGGAACAATTTTCAAAGAACACAAAGTGGTACTGGTAGACGATGCAACCAGAGACCCACGTCACTATGAAGGTATTGACCAAACGAATAAATTCATCACGCAGTCACTATTGGGTGTCCCACTCATTGCCAGAGATAAGGTGATTGGGGTCTTGGAAGTTATCAACAAAAAATCACTCCCCTGGACGATAGAAGATACACGTAATTTGACTATACTGGGGGGAGAAGCGGCTATTGCCATTGAGGTTGGTCAACTGGTCATGGCATTGCAACAAGCAAATACAGAATTGGCAGATTTAGATAACCTCAAAAACGATTTTATCGCCATTGCCAGTCATGAACTCCGTACCCCATTGGGTATCATTATGGGATACGCCAGCTTTTTGCAAGAAGAGGATGATGCCTCTGTGAGCGAACAAGCAACAAAAGTCATGGAAAGCGCCATGCAATTACGTCGGATTATTGATGCTATGATAAATCTGCGTTATCTGAAGCAAAAGACAGAGCAACTCCAACGTGAACCCATCCCATTGGGTGCGATTATGGACGATTTGCAACATGATACGTTAGCTGTGACCAGTAGCCGTACCCATCAAATCCGTTTTCATACCGATGATGTGCATACCCGCATTTTTGTAGACCGCAGTCGTTTGTTGATGGGTTTGAACAACCTTTTGAACAATGCGGTGACATACAGCCCACGGAATGGCGAAATTGACGTGAAGGCATGGGTTAATTTAGTGACCAACGAAGCAACGATTAGCATCAAAGACAACGGCATTGGTCTGGCAAGCGACCAACTAGAGCGCATTTTCAAAGAATTTTATCAGGTAGAAAATCATATGATACGGCGTTATGGTGGGTTGGGTATTGGCTTAAGTATTGCTCATGCAGTAATTTCTGCACATCATGGTACGATTTGGGCAGAGAGTGATGGTCTTGGCACGGGCGCAACCTTTTTGGTGACGTTGCCATTGGCGGAAACGGTTGAATAGGATTAAGATTGAGTTATAAAAATCAACAGAAAATACTGTTTAGGAGCGATTTATGAGCCTTTCATTTACATGGCTAGGACACTCAACATTTCGATTTGATATTGATGGGCATATTGTCCTGATAGACCCCTTTTTGACGGGGAATCCCCTCGCGCCCATTCGCCCCGATGAAATTCACCCCGAACTGATTTTGGTGAGTCATGGACATGGCGACCATATTGGTGATGCGGTAGAAATTGCCAAGCGGTCTGGTGCGCCAGTGGTGACGAATGTGGAAATTGCCAAATGGCTACGGAATGAGGGCGTTGCCACTACGGTAGGGATGAATATCGGCGGGACATATAGTGGCGAATTTTGTAGTGTCAAATTAACCATTGCCAATCATAGTTCATCGTTACCCGATGGTTCATATGGTGGGAATCCCTTGGGATTTGTCATTAAAACCGCGAATCATACCGTGTATTATGCGGGTGATACTGCCCCATTCGCAGAAATGGCATGGATTGGCGATATGGGCATTGATGTGGCATTTTTGCCTATCGGTGATGTCTATACCATGGGCGTAGAAGATTCGCTCAAAGCGATAGAACTCATCCGCCCACGCTTTGTCGTTCCCATGCACTATGCAACTTTCCCCGGTATTATGCAAGACGGTGGGGCATGGGCAAATATGGTTAACAGCACCACCGGCGCAACACCTATTGTCTTAGACCCTGGTGGGAAGTACACAGTCAACTGAAAGGCAAATTTCATCGTATGGCAACAATTAAGCGTATCGCAGTTTTAACCAGTGGCGGCGATGCACCGGGTATGAATGCGGCAATCCGCGCCGTGACCCGTACCGCCATCAACAAAAAATGGGATGTATTTGGTGTACGACATGGCTATGCTGGGCTATTATCGGGTGATTTTCGTCAGCTTGGTCCGCGTGATGTGGGTGGTATTATCCAACTCGGTGGCACAATGTTGGGGAGCGCCCGCTCAGAAAAATTTAAGACAGATGAGGGACAACGCGAGGCTGTTCGCAATTTGCGCCAAAAAGGGATAGATGCCGTTGTCGTAATTGGTGGCAATGGGTCACAAACTGGCACAAATGCCCTGCACAAACTGGATTTTCCTGCCATTGGCGTGGCATCTACGATAGACAATGACCTGTATGGGTCGGATATTACTATTGGCGTAGATACGGCACTCAATATCGCCCTAGAAGCGATTGACCGCCTCAAGACCACCGCATCATCACATCAACGGGCATTTATGGTCGAGGTGATGGGGCGCGACTGTGGCTATTTGGCACTCATGGCGGGGATTGCGGGTGGCGCAGAAGCCATTGTTATCCCTGAACGGGAAACACCTCCCCAAGAGGTCGCCGATATTCTCATGGCGGCATATGACCGTGGCAAGGCACACGGTATTGTCGTGGTGGCAGAAGGCGCGAAATATGGTGCAGATGATTTGGTGGAATATTTCAAAGAAAAACATGAGCAAGTCGGCTTTGAATTGCGGTCTATCAAAATTGGGCATGTACAACGCGGTGGCGCACCACTCGCCTCTGACCGTATTCTTGCCACCCGATTGGGTGCAGAAGCAGTAGAACAACTCGCTAAGGGACAATCGGGTGTGTTGGTGGGGATGCTTGGTCAAAAGACGGTGATTACGCCCCTCATCGAAATTGCGGGCAAACATCGCCCTGTAGACCCTGCTTTGCTCGAATTGGCGGATGTGCTGGCGAAATAACATAGCTTTTGTGGCTGGCATACGCGAGAGGGACGCTATACGCACTGCGTGCTAATCGTCCCATACAGTTACAGAGATTTTGAGGCATGTACGGGCGGATGTAGGGACGACATTCTTGTCGTCCGTTAGCCTCGTATATCCGCCCTCTGTTGATGCCAAAATACCCCAAATTATTTTTTCATAGAAGGAGATTTTTTTCATGCTTATGCGTCGCGTCTTTCTCTATCTGTCACATGCAAAGTGGGCGCGGGCGCTTGTCACCCGCTTTTTTATGGCACGGCGTATGGCACGGCGCTTTGTGGCAGGCGAGACCTTGCAAGAAGCCCTTGTTGCCACCAAAGCCCTCAACAATGCGGGGTTATTGGTCACGCTGGATTATTTGGGCGAGAGTGTCACCAGCGCCCAAGAGACCGAAGCGGTACGTCAGACCTATTTAGATTTGCTAGAAAATATCCATAAACAGGGCTTAAACGCCTCTGTTTCGCTAAAATTGACCCATATGGGCTTGGATATTAGCCAAGCCCTGTGTATCGCCAATGTGCGCCATATCCTTACCCTTGCCAAACAGCATAACATCCCCGTGACGATTGATATGGAGGGGAGCGCCTATACCGACATCACCTTGCAGGTATATAAGACGCTGCGCGATGATTATGAGTATGGCGCACTCATTGGCACGGTGATTCAGTCTATGCTACGGCGCAGTGTGGCAGATACGCACCAATTGGCAGAAGAAGGGGCGCGGATTCGGTTGGTGAAGGGGGCGTATTTAGAACCAGAAGCATTGGCATATCCGCTAAAAGCCGATGTGGATAAGGCATATGTGGATATTATGCGCGATTATTTTGCCTATGCGCCGTCTGCCTATTTGGAATTGGGGACGCACGATGAAAAAATGATTGCCAGCGCCATTCAATTGGCAAAAGAGGCAGGTGTAGACAATCATCACTACGAAATTCAGATGTTGTATGGCATTCGCCGGGAGCGCCAAACAGAACTCGCCAATGCGGGGGTGCAAATGCGCGTGTATGTGCCATTTGGTGAGGCGTGGTATCCCTATTTTATGCGCCGATTGGCAGAACGCCCCGCCAACGTGTGGTTTTTGACGCGGAGTCTGTTTAGCAAATAGCTAAATTTTGACCCCACCACCGCATTGGCGAGTTCTGTTTGGCGCTCCCGGCGAATGCCATACAACATCTGAATTTCGTAG
>DAOTUO010000172.1:0-1689 GCA_034436595.1 Anaerolineae bacterium | reverse complement strand
GAGGTCACGCGGGAACTTTTGAAGGTATAGATTGACCCTGGGTTAACAACACACCCTTGCTTCACTTTGACAAACATCGGCACATGCGTATGCCCTGTAATCAGCACATCTGCTTGCAACGACCCTAACATCATATCGAGTAATGTGTTCGATACGTGGTCACGATACAATCCCCAGAGATTGCTCCCTGGTTTGCCATGACACATAAATAGCTTCGCGCCATCAAAACTCCCCCGCCAATCCAATGGGAGTGTTTTGAGATAATGAGCATTTTCTGATGATAAATCATAAAACCACTCATCATGATTGCCTCGTACAGTTTGGATTTTTCGCTCACGGACTAGTGATACCACACGATTTTGTTCGGGACCTCTCCCGACCAAATCGCCCGCACACAAGATATGGTCTACGTGGTGAACATTATCCAATCTATCTAAGACAGTCTCTAGCGCCCGATAATCTCCATGTACATCTGAAATAACACCTATATTCATCCCTATACTCTTTGTGAATTCATTATGAATCCATTATAACCCAAATTCACGAATTTTCCTGATAGAGTTTAGAGAACTTGATAGATAATTTGTACGAATTTATTTGTTAAATTGCGAAAAGTCTATCTCGCCATCGGCATCACGCTTGAGATTCTTCAATGGGTCATCGGTTTTGGGCGCAGGTTTATCTCCCGATGGACGGCTTGGCGCGGGTTTTGGCGATGGTGTAACACGCGGCGCGGGCGTTTTGCGGACTCTGGCGACTTTGGCGGGGAGGGTCTGTAAAAAGGGGCGTAAAATGCTCAGATAGACCGCCATGCCTAGCATCAAAATTGCCAATCCCATCCAAATAAATGCCCAAAATGTCGCGCTTATGCCAAAGCTACACGCCATCAGTTGGGCATCACTCACCCTATCACCACTACAATTGCCATCGCCCATGCGCGTGAGATAATTAATATCCAACACGGCGTTGGTGGCGGTTATCAATGCCAAAACGGTGAGGAGCAATTGCGATAACTGCGCGGTGGCTTTCCATGCCATAGCGATGAGCAAGATGCCAAACAGCACCCCCACGACCATCGCCGTCCATGCCCCACCCGCATCGGGACGGGCATATAGGACGGTGAATATCACCAAAAATACGCCGATAACTGCGCTATAGGTGCGCGGGTGTGGATGCCGATACAACAAATAAAATAACCCAGACCCAAACAGCGCCGCCCCCAAATAGCCTGCGGGCAAAATGGCAAACCGCGCCCCGCCGACAGTGGTAGCGACACCAGAACCATCTGGCGACACAGTGAATTGCAACACCTGACCACCTGTGATAATTGCGGCGAGGCTATGTCCAGCTTCGTGGATATACGTCACAAATAGGCGTAGCGGATAGGTCACAAATGAGAGTGACGGCGTATTCCACAGCAAATAAGCGAGAATCCCGCCAAAAAACAGGGTGATGAGAGTCTGCTGACGGCTCAGACGTACTGGTTGGGGTTTTGAATTGGGCATAAGCAAAATATCCTAAATGATGATATAGTCGTTTAATTAGTGTACGTTAAAAGTGAGGAAAAAGTAACGTAAGCATCCCCATGCCTCAAGGCAGGGACGTTGAATAGACCCAATGCTTACCAGTCTCAGCCAGCAATGGCTCCGTTATGGGTGAATACATAGGCACTTCGGGGTGCTTCACCAG
>DAOTUO010000171.1:0-20145 GCA_034436595.1 Anaerolineae bacterium | reverse complement strand
CGCGCACCGCAAAGGATTTATCACCTTTGTATGAACGGTGGGGATTTTTTCAGGCGATGCGCGACAAAACCGACCCCTCACGGGTATTCACCACGCCGTATATCGGGCGGGTGTTGGGGGGATGACTTGTTTACTATCATGAGGGGGCTTGCCATGGCAAGCCCCTACATCCTGCCAATCTGACCCTAAAAATCGGTTTACCGACCCGTTTTAACGGGTTTTGGTCAATCTAGACAGGTGGTTCACCGCCTGCCATCGCTACATCCTAAAAATCAATACCGTTAAGATAAGGCTTTTTTATCCCCAACCCCTCCCCAAAAATTGGAGCGGGGCTAAAACCTGCCCTAAAATGGGTTTCTTCCCCTTTCTCCACGCAGTGGGGATAAGGGGGCTGGGGGGATAGGGATGATTTAAGCTGATAATTGACTTGAAAATGCTTATCCATTGAAATTTGAAAATCATTTGAATTCAAAATAGTTGTTCCATTATTCAGAAAGGTGCTTGTTGCATGTCACATAAAAAAATCGCTTGGTTAATTGGATTAATTATCACGATGGTCATCATAACCGCCTGTGGGGGGGGGGGCGCGGGCAATGGTGGCTCAATTTTGGCGTGGGTTGCCGATGGCGAGTCTATGACCAATATCCCGACCGAAGCGCGGGGGATTATTGCCACTATGAACGACAAAGGCGAAACAGGTGAATTATTTCCAGTCCCAGCCAATAGCTCACGGATTATCACCTGTAGCGAACAAGCCGCCTCGCCCAATCGGCGCTTTTTTACCTTTTATGTGGGCAGTAATACGGGCAAGCTGTATATCATGGATGGCGGAAATACCCCCAAAGAACTCGATGCCACCGCCTCAATCACTTGTTTGGGGATGGGAACATTGCAGTATTCGCCAGATAGCAACCGTCTGGGATATATCACTTTTGCGGGTGATGCCATAGACAAAAAATTGCCCACAGGGACATTTATCCAGCGCGAAACGAGCAGTGGCAACGAACAATTGCGTTATCAAAACACCGCCGCCTTCGACATCAGCAATTCTGCAACTGCCTTCATCAGTCTATTTGCAGATAACAATAATCAATTCAGAGAAGCGGCAATTTTTCACCGCACAGGTGATGTGCCACAAGAACTCACTACCCTATTTGCGGATGAAAATTGTCAATTCCGCAACGCCAAAATCACATTTGCGGGTGATAATCGTTTGGCGGTGATGCTGGGGCAAGAATGTCGCAATGGCAATACATGGCAGTTTTATTCGGTAAACATCAACAATAAAAGCGCCAGCCTCGCACTATCTGGCAATACAGGTGGGCAATTTTTTAGTGATGCGGCACAAAGTATTTTAATCGCCTCACCCAATGGGGAAAATGTATTTTTCACGATTCAAGATGGGGTCGAAATCAATACCACACGCCTATATGCAGTGCGGATGAATGATATTCAACAAACTCAACCACGCCTTGTTAGCGCCGTTATGCCACGCCAACCAATCAATCGGGTGTATGATTATACAATCGCCAGCGCACCTGTTATCTCTTATGATGGTCGGTGGTTAGGCGTGGTGAGCAAAACACCGAATAACGATTATAGTGTCAATATCATAGACCTCACCGCACCCGATAGCTTCCCTATTAGCATCAGCGCGGGTAATCGGGGCGATATTATCAGCGCCATGCGTTTTTCTGCCAATAATCAACGCCTGTTTTATCTGGCAGGTGGGCATAGTGGCGCAAGCACCTCTCTATTTTACGCCGATGTGATAACAGGCACAGAGACACGGGTTATTCGGGGTGGCTATACGGGCGATATTTTGCTCTCGCCAGATGGCAATTCCGCCGCCATCACGGAATGGCAACTCACACAAACACCCCGTCAACCCAATATTTTGCATGTGAGTCTTGTGAATATTGGCAACGGACAATCTACACGCTTATTTAATGGCGGTGATTTTGCCGATGGTCTGGTCACAAATAGTCGGTTTGCTTATTTACTCTGGTGGCGCTAGTTTTTTAGAAGGGACGAATGATGTCAACACGTATCTATTTGCTCATTGGGTTGGGAATAGCAGGACTCATTTTTCTTATCGGAATAGTTTTGGGCGATGACATCGCCACATGGGCAGTCCTACAAAAAGCCGAAGCGGCGGCACGCGGTCAAAATGTGTTTGAACTGATGGTATTTGAGCCAATCCGCTTTGTTTTTGATGAAAACACGCGCATCATCGGGTCAATCATCCTTATCTTCTTTTGGCCCCTGGTGTTTGTGATGTTCTTGTTGGTCTTGTTGGCGCTGGTCATCATGTCTGGAATTGACACCAACAACCGTTTGGGATTGATAGAGTCGTTCATTATGCCCATGTGGTGGCGATAAGATAGCCTATTTTTGAGGGCGCACTTTTATTTGCGTCCTCATCGGGTATTGATAAATTATTTCCCCAACGCCCCAAATAGCTGATGAAAATGGATGGCAGTGGCAATCCCTTTATGAAACATATCCAAAATCATGTATTCGTTGGTGCTATGCGCCCCACATCCCTTATAGCCAAATGGCATGAGGACAATCGGCGCATTGAGTACCTGCTGAAATGCCGCAATCACTGGCACACTACCCCCATCCCGATTAAGCAATGGCTTCACACCCCATCCACGTTCATAGGCGGTAATGAGCGACTGAATTGGTGCTGTGGTGGGATCTATCACAACACCATGTACACCCTCATCTACAAAACTCATCTCTGCTCTAACGGTGGGTGGCACAAGGCTCATGATATGCTCGCGGACAGCCTGTGCAATTGCGTTGGCATCTTGGTCTGGCACAAGCCGACAGCTAATTTTTGCCCATGCTTTCATCGGCAACACTGTTTTGAATCCCTCCCCCCAAAAGCCACCCGCAATCCCGTTAATTTCTAATGTGGGACGCGCCCCAATCCGTTCATGTAGGGCAAACTCGGCTTCACCCCATTGCATTGGCGCATTTGCCACTGCCCACCATTCACGTTCTATCCATTCCGCCACTGGCGACCACAATGCCCGTTCTTCTGCCCCAATCGGGCGGACAGTGTCATAAAAATGCGGGACAGTCACTTTGCCATCTGGGGTGTGTAATCCCGCCAAAATTTCGGCGAGTGCCTGAATCGGATTATGCACCGTACCACCATAATGCCCACTGTGCAAATCTTTTTGGGGTGATGTGACCACCAACTCCATCGTGATAATCCCCCGCAGACCATATACCAGCGAGGGCTGATGTTGGTCTGGCATACTGCCATCGGAGAGGATACACACATCGGTACGCAGTTTCTCTGGATTTTGGCGGACAAATTCAAAGATATGCGCGGAACTGGTCTCCTCTTCGCCTTCAAATAGCAATTTGATATTCACAGGGCAACTATGTGTGGCGAGTAGGGATTCTATGGCACTCAATTGCGCGACCACATGACTTTTGCTATCCACCGCCCCCCGCGCAAACACTTTGCCATCTTTTAGGGTGGGGATAAATGGGTCTGTATCCCAGCCATCCTCAACACTCGCAGGTTGCACATCATAATGACAATAAATGAGAACAGTGGGCGCATTTTCCCCTGCCCCAAGCCATTCGGCATAAATAAGCGGTTGTGCGCCAGATTTCCGATGAATTTCTGGATGCAACCCAATCCGATTCATGTGCATCACCAGCCATTGGGCGGCACGTTCTACATCATTCGCGTGGTCAGATAAGGTGCTGATGCTGGGGATAGCGAGAAGGTCAAATAATTCATTTTCAAATTGTTTTGCGTGCAACGTCGCATAATCGTGTGGGGTGGTCATTCAAAAAATCCTCTATTTTATTAACTCGGATAGCTGGCAATCCACGCCATCTCTAGGGTAAAGTCACCAAATTGTTTTTCGGTGATAATCAGTCCGCAATTGCTCACATAACTCAGGTTCATGGGAGGCGCACCTGCCAAGATTGTGCCAAAAATCATCGGCTGAAAACGCGAAAATGGCAAATACACCGTCTCCCACATATTTGGCTCGGTATCGAATCGTGTCTGATAGCGAATCCGCATGTTATTGGCACAGCGAATCACAAAGCCATAACTTTTTCCATCACCATAAATGTGTAGTGCAATACCACTGGCATCGGATAAATCGAATCGGACATTAGGCGACATGACAGAGGCAAACCCGCCGTTATTTTCGAGGGATACCATGCCAAAAAAGCGGGCAGAATTGCGCCCAGTGGTTTCCATTCGGCTATAAGACATGCCTCCCATGACAACATCATCAATAGGCGACCAACGGATTTCTTGCGAATTACGAAAATCGAAGAGCATCATATCAAAATGGTCCCAAAATGGGTTATATAAGCGTGTTTCTATTATAAACCAATGGTGACACAAGTGACAAAAATTTACAAACATTCTGCACAAATCTGCGCTATACTGATGTGGAAAGGTGGTCATGTTATGGGAAAATTGAATCAATTAACTGGCACGACATTAGGGCAGTATGAACTCAAGGATTTACTAGGCAAAGGGGGTATGGGCGCGGTATATCGGGCATATCAACCCAGTTTGGGGCGCGATGTTGCGGTCAAGGTGCTAATAGGCGATTTTTTAGAAGATGAGCAGTTCATCCAACGCTTCATCCAAGAGGCAAAAATCTCGGCATCGCTAGAGCATCCCAATATCATCACCGTCCATGATTATGGTGTCGAAAATGAGATGAGTTATGTGGTCATGCGCCTGTTGGCAGGTGGCACACTCGAAGATAGTCTCACCCAAAAAGGCAAGTTATCACCAAAAGAGGCGCTCCGCCTGCTCATCCCATTAGCAGATGCGCTCGATTATGCACATCAAAAAGGGGTATTGCACCGCGATATAAAACCATCCAATATCATGTTCGATGACAAAAATCGCCCCTATTTGGTGGATTTTGGCTTGGCAAAGCTCGCTAACCAAAATTTCTCGCTCACGGCATCGGGATTTATGATTGGCACGCCCAATTATATGTCACCTGAACAATGGAAAGGCGAGACATTCACCCCTGCCTCTGACCAATATGCCTTTGCGACCATGTCCTATGAAATTCTCACGGGGAAAATGCCGTTTGATGGCGATTCAACCTATGCACTCATGCACAAGCATCTGCATGAACTACCACCAGAAGAAACAGATACCGCCAAATTATCCAAGCCCATTTATGCGGTGATTGTGCGGGGCATGGCAAAAAACCCCGATGACCGTTATCCATCAGTCAAAGCATTCATGAAGGCACTCATCAGCGCCACCGAAAGCGGGGCAACCATTAGTGGCGGAAACGCCATACCTACCCCAAAAACCAGTTTATCCCAGCCAACAGTCCCATTTATCATTCCACCAAAGAAAAATATCAATTGGAGACGATGGGCAATCGGCATCTTAGCGATTATCATTGTGGCATTAGGATTGGTGATATTTGTGCTCCCAGGTAATGTTGACCCTGCCAGAAATTTAACGACCCTGCCCACACGGGTCGTTGTGAGTAGCGAAACCGCAATTCCCACCCCCACAGAAGCATTGGTCGTCAATGTCATAATTGGTTCGGCACGACGCGCCTATGAGAATGAAAATTATCGGTTAGCATTGCAATTTTATAATCAGGCTGTAGAAGAAAATCCGAATATAGCACAACTCCATTATGAACGCGCCCGCACATACTACATGCTCAATCAAATGAATAACGTGCAAAATGATGTGCAAGTCGCCATTGCGCTCAATCCCAATTTGGCAGAAGCCTATTTGCTCCAAGCGCGGATTTATGGCGATGAGCGCAACTATGTAGAGGCGTTGGCGAGCCTAAATCAGTATTTGGCATTAGAAGCCTCACCTGTGGCAGAAGCAATTGATGCCAAAGGCACATTGGAGGCACTCACTACGCCATAAATATCTTAAAAACCCATCCCTTTACCGATGAGTTCTTTCATAATCTCGTTTGTACCGCCACCAATGGGAGCCCAGCGCATATCTATATACGCTTTGGCAATAGGATACTCTAGCATATAGCCATAGCCCCCATGCAATTGCAGGCATTGGTCAACCACACGGTGTTGCAAGGCAGTTGTCCACCATTTTGCCATTGCCGCTGTATCTGCATTGAGTTCCCCGCGTGTATGCAATTCGACGCAGTGGTCAATGAATACCCGCCCAATTTGGATTTCGGTTTTCATCTCTGCCAAGACAAATCGTGAATTTTGGAATGAGCCAATCGGTCTGCCAAATGCCTGCCGTGACTGGCAGTAGTCTATCGTCCAGTCGAGTGCCGCTTCTGCCCCTGCAATCGCCCCCACAGCGATAATCAGACGTTCTTGGGGCAATTGATTCACCAGATAAAAGAAACCCATGCCCTCATCGCCTAGCCGATTTTCCACAGGCACATGCACATCCTCAAAAAATAATTCTGCCGTATCTTGGGCGTGCCACCCGACTTTTTCGAGATTGCGTCCGCGCATAAATCCCTTCATATCGCGCTCAACAACGATTAGGCTCATACCCGTGTGGGCTTCCTCTGGATTCGTTTTGCACGCCACAATCACCAAATCGGCATTGATGCCATTGGTGATAAAGGTTTTTGAGCCATTCATCACATAATGGTCGCCTGTGCGAATGGCGCGGGTTTTCATGCTGGCGAGGTCTGTCCCGCCCGATGGCTCGGTCATGGCGATGGCGATAATATGCTCACCGGAACATAACTTTGGCAACCAACGACGTTTTTGCTCCTCATTCCCAAAATGGAGAATATATGGCACAGCGACATCGGTTTGTAGGCTAAATCCGGGACCCGTACAATTGGCGCGGGTGAGTTCTTCTGCGAGAATGATATTATAACGAAAATCATCCACCCCTCCCCCGCCATATTCCTCTGGTACATTCATGCACAGCAATCCAGACGCACCCGCCTTGCGAAATAATTCTCGTGGGACAATTCCGTCATGCTCCCATGTTTCATGATAGGGTTTAATCTCTTTTTCGATAAAACGGCGCACCGTCTCGCGGAACATGATATGCTCTTCTGTAAAAAGGGTTCTTTTCATGATTCAGTAATCCTCAAAAATTTATTGTGGTGTGATAAAGGGCATGAGACATAATATCCCATGCCCTTATAATCATAACACGGGCTTATTCACCGCTCAAATCGGGTATTTCGGTAACAAATTGCACCTGCATGGTATCTATACACGACAAATCTAAAGACGCATACGGGTCGTCTATGAACGACAAGGCAATACCCAGTGGGCAATCGCCACCATCTACAGCACTATGCCCCACACCCGGAAATTCTGCATAGGTGCTATTGCTCAAGGTTTCGGCGGCAATCTGTCCCCATACAGGCGGGGTCACAGGGTCATAATTGCCTGCAAGTACCAATGTGGGAATATCACTAAAGATGGCTTCTGTCTCGCTTTGAGGCGCAGTTTCAGATTGCCATATCGCGCAAGTCTCGATTTGGCTTTTCAACGTCACCATTAGGTAATATTGAGATGGCATGTCCATAGAGTCGTTGAGTTCGGCTTGGTCATCTACCGAATTAAATGGCACTTCTTCGTAACACTCAACCGCATCAAACATGCCTTGTGTATCGCTGACATCCTCGCCTTCATCCATATTGCCTTCATCCTCAGAACCCAATTGGACAAGGATGCGTTCCATCTGGTCGTCCGCGACATCGGCTAGGAGTTCTTCTAAATATTCGGCATCGGCTTCATCGAAATACTCATAGAATATATTCAGTAACCCCTCACGGCTCAAATCCCACTCACCTAAAGCCGCTTCAATGGCGTAGTAGGTATCGTCATCGGTATCATTCGATAAATAGATAAATTCACCGACAACGGTTGAGATGGGGTCACCAGATTCTGCACCATCATATAGGGGCAATGAACCATCTTGAAGCGCCTCTAATACCGATTGTCCGCCATTGGCTAGTTCATCTATCATCAACGGCAAATAGGGAATGATAGCGGTATCGTAAAACCACTCAAACATAGTATTCAAAAGTCCTGCGCCGTCTAATTCAGTATCATCCGCCAAAACGATAGGCGATTCTTGCAGAGAATCTACAAGGTCATAGAATCGGCTTTCGAGGTCTGGAAATGCGTCATCGCACGCCACATCTGCCACACAATCATCAAATAATTGACGGAATGGCCGATACGCATTGACTAATTCTTCTTCATAGGCATCTACTACAGGAGGGTACACCGAATCTATGATGACACTGCGAATTCCGTCTGGAAAGTCGCGCATGATATTGAGCGCCAAACGTGTCCCATACGAAATACCGAGCAAATTCCACTCGCTATAGCCCAATGCCATTAGCAATTCGTAGGTATCTTGGGCGTTATTGATGGTGTTATAGTCGGCAATATCCACCCCTTCAGATTCTAACTGTTCACGGCACGCCATGAGGTCTGATTCATCAATATCTGCACAATATAGGCGTGGAGACGAATACCCCGCCCCGCGTTGGTCAAAGAGGATAAGGTCACGGGTTTCGCGCATGGCAAAATTCACCCACGAATCAATTCCAGATAAGGCACTCCCACCCGGTCCACCTTCCAGATAAATAATGGGGTCTGGATAGCGGTCTGAACTGGTGCTATACAACACCGCAAAGGCAATCTCTATCTGCAAGCCATCGGGTTCATTACGGTCTTGTGGCACAATAAACACACCACAGTCAATTGTCTCGCCAAGTACCTCGTTACTCGGAACAGGGAAAAAACAATTTGTGTATTCAATATTCGCATTTTCTTGGGAAAAGACGCTATTGATTCCAACCAAACAGAGTATGATTATTAAAAAAAACACGCGCTTCATGGTTTACTCCAATGTGAATAAAAGTCTCGACTTTATCATAAACCAATCGTTAACTTATTTGCTATGTTTTGGGGTAAAATAAAGATAAATTTATTATTCTGACCACCAAAGGATTTAGGTCAATGCGTCTAAAAATACTATTACTCCTTCTTCCCCTCATGTTGGTATTAACCGCATGTGATGAATTGGCTACCATGTTAGAAGAGGGTGAAGGGGGAAATATTGCGGGAGAATCGGCACGGGTGCTACGGGTGATAGATGGCGATACGATAGATGTCAGCATCAACGGCACAGAATATCGTGTGCGCTATGTGGGGGTCAATACACCAGAACGGGGCGAAAATTGCTATCAGGAGGCTGTTGATGCCAACCGCAATCTTGTGAATGGTCAGACAGTGACATTGGTCAAAGATACCAGCGACACCGACCGATATGAGCGTTTATTACGCTATATTTATGTGGGGAACACTTTTGTGAATGAAGAACTCGTCCGCAACGGCTATGCGGAAGCCGTCCTTTATGCCCCAGATGATGAATTTTATAACGCATTTCTGGATTTAGAACGCCAAGCTCGTCAGCGCAACATCGGTTGTCATCCCACAGGAATTTTTGATGATGGGTCAGACACCCGCTAACGAAAGGGTAAGCACATGAAACTTTCTTTTTATGGCGCGGCACGTACTGTTACAGGGTCAAAACACCTTGTTGAAGTCAATGGCACACGTATTTTATTGGATTGTGGCATGTTTCAGGGTGGTCGGGGAGATACCTACAACGAGAATCTCAACTTTCCGTTTGACCCCAAGACCATAGACATCCTTATCCTGTCTCATGCTCATATTGACCACTCTGGCAATATCCCCAACCTGATTAAACAAGGGTTTAATGGCGATATTATCTGCACCCCCGCTACGCGGGATTTGTGCGCCACCATGCTCCCCGACAGTGGGTTTATCCAAGAAAAAGATGCCGATTTTGTCAGCAAAAAGCGCTTGCGGCGTGGAGAATCTGCCGTAGAACCCATTTATACCTATCAGGATGCGCTCAATAGTATTAAATATTTCACCACACGCGGTTATGGGCGCAGGGCAACAATTGCCAATGGTGTGGGATTAACTTTTCATGACGCAGGGCATATACTCGGTAGCGCCAGCATTGTGTTGGATATTGTAGACCGCGATGCCAACCGCGATTATCGGCTCATTTTTAGTGGTGATGTCGGACGGGTGGGTATTCCCATTATCCGTGACCCAGAAATTCTTGATGGTGGGCAATATCTCATCATGGAAAGCACCTATGGCGATAGATTGCATGAGGCATACGAAGATTCGGAGCATAAACTAGAAAAAATTATCACCGACACTTTTAAGCGCAACGGCTCGGTGATTATGCCCGCGTTTGCAGTGGGGCGTACTCAACAAATCGTGCATACACTCCACAAATTGCTGGTCAAAGGTGATATTCCAAAAATCCCGATTTATGTAGATAGCCCATTGGCAGTGAACGCCACATCGGTTTTTCAGTTACATCCAGAATGTTATGATGATGAAATTCTCAAATTCATGAATGAAATCAATACCAAAGACGCATTCGGGTTTGATATGGTGACGTATGTCCGTGAGCTAGAAGAGAGCAAACGACTCAATTTTAAGCGTGAGCCATGTATTATCATTAGTGCCAGTGGCATGGCAGAATTTGGGCGCGTAGTGCATCATATCGCCAATCGGATAGACGACCCCAATAACACCATCCTCATCACAGGTTGGCAAGCACCCAATACATTAGGGCGAAAATTGGTAGAGAAAAACCGCATAGTACGGATTTTTGGCGAAGAACATACCGTCCGCGCACAAGTGGAGGTACTCAACGGCTTTAGTGGTCATGCCGACCATGACGAATTGATGGATTGGGTGGGCGGGATGCGCCAAAAACCAGAAAAAGTGTTTTTGGTGCATGGTGAAGAAAAAGCCGCCAGCGCCTTGCAAAAATCGCTCAGTGACCATTTTAATATGCAAGTGCATGTACCAGTACAAAAGCAACAATTCACCCTATAAGGAGAGTCATAATGGGAGAAACAAACGTCCGCCATTCATTGGCAAAATTACAAGAACATCTGCAAAAGACAATCCCAAATGATGATGAAGGGCGTGCGATTCTCAATACGCTCAATAGCAATATCGAAATCCTGCTCACCCAGCCAGACCCACTCAGAGCCACCAATATTCAGGGCTTAGGAGAGCGCCTTGCTGTGGCGATTAATCATTTTGAAGCCACCCACCCCCATCTGATGCACCTGCTCAATTCCGCCGCTCTTATGCTCAGTGACGGAGGGCTATAGCGCATGAATGACCGTTTCATCGAAACGCATGTGAGGCAATTACCTTTATTTGCCCCCTTGCCCAACGACTTGCTCCAACAGACACTATCGGCGGTGCAAGTATTGCGCTACGAAGCAGGTGAAACGGTCTTTCATCAAGGTGAGACCAGTAAGGGGATGTATTTGCTCATCAACGGACGTGCAGACCTCATCCGCAAAGATGAGTATGGCAATGATGTGCGCCTTGCCTCGCTCAGTGCCAATCAATTCATCAACGAAAAATCTTTATATGAAAAAGGACGAGAAACAGCGACACTCGTCATTCGCGCTACATCGGATATATTGCACATTTCGCGCAACCAATTATGGGATGTGGTGGCGAATTACCCACAAATTAAGCAATATATCCCCGTCCCCGTAGAAGCCAAACCACAACCACAAAAACCACCCCAAGCACCATCACCGATAGCGGTGCAACCACCAAAAACGCAAAAACCACCCAAATTGGATGATTATCAGCGCCAAAATCAACCACAGGCGACACTACCCCGTCCACAAATACAAAAAAACGCCACCGAATTTGATGGGCAACTCCCCGATGAGATTGTCCTGCTCAAAACACGCCATCATTGGTGGGCATTTGTGCAAAAAGGCTGGTTGCCTGCCCTGTTATTTGGGATTGGGTTGATGGTCTATGCCTTTGTGCCGATTGTATTCGTTCAAATCATCGCCTGTGGCTTTTTGGGGATATTTATCCCCGCCGTGCTGATGTTTTATCACTTTGTCGAATGGCGCAATGACATGCTCCTCATCACCAATCATCGCGTCATCCAAATTGAACGCAATCTGCTGGCACTCAGCAACAATAAAAGCGAAATTTCGCTGGCACGGATTCATCAGGTCAATATCGAAATCAACCCGCGTGACCCAATGGCGCGTCTATTTCGATATGGCACAATCGAATTACGGACGGCGGGCGATGCAGGCAATATCACCTTGCATACCATCCCTAATGTTGATGAAGTGCAAGAAGTCATTTTTGAAAATCGGGGCAAACCCACTGAAACCGAAACCGCCAGCCAACGCGACCAAATCCGCACCGATATTGAGCGGGTGCTGGCGGGTGAAGATATAAATTCAGATGAGAGAAATAAGCGATCATCTACCCCATCACAGAGGGTATTCGCGCCTCTGCGGTCTAAATTTGTCAATGATGATGGCGATACGGTTTATCGTAAGCATATTATCATGTGGTGGCGCAAAGCCTTACGCCCCGCCCTATTGATACTCGGCGCACTGATTGTATTGGTCTTTGGTGCGACATGGGGTTTGGGTGCGCTAAGCGGATTAATTGGCATCGTATTATTTTTTGGCGCGTTATTTTGGTTCTGGTGGGTAGATTGGGATTGGCGCAATGACCTATTCATCATTGGCGACACTCGCATCACACTCATCCGCAAGCGCCCGCTTTGGCTACAAAACAAAGATGACCAAATTCTGATGGAAAGCATTGATAACGTCACATCAGAAAAAGGTGGGATTTTGCAAAATATTTTCAATTATGGAAATGTGGAAATTTCGCTCATCGGTGGGGATAGGGGTGATGAAAAATTACTCCGTGCTGTGCCAAATCCACAGGCGATACAAGCCGAAATCACCCAAAGACAAGAGCGTAAACGAAATATAGAACGTGATACAGCCGAACAACGCAGAAAACAAGAAATTGCCGAATATCTGGCGGTGTATCACGAAATGCAACAGGGTAACGGTGGCACGACCTTTCCCACCCCGCCCCGTAATGCCACAAAACCGCCCAATAGCGATGTGCGTCCGCCAAATATTCCACGCAAGAAAAATTAGTCGGCTTGAAATAGCGCGTGCATGGCTTGTGCGGTTTGGTCTGGTTGTTCTAAATAGCTATAATGCCCCGCATGAGGGTATACAACCAAACCCGCATCAGGAATGAGCCGTTCTAGCTGTTTGGCTTGCCACAATGGGGTGTCTTGGTCGTTCTCGCCCCATATCAATAAGGTCGGGGCGCTAATCCGTTTGGCATATTCAGATAAATCTTGGTTAACCACACGCACAAAGGTCTCACGCATGACCCCACTGGTCGCCAAAAAATCGGCAGAGCCATATCGTGTGTTGTACCATCGGCGCAATTGGTCAGATAACCCGCTTAACCCGATTGTCCGAAGTCCATCACGGGTAAATTTATAAATATTCAGGCGGATTTTTTTGGATAAAGGCGTTTTGGGGCGAATACCTGCCGCATCTGCCAGCACGATTTTGCGGATAACCTGCGGATATTCTGCACCCAACACCAATGCCACCCGCCCACCAAATGAATGACCAAATAAATGCACCTGCCCTAGTCCTTGTGCTTGAATATATTGGACAACCAATTGGGCATAATCTGTCACAGACCACGCTAAAGGCGGTTCTGGGCTATTCCCATGACCGGGCATATCTAACACATGGGTGCAATATCCCAATGGGACGAGTTTTTTGGCGAGTGGCAACACCAATTCTGCCGATGCACCCCACCCATGTAGCATCACCACAGGCACACCCTCTCCCAAAATATGATAGGCTACCACCACGTCATTCAGTTTGATAAGCGTCATGGGGATTCCTCTGTGATTTTTGCACCCAATCCCTTTAATTTTTGGATGACACCCTCAAAGTTACTGCCCAACACCTGCGCGTTATCTATCACCGTTTCGCCTTTGGCAATCAACGCCGCCCCCAACATCCCCAACCCAGAACGCACATCGGGCGAATCCATATAAATCGCATAGAGGGGTGTTGGTCCAACGACAATCGCACGGTGTGGGTCACATAAAACAATCTGTGCGCCCATCGCCTTGAGTTTATCCACAAATAAAAGCCGATTGCTAAATAATTTCTCGTGGATGAGCGATGTCCCGCGTGCTTGTGTGGCGATGATGGTCGCAATTGCCACCAAATCGGATGGAAAACCTGGCCACGGTGCAGTCTCGATGGATGAATCTACATCCTCTTCACGGTTAGAAACATTCAGCATGGTGTGTTTGGGGATAAAGACCGATGTGGTGTCCATATCCAACAAAATACCCAACCGTTGATAAATTTTGCTAACCATCCGCAAATAATTGGGGGCGATATGGCTAATCTGCACCCGCCCCCCACAAAGGGCGCTGATGGCGGCAACACTGGCGGCTTCGATATGGTCGGCATCAATCGTCAAATCTGCGCCATGCAGGGGATTTTTGCCAAAAATACGCAACATATTTGAGCCAACCCCATGAACCTGTGCGCCCATTAATTCCAGCAAGTGCGCCAATTGTTGCAAATGGGGTTCACTGGCGGCATTGTGGATGACTGTTTCTTTGCCAAAGCACGCCGCCAACATCATAATAATGCCTGTGGCGGTAACACTGGTCTGGGTGAGGATAATATCTTTATAATCCCATGTGGTTTCGCGCACTTCCACTGCCCCATCGCTGATGACCACATCAAACCCCAAATCCCGTAGAGCATCCAAATGGGTACGAATCCGATTGAGGGGAAAATCTACTTCTAAACGGGCAAAACTACGCCGTACCAAGAGCGGTGCAAGAAACAGTAAGGCACGAGTTTCGCTGGTCTCTTCTAACGATAATTTGCGACGGCTTAATTGCGGTGTTTTGATGGTGACAATACGGTCATCGGTACGTTGAATTTCTGCGCCCAACCGTGAGCCAATATCCAGCATGACACCGGTACTCGATGTCTTGGGAAAATTTCGCAAGGTGACAGTCGAATCGGTGAGGAGCGCCGCGGCAATCAGATAAGCGGCAGTATTGGCATTACCCGATGGGTGATACACCCCATTGAGTGCTATTCCACCTTCAACACGAATTCGCATCCAAACCTCCTAAATAATAAGGGCATGATGATAGGATGTTTTGCCCTTATGCGTAATTAAACGATTCGATTATAGGGAAATTGGGGGATAAAAAAAAGACCCCAGCCATTGCTGAGGTCTCTTTTGCCGTGCATTGGGGCATCAACCAGAGCCAGTACCACCATCTTGCGTTGGGATTGGGGTGATGGTCGGAATGGTGAACATGGTCGCCGTAGGTGTCAATGTAGATGTCCTGGTCGGACCAGGTGTTGGTGTCCGTGACGGCGTATTCGTTGGACGTGTTGGGCTTGGCGTATTCGTTGGACCTGGTGTATTGGTCGGACGAGGTGTATTGGTAGATGGTGGTGGGGTTGGCACAGACAGGTCAATCACACCCTGCAAACCACCGCCACCCTGACCGCCATTACCACCTGTGGTATTGCAGTCAATGTCAAACTGTGAGCCGTGCAACATCCATGAGGCAAATTGAACGGCATCATCAAGACGGTTGCCATAGCCATCGAAATCTAACCACAGATTGGTCACGCTGTTAGGTCCAAAAACAATGCCCTGTGTCAATCCAGACCCTTCAGTATGTCGTGTGCTTGGAGAAAAATCTGGTCCAGTCCAAGCAGTAATGGCATCACCCGCATTCGGGTTGCTACCACCCACTTTGACCCGCGCCAAACTGAAGATGTTGGGTCCACTCACTCGTGTGAGCGTTGGGTGTGTATACCATTGGATGTTAAATCCGAGTAAAAGTGAACTCACATTACGCTCACTAGTCACGCGCAATTGAATCACACCGAGCGTCCAGAAATCCACAAATTCCACGCGCAGACGGCTAGAGGCACAATCGGGCGTAAAGGTAATGCTGGGCGTAGAGGTCGGACCTGGTGGTGGTGGTGGCGTTACTTCATCCAGAAGGTCTTGTACCCGTGCAATACACGGCAATGCAGGGTTTACTGGGTTATAGATATAAAATTCTGTCCCAGCAAAGTCCGCAGGTGTAAATACTTGGCTTAATGACGCAGGACCAACCAAGAACATCGCCTCAAAGGTGGTTGTGGCTTTGCCAAATCCGGGGATGGATTTATCGGCATTCGTCCAGTCTGCCAATTCAGTGCCAATAAAGCCCGCAGAGTCAATTTCACCACCCTGTTTATTACCTTCCCACAATGTACCACCACCATCGCTGCTATCGGCTGTGGTTCTGCCCAATATCATGGCGAATAAATACATATTGGGATACCCCGCAGGGGTGGGCCACCTGAGCTTCACCTGTTGCAAAGAAGTATCTTGTGGGTTGTCGTTGATAATTTGGACATACACACGACGGGTATTGTTATAGAAGCTAATCGCCCCCACACGAATTTTATCGCATGTAAACGGCTCTGGGGTTTCGGTTGGGGTCACCGTTGGGGTAAAGGTCGGTGTATCACTTGGGATAGGTGTATCGGTTGGGTCTGGAATAGGCGTTGGGATAGGCGTATTCAAATCGGCAATCTGGGTCGGTGGATTGCTAGAAGGAGCAACCAACGCCTTAGATGCGCGGAACGCTTCATTGACACCAGAGCGATGAGCCGTCATGGTGATATACTCTGCCAAGCCCAATGGAGTAATCAGAGGGTGGTTAAAGGTGATAAATATGGTCACAAGGTCGCCTGGTCCACCGGGGTCCATCCAACGTCTAGCCAAATTATGATTGGGATCGGTTTGGCTGTTATTGATAGTAATAACGCCACCCCCATTAAAAGTCTCACGCGCCTTATGGTCATCTGAATATTCGTTTAACAAGCAATAGGGGGGCGAATAACTCCCCAAAAATCCTGTTGGCACGCTTTCTTCATCAGGTACCGTCACAAAGCGGGTATTGATATTCTCAAAGAAGCCATACGATTCACGGTCTAAGAAGGTACGTGAGCTACAAACCATCACATTAAAGTAGCCACGTTGGTTAGACCGAGGCATTGGCTCGCTCCAAAGTGCCGTCATCATGTTAAATAGGGCTTGGGTGGTGCGGTTTTGTTGTGACCGTTCCAACGACAAGCCTGCCGCGCCACGTCTGGCGGTATCATAGATAGAGGCAAGGCGCAAAATATCTTCACGCCATTCAAGATGCTCTGGGGTGCCAATGTCACACAAAATGCCTTCGTACCAAGTGGCAAAAATGCTATCACCTGTGATTTCATAAGCACCTGTCACTATATCTAGCGACTTATACCAAATTTCAACAGGACCAGCCCCGCCAAATGATACCTGCTCACGGATGCCACGCTCATCGGCATCACCTGTGCAAGGGAGCATCGCATCTACGTTATAGCGTTCTTTATCATAAGTACCTGTGGTGGTATAACGGATAGATTCACGGGCAGAGTTTTCAATTGTCACCCATGCCTGAAAAATCCGTCCAAATTCTACCACGCCAAAGATGAGCAATAGTAATAGCGGGAGCGTTAGGGCAAATTCTGCGAGAGCTTGCCCTCGCCTTCTCAATTGATTATCAGAACTTAGCGGTGCTTTATACATGGTCGTTATCCTTAATCATACTCATCCTGCCAAACGGGTAAACATACGTGAGGCAATATCATCAAACACTTGTTGTAGCTCTGTCACACTCGGCGCATTGTAATAATTGCCACAACTCTCGCCACCCGCACGCGGGGCAAAATCTAAAATGGAAACACCAGGGTCTGCCCAGCTAATATTCGGATTTTCGCAGGGGTCTTTTGGTCCCCACTCATCAACCGATTTATCGAGGAGGATATTGGTGGTTTCGCCCTCATGGTCGCGCCAATCTTGTTGTAGGTCATTGTCAATAATGAAGTTATCACCCGCATCGGCAACATAGCGAAGCAGTTCTTCACCCAAACATTGCTCAATATTGAGATTGCACATACATCTGTCATAGGCAGGGTTGCCAGGTCCACCATGTCGTTGGGCGCAAGTGCGATTATCGTTACCATGCACCGAATCTTCAAATTGCAAACGGAAACCAATGGCGAAGATAGTCGGCAAAACCGCATCACCGCTTTGGTCTTCGTCTACACCAGATACATAGTCTGCCCAGTCGCGGGCATAATCATCCACGTCATAAAGCACATCACATGGGTTGCCTGGAGCATCTTGGTTGCCCAAATCTACATCGAAAAGGTTACCCAAACGAGTATTTTGGTCGAGGATATATTGACCCTCAGTTTGAACCGCCCCATCAAATGGATCCCAATCTGCGGGGATAATGCCTGCTGGTGGGTCAAATGTTTCGGCTGGGATCTGAGCAACGGCAATCAGTCTGTCCCGATAATCTCTATCCTTTGAGCCTGGCGCAAAACCGGATCCAAAATTGGGGTATCCGACCGAATCACCGGGCAATGTGAGGCAAAAATGGCGTGAAAATACATCTTCATCGGAGCAAAATGGGAAGGCATTATCGCTCGATACCAATTCGCCGGGGTTATTGGGTGTCCCAAACGGACACAGACCCAACCACCCATAACCACCACGGTCAACTTGCGCCCCATTAGCGGCAATACCACGTCCATATTCATTACGTAGGTTGGGGGTGATAGGGGGAGCCGATGGCGTGGTCACTCGTCGCCAATCGAAACGGCTCACTTGTTGATAAGGAGCGGCTTGGTCAATTTTTGACCCTTGTGCGCGAGCAGGGTCAGACGCACCCGCCGCTCCATCACTGAGCAAAATCATAATCCACACCGTACCGGCACGGCGGGTTGTGCGCGGGTCTGTGAGGGCATCATTACCCACACGGAGCGCCGCACCGATGTTTGTCCCACGGCATGTACCTTGTTTTTCATAGCTGTTATTCACCGTGAGGCGTTGTGAGGCAGGACGACCATTATTAAACGATACCCATAGAGGCAGTGAGCCTGTTCCATAGACTTGTGGGTTCATAATCCGCAAGAGTGAAGCGCCATCGTTTAAGTTAGTATCTGCCACATTACGGGTGGCAAATCGGCTAAATGGATGTTGCAATTCTGCATTTTGGATACTGCAATTGCCCCGAACAGGGTAATTGAGATAGGCAGGATTAATATCGTCTTGCGAAATTGGGGTGGCATTATATGTTTCCATCGGAGGTGGCGGGCACTCGGTCAGGTTACAATCGTAATTGACTGGTATCAGGTCATTTTGCTGGTTAAACCCTGCGGCATAACTCGTCCAGCCACCACCGCTTTCATTCCACACATAGTAATTTTCTTCGGCACGCACACCGATATAGTTATTGAGTACCCGTGTGGCTTCTGGCAATTCTTCAATCATGTGGCTACGATTAATCGCCCCTGGGCTGGTGGGTCCCAATTGTCCATCGGGGTCTATAATATAGGCGGCTTTATCGAATGTGACAAAACCAACACGGTCGCCCCGTAAAAAGTCTACACGCTCCAAAAAGAGACGGGTCGCGTCACGGGCTTGTTTCATGGGTTGACAGACCAAATCGTTGAATAACCCGTCATTCACCCAGTTATAGGGGGATGGCGGGAATGGGATGGTCAGGGCGGCATCTGCAAAGAAATCCCCGTTACGGTCAACAAAAGCCGTACTAGGGTCGTTGCAACACCCGTAAAAATCGTATGTCGGGACAAACCCGCTCCACTTGGCATCATCTGTAATGGCGGGTGTATTAAAGTTTTGGATGCCCGTCCAATCGGCATTGGTCAACCCAAATTCATCCACATACATCTCTGCTAATTCTGCTGGCATCGGCAAGTTCATAGAGAATGGATAAAAGCGCACCCGACAGGCTTCTCTTGGGTGCGATTGAGATGCTGGAGTCGTAACACCATCGGGTATAAATGACCGTACCTGATAAAATTGGTTACGAATTTGGTCAAAATCGGTATTGGCGGTGGTTGGTGCGGCAGTCCCTAATGGGCTACCCGGACCACCTAACAGATTCATATCCAACGGAGAAGCAGAGCCACCAATCGGTTGCCCAACATCTAAATAATACAGACGCTTGTTCACCTCAGATTGTGGCACACCCAGATGGAAATATCCCCAAAACCAACCATCTACCCATGTCTCATAAGTATCGGCATAGCCATTGACAATCGCATTACCATCTACGCGAAGTGGTGGTGGCTCGTA
>DAOTUO010000170.1:0-4477 GCA_034436595.1 Anaerolineae bacterium | reverse complement strand
AACTACGGACACGCCTTTAATCACGTCCGTACAAGCCCCTCCCCAATTTTTTGGGGAGGGGTGAAAACACGTTTAATGATGCGTTATTGACATAATCCTATGAATTTGTTTTCGGATCTCCATAAGAACTAGGGTTTTATCAATTCATCTAATTCTATGAGTGTTATGAAACTTGAAAAACGCATAAAATCTGCGATATTGAGTGTGAATAGATGGCTAATATTATAGACTTGCATGGTTGCTACAATATTTGCATCGTGAATTTGCTTGCCACCCATTAGATGATTTTCCATCAAATTCAATAGGTTTTCTGTAAATTCCTTTGTTTCATCCGCAATAAAAGTAACCTTCGCTATGTAATTATAAAAACATCCCCTATCCCCCTCGCCCCCTTATCCTCACCGAGTGGGGAAAGGGGAGAAAACCGTTTCTAGGCGTAGGGACGCGATTAAAGGTTTATCCGTAGTTCATTTCGATAAGTTGCCCCGCCTATGGCTTTGAGCCATAGGCTATTCGCCAAGCCCACTGAAGGGGCTATTTTTTACCCAATTTTGAGGGTAAAAGCCTATTTTGGGGCGGGTTTTAGCGCACTTTAGTGCGCTTGATGCGACTAGCTAGAGGAGCCTCTAGCGATGCCAAAATGTACGAGAAAAACTGGCAAAAGACTAAAAATATAACTACGGACACGCCTTATATGCCGTCCACTGGCTGGGGGGATAGGGGATATTTTTCCGTATCACCCAAATTTCGCATTGATAATGGGGATATTCCCCGCCAGCAACGATAAAATCACCTCGGCTATCAGACCCGCTGGTGGCGGACACCCTGGGATATGCACATCTACCATCACCACCTGATGCACAGGGCGCACTTTTGCCAGCAACGGCGGAATATTAAAGGTCGGCGTACCTGCATTTTCACTCACCAAATCGGTATAGGCACGGTTATAAATTTGGGCGATGGGGAACATATTTCGCATGGCAGGCACATTGCCCGTCACTGCACAATCGCCCAACGCCACTAACACCTTTGTATGAGCGCGTACATGACGAATTTTATGCAGGTCGTCCTCATTGCTCACCGCCCCTTCGACAAGGGTAACGTCCACCATAGCGGGGAAAATTTTGTTGTCTACCAACGGGCTATACACCAATTCGATTTTATCCGCCAAATCCAGCAATAATTCGTCTATATCCAAAAAAGACATGTGGCAACCCGAACAGCCATCTAGCCAAACGGTCGCAATTTTCGCTTTGGTCATCGCTCATTCTCCCGTATGGTGGAGAAATACCGCAAAAAGTGGGTATCTTTTTCCATTTCGGCAACCGCTTTACTCTTTTTGAATAGCGCCCCTGTGGGACACACATTAATGCACTTGCCACAACTGGTACAATTCACCGATTCGCCCCACGGCTGGTTTAATTCGGTGATGACCTTACTGTTAATCCCGCGTCCACTCACATCCCAAATATGCGCCCCTTCAATTTCATCACAGACGCGCACACATCGCGTACATAAAATGCACCGATTATGGTCTATGGCATACCGATAATGCGAGGCATCCACTTTTTTTGGTGGATTAAGTGCCTCTAGCGTGTTGTAGGTCATGCCCAATTTTTGCGCCAACCACTGTAACTCGCAATGCCCATTGACCACGCACACCGCGCAGACATGATTGCCCTCTGCAAATAACATCTCTAAAATCAGCCGCCGATAGCCCTGTAGTCGCTCAGAATCGGTGCGAATTTCCATGCCTTCTTGGGGGACAGTGGCGCACGCCGCCATTGGGTTGGGGTTGCCCTCAATTTCGACCACGCACAATCGGCACGCGCCCACAAACGAGAGTCCCTCTAGGGCGCATAGCGTGGGGATAAAAATATTACGCTCACGGGCGACCTCTAAAATCGTCTGTTCATCGGATGCGCTCACATCTATACCGTTTATTTTGAATGTCTTAGCCATGTGTGCCTTCCATTTCGCTCATGGGGTCGCTCATACGGGCTTCGTATTCATCCCGAAAAAATCGGAGTGTGCTGACCACCGCATTGGGCGCAGATTGTCCAAGCCCGCATAGGCTGGTGTATTTCACCATATCACACAGGCGCTCTAGCAGGTCTAAATCGGCTTGTGCGCCATGATATTCGCTAAATTTAGTGAGGATATGGTGCATTTGCACCGTCCCCACCCGACACGGAATACACTTTCCGCACGATTCTGACATGCAAAATTCCATGAAGAAACGGGCGACATCCACCATAGACGAGGTATCGTCCATAACAATCATCCCGCCAGACCCCATCACGCTGGATAGTGCCTTGAGCGATTCGTAATCCACAGGCACATCGAGATGTTCGCTGGGGATACATCCGCCAGAGGGTCCGCCCGTCTGCACCGCCTTAAATGTCCTGCCGTCTGGGATGCCACCGCCAATTTCATAAATAATGTCGTGTAGGCTGATGCCCATCGGCACTTCGATTAAGCCGATATTATTGATTTTTCCTGATAATGCAAAGACCTTCGTGCCTCTGCTCCGTCCCACGCCGATACCCGCAAACCAATCACCACCCTTGCGGATAATGGGCGCGATATTGGCGAATGTCTCCACATTGTTGATGAGAGTCGGGTAGCCCCATAACCCACTTTCGGCGGGATATGGCGGACGCGGGTGCGGTGTGCCACGCTTGCCTTCGATAGATGCCATGAGCGCAGTTTCTTCGCCACAGACAAATGCCCCCGCCCCTAGCCGTACCTCGACATCAAAACTAAACGGTGTGCCAAAAATATTTTTGCCTAGCAATTTATTTTTTTCGGCTTGGCGGATAGCTTTATTGATGCGTTCCACCGCCAAAGGATATTCTGCCCGCACATATACATAGCCATACGATGCACCAACGGCATACGCGCCAATCGCCATGCCTTCTAACACACGATGCGGGTCGCTTTCCATGACATTTCTATCCATAAATGCGCCTGGGTCGCCTTCATCGCCATTGCATACGACATATTTGGTGGCGTTGGGCGTTTTTGCGACCGTACTCCATTTGAGTCCAGTCGGATACCCCGCCCCGCCTCGTCCGCGTAAACCACTGGTGGTTATTTCGTGGATGAGGTCGTTGGGCGATAATTCCGTGAGCGCCTTTGCCAGCGCGGAATAACCATCGTGGGCAATATAACTTTCGATGTGTTCGGGGTCAATAATGCCCGAATTTTCATTCACAATTTTGAGCTGGCGGGTAAAAAATGGCGCGGATGTGTCACAACGGAGGCGCTCTATCGGCTCATCGCCCAAACTATCAATAATGGCGGTGGCATCGTCTGCGGTGACTTGTTGATATAACACATTGGCGGGGTCTATGCTCACCAACGGTCCCGCACCACATAATCCCATACAACCGACCCCCATCACCAAACAATGTTGTTTGCCTTTGGCGGTGGCATGTTGTTCGAGCGCCTCTTTAACCGCCTCGCTACCAATCGAAAGACAGCCTGTGGCAGTGCAAACACGGGCGCGGTGGACATATTGCGCCTCTTTTGCTTGTTCTTGTTGGGCAATATTAGTAAGTTCATCCATGTCCATCGGTTATTATCTCCTCAACTTTGGCAATCACGCCATCTTCGGTGAGGCGTGGCGCGACCACGTTATCTATCACGCCTGCGGGTGCTAACCCACATGAGCCGATGCACCGCGCCGTCATCAACGACAAGGCATTATCGGCAGTGGTCTGCCCCACCGCCACATCAAAATGCTCGCTGAGGGCGCGTAAGATTTGGTCACTGCCTTTGATATAGCACGCTGTCCCCAAACACACCACACACGTATGCTTGCCACTCGGTTTGAGAGTGTAAAAATGATAAAAAGTCGCTACGCCATACGTTTTACTGAGGGGGACATGCAACGCCGATGAGACGTAGCGCAATGACGCTTCATCCAAATAACCAAAAGCCTGTTGCACACTGTTGAGCGTTTCGATGAGGGCGCGGGGCGCGTATCCGTGTCGGCGCATCGCGGCATTGATAATCCGCCACCGCTTATCATCACTTGGGGGGTCTATGGGGGGAGCTTGTGTTCTCATTATCACCTCGCAGAATAGAGATGTTACCTACTGTTAATTATGCAACATTTCACATATAAATAACGGTGATAAATGTCAGGAAATAGCAATGTGACGTGTCATGATTGTGCAGGGGGTGGGGGATATTATAGAGTAACGATTTTAAATTCAAATGATTTCAATCAAAGGCAACAAACCTGCGGACGCGATATAAGGCTTGTCCGTAGTTAAAAAGACAAAATATGATAAAAATAGCGTGTATGTTGCCTGCCGACAGGCGGTGAACCACCCGTCTGACCCTCTGAAACCCCGTGAATGGGGTTGTTTTGCCTATTTTCATCACAAAAATGGGTATGGCGTAGGGGCTTGCCATGGCAAGCCCGATTTTTACGGTTGGTTGCGGGGGGTTTGCCATGGCAAACCCC
>DAOTUO010000169.1:0-1957 GCA_034436595.1 Anaerolineae bacterium | reverse complement strand
GGTGATTTAAGCTGATAATTGACTTGAAAATGTTTATCCATTGAAATTTGAAAATCATTTGAATTCAAAATAGTTGTTCCATTAGAATTGGCGGACGCGAGTAATGTGACCGTGTATGTCCCGCTTCGCAAGCACATTGCTCCTCTCTTCTTCACAACCGTCTTTGGTCACGCTCCCTGCCAGCATAGAAGTCCCGCCTAATACCAATGAAGTGCGTGTCCCATTGCAATTTGTGAGCGATGCGTCACCCTTACCAAACACACAAGTCCGTTTTTCTGTACGAAGCGCAAATAGGCTATTTATCGAGAACCGAAAAAAAATTCATAGGATTATGTCAATAACTCATCATTAAACGGTTTTCACCCAACCCCCTCCCTAAAAAATTGGAGAGGAGGTTGGGGGTGGGGTCAAAATCTTTTAATTAACGAATATTGTCCTTTTAGGGTCGTATATCAGCCACAAGATGCCCCCAAAATTGGTACTTGCGCTTTTAAGAATTTACGTGTTATGATATATCTATCCTGCCCCCTAAACAGGATATGAAAAATGTATGGTGCAAGCGGGGACTGCTAACCCCACAGAATTCCCCGCTCACTGCCCATACTATGTAAAATCCCCAAATCCCCTATTGTATGCTTTTTCAAAACACGGTTGCCCAGTTGTGCCTATTATGTCACAATATGCCTGCGCGAAAAAAATCCATAACCAAGCGAAGGAAAAACCGATGCCTGCATTGTTTATAGACCGCGATGGGGTGATGAACCTTATGTTGTATTATGCCGATTGGGGCGAGTATGAATCGCCACGCACACCCGATGAATATCAGTTGCTTCCGCGTGTGTTGGATGCCCTCACAGCCCTCCAAGCCGATGGCTGGCAATTATTCCTAATTTCCAACCAACCGGGTCATGCCAAAGGCAAAATCACCATGCAAGCCCAACAGGATGTTCATGCCCGTTTTGTATCGCTTTTGGGGGATATTCGGTTTACCGAATATTATTATAGCTATACCCATCCCAAGGGGGTTGTGCCTGAATATACGGGCGAATCGCCATTTCGCAAACCGAATCCCGGATTTTTATGGCAAGCCAAAGCCGATTATCAGCTCGATTTATCACAATGCTGGATGGTCGGTGATTGTGATACCGATGTGGAATGTGGGCAACAAGCGGGATGTCGTACCGCGCTCATCACGTATCCATACACGGCTTATAAACGGCAGGGAAAAATTGTGCCAGACCTGATTTGTGCCGATTTCCCCGATTTTGTCTCCCAATTGCGTCAGATAAAATAACAAAAAACGCCCCATATATGCTATGGGGCGTTTTTTTGATTGTGAATTATGCGATTATTGGTGCTGTGTCATGCGTTTGCGCCAATAGCCACCCGCGCCGACAATGATGGTGAGGGCAACGATGACCAATGCGCCACGCGCAATATCTGCCCACCAAGGCGTTTCACCTGTGGCGGGAAGTGCTGTAACGGTGGCTTGAATTTGCTCCGTTGTTAGTGGTGTGCCACCGCCCGTTGTGGGTGGTGGTGTGATAGTGCGGGTATATGTATTTGTGACGGTGACAACATCATCATTCGCTGTGGTAAGTGTCGCCACATTAGAGACCGTTGCCACATTATCGGGTACAAGCACACGGTAGACGATGATGAGGCGGTTGCTGGCGCTATCGAGTGTGGCGGGTGTTGACCCTGGATTGGGGTCAATGATGCCCGTAAAGACAATTTCGTTGGTGATTGTGTCATGTAAACAGGTGGTGATGGTGGTCGTCCCGGGTGTGGTACAGCTCAGACTACCCGCCACAAAGGTCGTGCCACCGAGTAATGGGTCACTCATGCTCACCACCACAGGGTTATTGCTGGGGTTTGCCCAAACAATTGTCCATTCCAACACATTGACCCCTGCTTCGGTGAAGGCTTTGCGACCAAATGGCGGGTCGAATAAGAA
>DAOTUO010000168.1:0-3090 GCA_034436595.1 Anaerolineae bacterium | reverse complement strand
ATATCTGGGCTACCGTCTTGACGATAATCTGCCCCAGTAAGGCGATTCACCGCATCATAATCATAGGTAATTTTTTGTTGATAAGACTGATTGCTGTTGATATTTTCCCCAACACTCAATAGCAATAACCCGCCCTGCCAAGTCGTATGTGTTGGCGGAAATCATATTCTGGTCGTTATTGTCGCCATGCGAGACGAAGGTGTCGTTGGTGGCACTCAAGCGCCAGCCAAACACACCACTTACATCGCAGATAAAGCATCCGACTTTGCCAGTTTTATCGAAATGGCAAATGCCAATACATCCATGAATATGTTTGATGTGCGAGGTGATTTTGAAATCACAGAATCACTCCCCACCACCATAGGCAAGATCACGATTATGGGGGATGAAGCGCAACTGACCACCCTGCGCGAAACGGGCATGTTCACCGTTGGCGAAGGCGGTTAATTGTCGTTTGAAATCTGAGAAAATTAAAATCCTGCCACTTGTCCATCTTTGCGTGGGTCACTGCCACCGAATAGCACACCACTATCGCTATCACGGTAAATAATTTGCCCACTGCCAAATAAGGCGCGGTTTGCCCCGCTCACAGGATGGACATGATGCCCCATACGGGCAAGATCTGCCAATGTCTTAAAGGGTATCCCCTCCTCTAACGCCAGCATAGAGGTGCTATAGCCACTTTCTAAGCACCAACGCGGACGGTCTAATGCCTCTTGGGGGTTGATGTGGTCATCTACCATCGCGCTAATCACCTGAAAATGTCCCTGTGGTTGCATAAATCCGCCCATGACCCCAAATGTCCCCCATAATTTGCCGTCTTTGGTGGCAAGTCCGGGAATAATCGTGTGATAGGGGCGTTTGTTGGGCATGAGGGCATTGGCATGATTCGCATCGAGGACAAAATTTGCCCCGCGATTTTGCAAAAATACGCCTGTGCCTTTGGCGACAATCCCCGTCCCAAATCCCATATACAAACTGTTGATGAACGAACAGGCATTGCCTTCGCCATCCACGACACATAGATAAATCGTATCGGAACTATTTGGCGGGATGCCAAAACTGGGGTGCATGGCGCGGTTGGGGTCTATCATGGCACGCCGTCCCGCGATATAGGCGGGGTCTAATAATCCCCCCACAGGCACACGGCTCATGGCGGGGTCTGCGATATATTGGCGGGCATCGGCAAAGGCTAGGCGCATAGCTTCGACCATCAAATGGATGCGCTGGGGGTCATCCCATGCCATATCTGCGAGTCCCAACGATTCGGCAATGGCGAGCGCCTGTAATGCCGCCAATCCCTGCCCATTGGGGGGATGTTCGTGAATGGTGATGCCATGATAATCGGTATAAATGGAATCATCCCAAGTGGATATATGGGATTTGAGGTCTGTGAGTGTCATCGTGCCACCGAGTCCCTCTAGGGTACTGACGATGGCGCGTCCAGTATCGCCCAAATAAAACGCATCGGCACCACCTTCTACCATGGCGCGGAAGGTCTTGGCGAGTCCTTTGAGTTTGACCATATCACCCACTTGGGGAGATACCCCATTGGGCAAATAATCTTCTGTATTGTGGCTTCCCTTAAGGAAGGCTTGTGACCGAATCCATGCCTCACCAAATACGGGTGTGACAGGTGAGCCGATTTCTGCGTAGTGAATGGCATCTTGCAACACCTCACGGAAGGTCATCGTGCCGAATCGGTTGAGCAAATCTTCCCAGCCTCGTACTGCCCCTGGGACAGTCGCCGCATGAACACTGCGGGGCGGAATTTCGCCACTCATGCCAGCTTTGGTCAGATGCTCAATGGTCAAGCCACTGGGGGCGCGTCCACTGCCGTTGAGCGCCGTCACGACACCTGTCTTGGCATCATAATACAGCGCAAAACAATCACCCCCTGCGCCTGTGGAGGCGGGTGCAGTCACATTCATCACCGCGGCGGCGGCGATGGCGGCATCGGCGGCATTGCCCCCTGCGCGTAAAATAGCGAGTCCCGCTTGTGCCGATAGCGGATTTTCGCTGGCGACCATCCCGCGTTTTGCCAAAATCATTGAGCGACGTGACTTAAAATCAAACGACATGGGTTTCATGGCTTGCTCCTATGAGGTGGGTTTTTTCTTGATAAGTTCTGGCGCTTTATCGGTTGCACGCTTAAAGATATAAGTCGCCGCGCCCGATTTTATATCGGTGGTGATGCCCACCATCTCCCACCCCTGCCCACCAACTTCATTGAGAATAGACGTGAGTTTCATGTTTTTGAGGTGCGATTGTTGTTCGCCATTGATAAAATATTTTATCGTGCCGTAATTGCGGGTGGAGAGCAACGTGAGATATTCCCACTTTTGTATGTTGTCCATGCTAGGGGCAGTTTGGGCGCTAATGGAGCGCAAATTACCCGTAGTGGCGGGAGTAGGGCGGTTTTGACCTAGATATGTATCGTACTTTTCACGTTTTTGCGGGTCTTTGAGGACACCATAGGCTTCTCGCAGGGGTTCTGCACGCGGGTCATTGGGACCTGTCACGGTACTGGCGAGTGTTTTGAATGCTTGCTTAATTTCTTCTTCGGTGGCAGACTCACTGATACTGAGGATGTCATAATAATTTTTGACGTTGGACATAAACACACTATCCTTCACTGATGATTGCTATGCCCAAATTGTAGGTCATGCGAGGCATCTCGTCAAATTTCGGTTCGGTTTAATACTTGTGATAATCTAGCAACCGTACACTGAACAAAAAAGCGAGTTGAACAAATCAAAGAATCTGCTAATGGAACAGCTATTTTGAATTCAAATGATTTTCAAATTTCAATGGATAAGCATTTTCAAGTCAATTATCAGTTGTTGCCGTTGCCATTACCGTTGTTGCCGTTGCCATTACCATTATCGCCGTTGTTGCCGTTGCCATTTCCGTTGTTGCCGTTGCCATTACCATTATCGCCGTTGTTGCCATTACCATTATCGCCGTTGTTGCCATTACCATTATCGCCGTTGTTGTTATTATCACCGACTGTTTCCGGTGGGACGGTGTAATATATCGGTGGCTGGGTTGGGTTGATTAGCCATTCAACCTGTGTTTCGACAACGGTAT
>DAOTUO010000167.1:0-32508 GCA_034436595.1 Anaerolineae bacterium | reverse complement strand
TTTTTATCACCCTAGAAGAACCCACCCGCGATATGATAGCCGAAGCCACCAGCGCAGGGTTTTATACCCCGCCCGCTTTTGGTGGCGATGTGAAATATCGGCGGATTCAGATTTTGACGGTAGAAGAATTGATGAATGGTGCAACCATTGATATGCCCGCCTCGCATGGCACATTCAAACAAGCGGGACGCATTGATACCGATGATAAACCCACCACCATGCCCTTATTGTGAGCAAATAAATCATGACCCAACAATTATCCCTATTTTCATCTCATATAGAACGTCCCTATGATTTTCCATTTCCATCCACAAGGTATCAGGGGAGCAAACGGGCGTTGGTCGGTTGGATTTGGGAAAATATAGCTCATCTGCCGTTTGAAAGTGTATTAGATGTATTTGGTGGGACAGGGGCGGTCAGTCATTGGTTCAAAAATGCGGGGAAGCAAATTATCTATAACGATTTGCTCAAATTTAATCAGAATATTGGCGTAGCATTGATTGAAAATTCAGACCAACACCTCTCTGATGACGACATTCGCCTTATTGTGACTCCACAAGCGACTATTGCCTATCCGCAATTCATCCAAAAAACATTTAGTGGGATTTATTTTACTGATCAAGAAAATGCGTGGTTGGATAGGGTTGTATATAACATTGACCATTTTTTACCAAACCCGTATCAACAAGCATTGGCAAAATTTGCCTTATTTCAGGCGTGCATCATCAAGCGCCCTTATAACTTATTTCATCGTGCTAATTTATATATCCGTACCGCACAGGTAGAACGCAGTTTTGGCAACAAAACCACATGGGATACCCCGTTTGAGCATCATTTCCGCAAATTTATCGCAGAGGCGAATCGCGCCATATTTGATAATGGACACGTTAATCGTGCCATTCAAGTAGATGCCCTTCACACACCAATTGGGTCAAACTTGGTGTATATTGACCCGCCATATTTGAATCGGCAGGGAATTGGTGTGGATTACCGCGATTTTTATCATTTCTTAGAAGGCATGATGGATTATACCCAGTGGGAGACAAAAATTGATTATGCCAGCAAGCATCGTCGCCTTGCCCCACATCCTTCTGAATGGAATCAGTCCAAGACAATTTTATCGGCTTTCGAGCAATTGATTGGGCGACATCGGGATAGCATTTTGGTGATTTCGTATCGGGATGATGGGATACCATCAAAAGATGAGCTGGTCGCATTGGTAAAGTCGTATAAGCCGAGCGTGTATGAAGCGCAAAAATCACAACAATATGTGTTATCCAACAAAAAATCGCATGAAATTTTGCTGATTGGTGAATAGAAAGGCACGCTCATGACCCGTTATCTTATCCGCAGGTTGATATTACTGGCGCTCACGTTGTTGCTTACGTCCATGTTCATTTTTGCGCTCACCCAATTGCTCCCTGGCGATATTGCCCGCCTCATTTTGGGGCGCGATGCGTCTCCTGTCGCATTAGAAGAATTTCGGGTTGCCAACGGACTCGACCAGCCGATTCCCACCCAATATATCACATGGCTGACCAATTTTTTGCGTGGCGATTGGGGCAATTCGTATGACAGGGGCAATTTTGAGATTTTGCCACACGTCATGAGTCGTCTGGAAAATTCACTCCGTTTGGCGGTATATACCCTGTTATTAGCCGTGCCATTGGCGATTTTATTGGGGGTGATTGCGGCTTTGCGCCGTGATGGATTGCTGGATAGCCTCATTTCGATTGTCACGCTGGCGGTGGTGGGATTGCCCGAATTTGTGACAGCGATTATCCTGATAAATGTGTTGGGTGGGGCGGGTAGCCCGTTTTCATCCACATCGTTTGTATCATCGAATATGGCATTTGAAGATTGGATACGCATCCTCACGTTGCCCGCGCTCACGGCGACATTCGTGTTATTGGCATATATCACCCGTATGACCCGTGCGGGTATGATTGATGAGCTAAATAAGGCGTATGTCCGCACAGCGATTCTGAAGGGATTACCCCCGCGTGTGGTGATATTTAAGCATGTGCTACGCAATGCCCTGTTGCCGACCATCACCGTGATTGCCATCAGTATGGGGTGGTTAATTGGTGGTTTGGTGGTGATTGAGCAGGTGTTTAACTATCCGGGGATAGGACGCGAATTGATACAAGCCGTCAAAAGCAAAAATATCCCCCTCATTCAAGCATTGGTGTTATTGACGGTGTTCTTTTATGCTTTCGCCAACCTACTTGCCGATTTGGTGTATGGGATGCTCAATCCGCGCATACGCTTTGAATAATATTATCCCTTCTCATTCAGGCGTTTTTCCCAACGGGCTTGAAGCCGATGATAAGTCACTTCGCTAATTTCACCACTAGCGAGTTTGACATCTAATTGGTCTAGCAAGTCTCTGATTTGCTCGGCAGTCATGGCTTCTGGGTCTATCATGTCCGCGGGAGGGGTAATGGGTTGTGGCGCGGTGGGAATCGCTGGCAGGGTGGGTAATTTGGTCCGTGACCGCAAATTTGACCAGTCGGCTTTTTGGTCACGAATGGTTTGCAAGGTGTCGCTAGGTGGTGGGATGGTATTGCGATTGACGGTGGGATAGTCAAAGGCAGGTTTTGGCAACAGGGCTAAACTGGCTTGTGCGCGACCCCTTACCCACTTGCTGGTATCGGTGGTGGATGCTTTTTGCAAGGCAGAATAGGCTTTTTCTGATTTTATCTCCCCCAAAATTTCTGCACACGCCCCGCGTATGGTGCTATTGGGGTGGGTTAGCCCAATGATTAATGTCTCTGTGCCATGTTCGCCCAATGCCACAAAAATTTTGCGCCCCAGTACGCGCAAGTCATCGGAATGGTCTGCTAACAGGTCTAAAAAGGGTGTGAGGGGAATATTGTTATGTCCGCCCAAGTCGCCTAGTGCCAGCGCCGCCGCCTGCCGTACTTCTACCGATTCATCTTTGAGCATGGTCATGAGGGTGGGCATCACAGAGACATCACCCACTTTGCCCAATGCTTCCGCAACCGCGCCTCGCACCAACGAATGAGAATCCTCACTGGCTGTCAATAGGGCGGGAATGGCTTGGGCATTGCCAATTTTGCCCAGCGCCTCTGCCGATAATTTGCGCGGGCGATACGAAAAGGCATGGCTGTGGTCTAATGTGAGTAATATCCGTGATAGCGGGTCTATGGCGCGGTTATCGTGCAAATTCCCCAAATCCACAATAGCATATTCACGGGTTTTTGGATTATTTAATGCCGAGATTAAACTGTCTAAATGGTTATCTGCCATACATGCACCTCTTTCAGAAAAGTGGGATATTCGCTATTTTGATGATACCACGCGATGCCATTATCACAAAAGCAGACCAACATAACACCATTATCATGATGGTGAAGGCAAATCTGTGTCCGTCTTTCATCTGTCTGATGTTAGAGATAATAATCACTCCCACAATGCCCACACCAGCGATGATAATCGAGGCGGGTTGTAATTGCGAAAAAGCAGGGATGAACAGAATGCCGATAATCGAGACCCATGTCCAATCGGGGATGATTTGGCGAATGGTGGATTTTTGATGGATAGACTGTTCCTTGTTTAGTTGTTTGCGCCGAAATATCCCCGCAGAATCGTATTTTGGCAATACTGATGATGATGACGGGGTAGTGGTCATTTTCACATCCAATTTTTTTGGCGGACGAATCGGTTTTCCATCTATTAGTAAGCCATAGCGCATTCCCTTATCCGTCTCAATTTGCTGAATCGTGCCTGTGTGCTTATGCAAAGAAAAATCGTAGGCTTGCCCCATTTTGGTTAGTTTTAGCGTGACGGGTTTGGGCTTGTCATCCACCACTAGCATAGGGGGTGTTTTGCCCCCATCTAATGTGATGATATGGGTTTTACCGTCTAGCTCAACCTGCCATGTTTTCATGATGATGTATCCTTTGGCTGGCGTTTTTTCTGCAATAGGCGTGCGCCGATATTGGTATCATCGGTGGGTGGGGTATCGTGGGGTGTTTCGGATGAGGATTTTTCATCCACAGGCGATTTTGGGGTGGGTGGTGTGGATGATGAAGGACTGGTCGGCGACAAATTGATGACCTCAATGGTGGTGGTTTTGCGGGCGCGGTCACGGGCAGAGCGCAATGTTGCCATGCGTTCTGTTTGTTCCGATGATGTTTTGTTGCGACGCAAATATGCCATGAGGCGTTTTATATCGCTGGCGGTCACGATGAGTCGGCGCACGGCAATATCCAACGGCAATAATAATACTACCGCGAGGAGTAATAGCGGGGCAATGGGGACATAGCGGGCATTGAGGCTAATATCGGGTGCGAATGGCACAGCATAATCGGTTGAGATAATCTGATTACCACCCGTGTCGGTGGCGATTTTATCCAATAATTGGGTATCGCTATCACGGATACGATATTCATCCGAATAGCTCAATACCCAGCCAGCCGTCTGTGAGAGCGAAAGGTCATCGGCAAAACCCTCTGCTGTGTTGGTCATCCGCAAGAAATATGCCCCTTCTTCTTGTGGGGTAAAAATGCCCTCATAGCTACCCGGGGCAATTTGCCGTAGGGTGACGCGGGTGGCTTGTCCATCGGGCGATTCACTGTATACCACGTTGGATTGCAACGATAACCCGTTCAAAAAACGTCCATCGTTATCCCGCGCATCCACCAAAATGCGCCCCATGCCGTCCTCATATATCACACGGGTTTCTAAATTTTCGCTTCTGCCCTCTGTGATTGTCCAGCGTATGGTCTGCCCCCAAAAACGGGCAAAATCATCCCATGTCACCCATTCTGCACCCCAACGGGCGGTGGCATCGCTCATAAATGCCACACTACGCCCCAGACCATATTGCCATGTGGCAAGGATTGGGTCTTGATAGGGGTCTGTCCCGCGCATAACCACTTGGGCGGCGGGTCTGGGGGTGGTGGCGACATATCCATATAATTGGGGCAAGGCATTTATCCCCTGCAAAATGGGATGGTCTACGATGGTCGGTGTGAAGGGTTGTTCTTGGATATAGGAGCGTGATATAAGCACCGTTTCGAGTGTGAATATGGCAGGCACACTAGAGGCATCTGGCACATTATGATAATTGCCATTGCCAACTCGCGCCATTTCTTCTAAAAAGGCTGAATCACTATCGCCAATCGAAATGACCGATAGGGTGACATTTTCTTGTTCATATAAATCGGCTGTGAGCGCAATTAGACCTGCCGTATCTGCGCCTCCATCGGTTAGCAAGATGATATGTTTAATTTGGGCGGGTTCTAAGACAATATCTTCTGCCACCAAACGCATCCCCGCCAAAATACTTGTGCCGCCACTTGGGCGGAGTGTCCCCACCAGTCGTTGCAATTGCACCCGATTATTCACATCCTGAAATGGGGCAATCCAATACGCTTCGGTATCAAAAGACCCAACGGCGGCGCGGTCTGTGGGTTGCAAAAATTCTAGTGAGCGGATAATGGCTTCTTTTGCCAGTTCAATGAAGGGGATGCCATCGGATGTGAGTGCGCCCATACTGCCAGAACGGTCTATCATGTAGGCTATTGTCAATTGAGGGAGACGTTCTTGGTCTTTGATTTGCATCTCCACGGGCAATATGTCCTCTAGCGGAGTGCGATAATAGCCCCCCACGCCATAGGCATTATCCCCGCCGATGACCACCAAGCCCCCGCCTAAATCGCTGATATATGTCCGCAAATTTTCCATCCGTTGATTCGATAGGCGGGTGGCTGGTATATTCACCAAGACCACACTGTCATATTGCGCCAAACCTGCCGATGTGGTCGGAAATGCTTCGGCGGCGATGGTGGTCACTTCTAGCCCGTTTTCTTGCAAAGCAGGGATGAGATACCGCGCATTTTCATCGCCATTCTCGCCCAAAACGACCAACACACGGGGAATTCCGTCCACACGGGTGAAGGCAGATAGGGTGTTATTCTGAAAAAAACTGTCTGGACTATCTATCCGCACCTTAAAATCACGAAAACCAGATGACCCACTGCGTAGACGCACTGTATAACTATTGACCCCTTCACGCACACTAACGGGTTGCTGATAGATAATTTCTTCTGCCGATAAGATAGTCATATTCACGGTGGCAGAGAAGGTCGCTTCTAGGGTGATAATGAGGTCGAATTCTTGGTCTTCACTCAGGCGGGGCGGCACATCTACCGCGCTGATTTGAATATCGGCGGTCTCTGGGCTGGTTTGGGGGATATAGCTAATTTCTACCTCTGCCGATTGTGCCAATTGTGTGGCGGTCAGTGCATCGCCCGTTGTGGGCAATCCATCGCTAAAAATGACCATACGGCGCACGGCATCTTGTGGCAATAATGCCAATCCCAACCGAATCGCACCTTCTAGGTCGGTATTTCCACCGACAGGTTGGCTACGGATGGGCGCAAGTTCTCTGCTATTGCTCATTGTTCGGACGATTTGGGCATCTGCCCCAAAGACGATAATCCCCGCCACATCATCGAGGCGCATGGTCTGTAGCGACTCACGGATATAGGTTTCTGCGTCTGCTTGTGCCACACCGCCCACACTATCGGACGCATCTATGAGAAATACCACCGCAGAACGGTTGGCAGATTGTACCAATTGCGCCCCTGCCAGCGCCATCACCAGCAGAATAAATAAGAGAAAGCGCAAGCCAACACTGGCACTATCGCGCACACGCCGAAACCGATTGCGCGGAAATCCCAAATATCCCACCACAGGTAAAATAGCGAGTAATAATAAGAGGGCTGAGGGGGTTGTAAAAATCATCATCGCTATCCAATCCACCAAACACAATATGCTTCATTGTAACAAATTATTGTGTAGAGTTCATGGAGATAACCGAATTTGCTGAATGTCTACTGTCCAATTGCCCACAGGCACACACACTGCACCCATATAGCCATCGGTGGGGTCTAAATGAAAAAATTGCCAATGCGCGGGGTCGTCATCATCTAATGTACGGAGCAAACACGGCGTATCGTCTGGGGATAAGCTGACATCAAATTTGTCTAGTGGCAGGGCAAAACCATCACCCCGTGCTTTGATATAGGCTTCTTTGCGCGTCCAACACCGATAAAATGCCGATAATTGGTCGCGGGCGGGCTGGCTAAATAACGCGACTTGTTCATCGGCAGAAAAATAATCACTCGCCACACGGCGCATCTCTGCCATCGGTGTGATATGTTCCACATCCACCCCAATATGGTCGGTTTGTGCCAATGCCAATAGTGCCACATCTTCTGAATGAGATAAATTAAACGCGAATGGCGCATGGGCAAGTAATGGCTTGCCACGCGCCCCATAGGTGAAGGCAATATCTTGTGGGGCTTGTTGGGTATACTGTGCGAGGATATGGCGCAACATCCCCCGCGCCACCACAAAACGGGTTTTGACAGCAGGGCTAATAAACCGATTGGCACGGCGCATTTCTTCCGGGGATAATAATTCCTCATATGAGGCTTGTTGTAGCGCAAATTCGCTGATTTGCCACCACAGTACAAAAATTTTTTGATTGTTGATGAGCGGGTGTAAAAAATGTCGTAACATAGAAGGATAAAGACCTTTATAACAACCATAATCCACGAGATAGATGAAACTAGCAGATTGACCTAATGTGAGTTATCATATCTGACAATGGAATGAGTAGCGAGGCGGAAAAAACTATGCGTGTTTTGTTAGCAGAAGATGATATGGGATTACAACACATCTATGGACGCATTTTGCGCGATAGCGGTTGTGATGTGATTGTCGCTTCTAATGGTGAAGATGCCCTCAATTTGCTCCAAACAGAGGTTTTTGCTTTGGCATTGCTCGATATTTTGTTGCCCAAAGTGAACGGGATGCAGTTATTGGAATATGCCGTTTCTGCAGAACACCTTGCGGATATGCAAATTGTGTTGATGTCTGCAAATCGGTCGTATGAGCCACAAGTGAAACAATATGCCCGCGCTCATTTTTTGCCCAAGCCGTTTCAACTCACACAATTGCGCGATTTAATTGCTGTGTTGGTATAAATAGTCCCTTATTATGGCATTTGAACATGAATCTTTAGTAGGTCATCTCTATATTGTGGGTGGACGCGCCATTAGCACGCCCCCGCCCGGTGCGTTATGCGAAATTGCCCCCCAAAAATCGGTGCGTAGCCGTGATATGGAGACGTTTTTTGCGTTGGTTTTACCCACTGGTGATGCCATTGCCCCTGCCGCCTTCTATGAAAATATGGCGCGGTTTGCAACGGAACGCTATTTTTCCACGACAGGCAGTGTGACGGCGGGCTTGCGCGAATTGTTTAATGCCATCAACCAAAATTTGATTGAATATAACCGAACCTCCAAGCGCCCCTATGAGGCAAATGTCGCCTGTGGGGTATTGCGCGGGTCAGATTTTATTGTGGGACGGGTAGGGAGTGCTGTTGTTGCCATACGGCATGAGGGCAATACCAAGACATTTCCAGAAGATTTGAGCGATGATGAAGTCCTGTATACCGCGCCATTGGGTGTGCAACCGATTCCCAATGTCAAACTCACCCAATATCGTGTGACCACTGGCACACGAGTCGTCTTTGGCGATTCTAGCCTAGCAGATTTTGATGCGGAAAAAATTAATAATGTGCTGATGTCGGTGGATATTGGCACGGTGCTAGTCGGGTTTAAGGAACTCGCCAAATTACAGATGCAAGTCATGGTCGCCGAATTTGTCCCACCCGATGGCGAGAGCAATCCGCTCATCCCAGAGGTGCAATCATCGGCAGATTTGCAAAAAGCCAAATCCAATGCCAAACGTGCCACCCAAGAGGTGAGCATCGCCACCACCACAGACGGAACGATATCTGCCCCTGTGCCAGTATCTACCCCGCCAAAACCCGCCCGTGAACGGCGTAAATCTGGAAATGGGGTGGGCAAATTTATCAAACGGGCAATAGGGCGTTTGGCGCTGTCTTTTTCTGGATTATTTCGCCTATTTGGGTTGATGATAGACCGTCTATTTGGCACATCACCCACAGGTGAAAATCGCTGGTTCTCCAGACCCATCATCACGGGGACGGTGGTCTTGTTGCCCATCATCATTGTGACGGTGATTGTGGTGCTGTGGCTGGCAGAGACCGATGTCACCGAATATGAGCAATGCTTTGCAGAGGCAGGTCGGCGTTATGACCTTGCGCGTAGCCCAGAAATTGTGCAAAGCAACCGCCAGACCATTTTGCTGGCATGGGAACAAGTCCTCGACCAAGTGGGCGAATGTCAGACGCTTCGCACCGATGACCCATTGCTCGATGGTATGAAATTAGAAGGGCAAAACGTCCTAGACACCTTTAACCAAGTCACGCGCAAAGAGCCGATTATCATCACCACCTTGCCCCAAGCCCGTATCACGCGCATGGCGCATCAGGGACAAGAATTATATGCGTTGGATAGTGACAATGGACGGGTGTATCAGATTGTATTGAGCAATGACGGACTGAGTGTCACCCGCCAACCGATTCCCATCCCCGAAATGCGTCGTGGTGGCACGGCTTCTAATATTCAAGTGGGCGATATTTTTGATGTTGCTTTTAGTGTCGAGACCAATCGGTTGATTGCCATAGACACCAATGGGGTGTTAATTGAGTGTGAAATGCGTTTTGTGCAATGTAGCGCCCAACGTCTATTGGGTGCAGAAAATTGGGGCAACCCAATCGCCGTTGCTACATGGTCTGGTCGGTTGTATATCCTCGACAGTGGCAATACAAATGGGCAAATTTGGCGCTATGAGCCGTCTGGTGGGGTATTTGCCAGCTCACCGAGTGAATATTTTGGTGGGGGGAATCGTCCCACCCTCCCGGGCGCTGTAGATTTGGAGATAGATTCTCAGGGGAGCATTTATGTGTTGCAATCGGATGGGGTGATTATCAAATATCGTGAAGGGTCATTGCAAAGTTTTGGGTTTGGCGCGTTCCCTGTTGGGCAAGAAATCACTAGCGCCAATGGCATGTTTTTAGATAGCAATGTCACCTCGCAAAGCCTGTATATCGCCACACAATCGCAACATCGAGTGTATCAGACTTCGCTCAGTGGCAATTTTAATAGCAGTTATAGCCTGCGCGATGAATCTCTGCTCGACTTGCTCGAGGCTGTGGTTGTCAAACCCGGTACGGGTGGGGGTGACCTCATCTATCTGGGGTCTGGCAACGCGATTTTTGTTATCGCCAAAGGAGATTAGCCATGCCATTGATTGAATTGCCCACAGGCGCGAATATAGATTACCTGGATACAGGTGGCGATAAGCCTGTGATGACCTTGCTACACGGATTTTTGGGGACAGGTGAGACACAATTCCCTAATGTGGTCGAATGGCTCGCGCCAAAATATCGTATTATCGCGCCCACCATGCGCGGTTATGGGGCTTCTATGCCCAAACCACGCACCTTTCCGCACGATTTTTATCAACAGGATGCGCGGGATATGTTGGCATTGCTAGAGGCGCTCCATATCGAAAAAACCCACCTGATGGGTTTTTCTGATGGCGGAGAAGTCGCCCTCCTCATGTCAGCTTATGCCCCACAGACATTTTTATCGGTAGGGGTATGGGGGGCAGTGGGTTATTATGGCGGGGCAATGCGCCCATATGCCCAGCGCATGTTCCCCGCCACATGGATGACCGATGAGACAAAAGCCCTGCATAATATCTCACATGCCGATGCGTTTGTGTTGGGGTGGATAAAAACCATTCACGCCATTATAGATTCTGGCGGGGATGTTTCTTGTGGGATTGCCCATAACATCACCGCGCCCCTCTTGATGATGTTGGGCGATACCGATTATCTCAATCCGCCCCAATATGCCCAAGAGATTATCACCCGCGCCCAAAATGCCCGTTTGGAGATGTTCACAGGTGGTCATGCCATCCATAACGAACAATGGGATGATTTTCAACGGGTGGTGGGGCAATTTTTGGCAGATATAGCGTGATAAGGGTATCAAAAAAGACGCAGGTGAGTGCGTCTTTTTTGATATATGTTATTGAAGCTGGTCTGGTGGGATGAGGTTGCCATCATCATCTTCGCTCGATGCCGATTCATCTTCATCGAATTTCACATCACCGAGTAATTCCTCAATCTGGCTGATAAACTCTTGGCGCAATTTTGCCACATTTTCAGCGTCACCATTCACAGGGGTATCCACTTGAGGCATACTCTCAATTTTGGCAATTTCATCCACAGGCGCAACATCGCCATAAATCACCCGCATCAGACCCGATAAATAGCGGTCTACGACCACCACATTGGCATAAACCACCTGCTTGACCAATACAGGCGGAAAATCTGTGCCTTCAATGTCAATGCTGGTCTTATAGCGAATTTCGCCATCGTTATAATCGAGTTCAAAATTACCGACAATCATGCCATAATTGGCACGGGTAATAAATTCGACTACTTCTGCTAATTTTTCTTTTGGGGCATTGATGGGGCATACTGAATAAAAAACAAATTGTTCTTGGGCTTCACGCGCTTGTGCATAACACGTCCAACGCCCATTTTTGCCACTGAACGTCATGGTCAGAACAGGGGCATCGTCCATTTCATAAAAATTCCAATCATCATCTTTGAAAAAACGCACAATGGCTTCGTATATACGTCCCCTAGACATCACATTTTCCTTTGTGTAAGCTCATGGCATGAGCAAAAATTTATTCGCCGTTGTGTTTGTCAGAGTCGCGCTCCGCATGATTATCTATGCCTTCGGTGATAACAGGCATCATACCGGTGGTCGCGCCCATTTCATCACGATGGTCACGGCGTTTTTTGGTTGGGAGAGTCTCTGGCTTTGGTGGTTCATCGGTTGGACGACGGATAATTCCAGAAGGGGAATTCCAATCACCCGTAACTTTTGGCTTATCGGACATCGCAAATGGTCTCCATTGTGACTAAACTATCCTAATCGTACTCTGAATTTGCCCGTAATGCAATTTTTTGGCATTATTCTGGCACAACGCGCAAGGTGTCTGCACCGTTGATACGCCCCGCAACCCAACCGATAAACCTATCGGCAGTTTGCACCTGCCACCACACATTATTTTCAGATTCCACAGGTCCCGCGATAATCCGCACAAATTCGCCCGCCCGTAAGATAATTAGCGGAATATTGCCCGTATTTGGCGCAGGGCGCAGATTGAGTTCTATGGCAATCACTTGCAACTGTGTATTTGGCTCAAATTCGCTGTCCTCAATGACCCCTGATGGGATAGATTGAGGCAATGGGGCAGATGATGGCACGGGTCCTGTCACCCAATTGGTGACAATACCTCCCGTTGTACCTGTGATGTCTTGGACTGTGCCGTTGGTTTGTGCCAAATATTGCCGACCACCCGCCTCCACCAAAACCGCATTGCCATTGGGCGACCATGCCACACGGCTAGGGGCGGTTGTGCCGATTTGCCCCGTGAGAAAATTGCCGTTGCTATCTACAATTTGCACAGGGGCATTAAAATCGCTGGCGGGTTTGCCCAACGCATAAACCGCGCCGTTGGGGGCTTGTATGGCATTTTGTAGCCATATCCCACGGTCAGACCCATCAAGCAAAATTTGTTCACCAGACCCATCCGAATTGACCACAGCCACCACCATATGTCCTTGTGGGTTATATCCACTCACCAACAAGCGACCATCGCCCAACCATTGGGCATAATCGTATGCCAGCACATAATCGGGTGGGCTTTGTGGGTTATGATTGGGCGACATAATCAGAATTGCCCCTCTGCCACCACCGTGTCGGGGCAAATTGCGGTTGATAACACGCACCGCCAGCAATCCACTGTCCGCCGACCACAAAATTTCTTGTGAATCGTATAAAAATGGCAGACTGCCCACCAGCGCACACCCTTCATGACCAATATACGGGCAATCGTGCAAAATTTGACGCGGTGCGCCACCATCCCATACCCATACCCCTTCGCGGTTGTTGCGATTAACAGGTTTGATAATCATACTCACGATTGCACCATTGGGCGACCATCCCGCCGATGATACAAACACATTATTTTCTTGACGGGTGGGCGCTGGGAAAGCATCGAGTGGGACAACACCCTCGCCGTTACCATCCCGCGCATAGAGTACGCCTGCTTGGTCGGTATAAATCCAACGGTCAGGGTCAAATGGATGGCGTACAAATAAACTAATGCCAGTGGCACTTGTGCCAAAGTTGACAGGCGCGGGCAAAATGTTATTGGGGTCTAGCACGAATGCTTGTGGATTAATCCCCACCAGTTGCAAATTCGGTTGGAATGGTATGCTATCCCGCGAGACAGTCGGCGGTAAATCCAACAACGGCGGGACTGTCGGTGGATTAAACGGAATCGGTGTATTGGTGCTAACGGTTTGGGGTGTGCCACCTTCTACAGGGGTGACATCGCCTAAATTCTCCACAGGGACGGTGACGACGGTGATGATAACAGGGGTGGCATCAATAGTCGGCGCGGGGGCAATCGTTACCGTTGATGTTGGCGTTGCTACGGCGAAAAATGTGGGTGTTGGGCTGGGTGCATTGATGGTGTTTATAGCATTGATGGTTGCCACTAATGCCGTAGCGGTGAGGTCTACCTCACTAATGGGGGTAGGGGATGGGGTTAGACTCGGTGTTTGTGTGAACGATTCTGCTGTGCGTGTGAGCAAGAGCGCGGTGACGGTGGCGGCGACTTGTTCATAGAGGGCGGTGGCAGAGGCAACCGAATCTTCTGTGACGGTGGCGGTGAGGGTGGCTGTTGATGTGGGCGCGAGTGCTGTCTCGGTTTGGATACGTTGGATTGCCTGCACCGCCGTTTGGGTCAGATTAGGTGTGGGCGTATCGGTTGGAGCAGGCGTATTGGTTGGAGCAGGTGTTTGGGTGGGTTGTGGGGTGTTAGTGGTGGTGGCGGTAGCCGTTTCGGTGGGAGGCGCTGGCACAGGGGTATTTGTCGGCGCGGGTGTATTGGTTGGTGCAGGTGTTTGGGTGGGTTGTGGTGTTGGCGACCATGTGCTGGTGGCGGTTGGCGTATACGTATTAGACGCGGTGGCGGTTGGGCTTGGCGTATTCGTGGCAATCGCAAACGGTAATGGCGTAAGGCTCGGTGGGACGGTATTGGTCGGTGATGGTGTTTCTGTTGGCGGTGGCGTATAACTGGCTGTTGCTGTTGCGGTGGCTGTATGGGTTGATGTGGCGGTTGCCGTATACGTCTCGCTTGGATTTTGCGTATGTGTCGCGGATGGGGTGGATGTGCTGGTTGGCGTGATGGTTTCCGTTGGGGTATTGCTCACCAAAGGCGATGGTGTGACTGTGGGTGATGGTCGCTCTGTATTGGTCACAATGATGAGTGGCGTATTGGTGGGTTCTTGGGCGACAAGGGTCATATCGTCTACCATCATGACGGTGGGCGTAATACGCGGAATCGCATCACCACTACAACCTGCCATGAATAGCACTATGATTCCCAATGCCAATATGCCCCGATGCGCCATACGGTTTTTCCCTCATGATGAATCAGATTCTACCCCTATTATGACACATTTCAGACCACCGCGCCCACTACGCCTATAAAACGTTCACCCTACGATGTGGGCAATGATGTCTCTGCCAAATAATCATAGGCTTCTGGTAGCGTTTCCACAAAAATCATGGTGCGGGTGGCATTGGGGGCAATGCGTTTGGCGGGGGAAAAAATTTCTTTGGCAAAATCATCTGCGCCAACGACCACGACTTGCCCCACATTGTCGTTCACCCGTTCTTCTGCATAACGCATGGCAGACAAAATATTGGCGGGGGTGCGCGTGGCTTGTGATAGGTCTATGAGGACATGCACGGTATGAGGCATATTGTTCAGTAACCGATAGGTCTTATCAGTACAGGCGATAAAATCGTCTACTGTCCATCGGTCTATATAGAGTTGCCGTAGGATGGTTTTTTCATCGTTATCCCAATTGGCACTAAATCCCATAAATACGGCTATCCTTTTCTAAATAATTAGATTGGTGAATTATAACGTATTTTAGGGATGTGGCAACCGACTCTTAAAAGTTTCACATCTTGGGATATTGATGGCGCTATATCACTGTCTATCATTTTATGGGGAATATCGGTATCATCTAAGCATGATATATCCCATAAAAAAGGATAACCCCTATGCAAATCAAAGTCGGTCTGGCGCAGATATACCCCAAATTGGGCGACCTCAAAGCCAATTTGACCAAGCATGTCGCCTATGTTGACCAAGCCGTCGCGCAAGGTGTGGAATTGCTGGTTTTTCCAGAATTGTCTATGACAGGGTATCAATTACAAGACCTTGTATCTGAAGTCGCTATTAGCGCCCATGCCGATGACCCCATTTTTGCCGAATTGCTCACCGCCAGCAAAAAATTGGATATGGTGGTGGGGTTTGTTCAGCGTGACAGCCGAAACCGCTTTTATATCGCTAGTGCCTATTTGAGCGGTGGCGAGTGTGTGCATATCCACCGAAAAATTTATTTGCCCACCTACTCGATGTTCGATGAAGCCCGTTATTTTGATATGGGTGAGCATGTACGGGCATTTGATACCCGTTTTGGGCGGGTTGGGATGCTCATCTGCGAGGATTTTTGGCACATGTCGCCTCCCTATTTGCTATGGATGGACGGGGCAGACATCCTCATTTTGCAGAGTGCGAGTCCTTCTCGCGGATTAGATGCAGGTGATTCGCTCTCGGTGGCGCGGTGGGTGGAATTGGTGAATCAGGCATACGGCAGTATCTTCACCAATTATGTCGTGCATTGCAACCGTGTGGGATATGAGGACGGCAAAAATTTTTGGGGCGGGTCATCTGTCGTGAGTCCCGATGGCGAATTTTTGACCAAAGGACTTTATTTTGATGAAACGCTCATCACCCAGACACTAGACCTCAATCAGGTGCATCGGGTACGGAGTCGTATGCCCTTGTTGCGTGATGAACGCCCAGAATTATTGCAACGGGAACTATCGCGGATTTTGCGCCGTGACGGACAATGAGCTAAAAGGACTATTTTTATGGATGTGAAAGAAACACTCACCAAAACCAAAGCGGGTAGGCGCTTTGTCGGATTTATGCGGGCAGTCAACACGGGCGATTCCCATATTCTACGCGCTCACCTCGATTATATTGCCGACCAATCGCTAGAGCATCATTCCAAAGAGATTTGGCAGGCACAATTGCAATATATCCACGCCATCACAGGCGGACTAAAAGCCATTCAGGTCATGGCGAGCGATGAATATCAGGTGGTTGTCCTCATGCAAGCCCAAAAAGATAGTCGTTTGCATGTGATTGATATGACAGTCGAAGAAGATTATCCGCATAAAGTCATTCAGTTTGTGCAACGTGTCGCAGGAGGCGAATAAAACTCATGCCCGATATTTTACACCGTCTGAATATCAACACGACCCTCGCAGAAAAAATCCTCACGGGATTTATTGCCGACCAAATCCAAAAAGTGAACGCAAAAGGGGCAGTATTGGGGTTGTCTGGTGGGATAGATTCGGCACTATCGGCTTATTTATCTGCCAAAGCATTGGGCGCAGAAAATGTCCTTGCTGTGCGGATGCCCTATAAAACATCGTCACAAGCCAGCATCACCGATGCCGATTTGGTCATTGAAGCGTTGGGGATTCAACATATCACTGTCCCAATCACCGCTATGGCGGATGCGCTCATTGCCCAATTTCCCGATATGAGCAATGTCCGCAAGGGTAATATCATGGCGCGGTCACGGATGATTGTCCTCTATGACCAATCTGCCCAACACGGCTTATTGCCGATGGGGACAAGTAACAAGACCGAATTTCTGCTGGGATATTCCACCCTCTATGGCGATAGTGGCGTAGCCATGCACCCGATTGCCGATTTATATAAATATCAGGTGCGCCAACTGGCACGCGCCATGAACATTCCCGCGCCTGTGATTGATAAAGCCCCATCTGCCGATTTGTGGGAAGGGCAAACCGATGAGGGTGAATTGGGATTTACCTATAACGATGTTGACCAAGTGCTATTTTTATTGGTGGATGCGCGTTATACGATAGATGAGGTGGTAGAAGAAGGCTTTGACCGTGCCTTCGTGGAAAAAGTGTGGAAACGGGTCAAAGCCAACCACTACAAGCGCACCATGCCCAATGTGGCAAAGGTGAGCCAACGCACCATCGGACACGACTTTTTATACCTGCGCGATTGGGTAGGGTGATAAATCAGATGGTCACGTTCATTCAGGTTGCTATTTACGGGTTGGTCGTTTGGCTCGGATGTTACCTTATTGCGCGTGACCTCTCTTCATGGCGGTTGCGATTCGCGGGGTTGGCGCTCATCAGTTATGGCGTGAATGTGGCTTTAGCGATGCTTTATACCCATATTTCAGATTCTGGTTTGTTGTTAAATCTGCGCCTGACCTTCTTTTTTATTCCGCCCATATTTTGGTTTGCAACGGTGTGGGAATCTATCCCAGAACATCGAAAATATGAAGGTAATCGTGCCAAATTCATCATTCGGTATGGTTTATTGGTCATGATAGGTGTGGTTTTAATCAGCAATGTTATAACAAATTTTCCGAGTTCAATGTATGAAAATATTCTCTATTTAGCGGATGAACAACCTCCGAATACATCCAATTACGATTTTAGGCTACTCGGATTTCAATTTTCGATATTCATCGTCATCAGTTTTGGACTTGTTTTCTTATCACTTTCGTTGACTTGGCGCTATGTGATTAAGGATATTCCCAAACCCTTAAAAAATTTATTTGCTCTATCAACCCTATTTTTTACGTTGGGATATATTGCCTTTTGGGTATCCACAGAATTTTTATTGTTTATCAGTGCTGATTTTTTGATGTTTGGGGCTGTGATAGTTATTTGGGATGCGATGGATGCGGGCGAATCGCTCTTGCCTGATATGCTCCGTTCATTCACATCTTCATTCTTAATGGTGCTGATTGTCGTGGGTCAAGTGTTGGTTATCGTACCTAATATAACCGATACCACGCTTATTCTGATACTTGCTCTCATCACCACCATCATTCTGGTCTTTGTATTTGAAATCCCCATTCAAAACGGATTAGACACGGTGATTTTTTCGCGCTTTCCCACTATCCGCCAGCAACGTAAAAATTTGCGTGTGGCAGAAAATATCATCATCCGCCGTGCAGAAAATCCCGCATTATTCCAGGATGAATCCGAATTTATTCGCCTAACCCGCCGTGCGATTAGCTCCTATGGCGATTTGACCAAATTGGCGACCAGCCCCTTAACCCATCTGCCCATCATCCAACACCGCCTTGTACAACGCAATGCCCATGACGATACATTAGAACGTGCCAAAGAACTCAAGGCATTGCTCACAGAGAGCATCATGAGGCTCAAACCCAATGGCGCGGATTTTGGCACATCAGACGAATGGCGACACTACAACGCCCTGTATTTCCCCTATGTGGTAGGACTCAAACCGTATCGTCTGCGCGTGTTTGCCGATGACCTCGATGGGGCATATCGGGATGCGCTCACATGGTTTCGGTCACAAGTGCCAGAACGTACACTATATAATTGGCAAAATGCCGCCGCCATGCTGATTGCCCAAGATTTGCGAGAACGAAAATAATCATTTAGGGCGGATATACGCCTTTGGCTAATCTGCCCCTACACGTATATTGACTTGTACGGGACGACTAGCGTAGCGTATGTCGTCCCTAAATCCCCCCAAAAAGACAATTTGGCAGTATTTGGCAGTATTTTTCATGGTATTGGCAGTGAAAAAAACGTTATTCTGAGGCTATTGATTCAATTTTAGCTTATGCAAAGGAATGATGAATATGAACAACAAGTCACTCAAATTTTGGTCAAATTGGTTGGTGGTCATCGCAGAATTCACAGGGTTGTTTGGGATGCTGATGGTTTTATCGCCCGATTTTTTCCGCAATACATTTTATCGGATATACACCGATTTTTATTATGGGGCGGGAGCATTTGACGCGCTCCCTAGCACCGATTTTGCCCTTCATCTATGGTTTTATGCGCTGGCAGGGGCGATTATGATGGGGTGGATGGTGCTGATTGGTTTTGTGGCGCTCATTCCCTTCAGACGTGGGGAAAAATGGGCGTGGGTTGCGATGGCGGCGACTTTGGCGGTGTGGTTTGTCTTTGATAGTGGCGCATCTGTCATCTATGGCATGTCCATCAACGTTATTATCAATGTCGTTTCGTTGATTGCATTTGCTGTGCCATTGGTGGCGACTTATCGCACCTTCTTTGGGGCAAGTGCCGAAAAACGGGAACTCGTACCATCGCAAAAAGTGGCATAATCATTAGCTTGTCTGTGGCGGTGAGACTTCCCCTTGCACCGCCACCCATTCCCCCACCCGCAAGGCAATCCATGTGAACAGGGCAAATATCGCCAATCCCAATAACCCCACAAGGATATATCCCCAACCCACTATCAGGCTATTATAGAGGCGCATTATCCAAAAGAGAAAAACCCCAATGCTGATAAATCGCGCTGTGAATACCGCCGCGCCCACCAGACTTGAATTTTGGGTAGATACCGACCCGCCCACACCCAATGCCGCCGTGAACATGGCATCTATGGCGGTATAAGCAACCATCATGACCGATAGCACCGCCGAATGTACCAACACAGGTGCTATGCCCAATGGCGCAGATGTCAACCGAATACCCATCAGGGGTTGTATCCCCAAGACTATCAGGCACACCGCCCCCACACGCAAAAAGGCAATCATGGCGTGGTCGCCCCATAGTGCCACCAGCGATGCCCACCATTTGCCGAGTACGACTTGTCTGGCATCCACATTGGTGAGGAGCAAAACATCCCATGTGCGCCCTTTGCGCTCACGGCTGACACTGTTACTCGATAACCCTAGTGTGATGAGGATGACGATGATGTAAAGCGCGACATTCATCACGACCAACAAGACGATACCAATTTCAACAAGGTTATCCAAAAAACTGTCGCTGGTGATACTCCATGTGAATGGCAAATTAAATATCACCAAAATCACCGCATAGAGGGTGATGAGGACGGCTGGTATGACCATCAATATGGCGATGACAATCCATGCTGTGCCAGACCGACTTTTTTCTAATACATACCACTGATGACGCAATTCTGCTTTGGTGATGATGTCTGTGATAAACCATAATCCACGCCGTTTGGCAGGTGATTCGTTCATTGGCTATCGTCCTCATCCAATGGGGTGGTCAGATAATTTTGGAGCAAACTGGCATATTTTGTGAGGTCAGAATCGCGTTTCATCATCCCTGCTAGGGTTATCCATCCGCCATAATTGCGCTTGCGGAGTGTCTCTAAAAGCGAGAATGTCTCTACATCTAATGCATAGGCGAGGGAATCGGCTACGGCATCTAATTCGGCTGGATTTGGCTCTGATGGATGACGGCGATATGCCACTTGCACATAACCCACCTTATCGGCACTCACAGACAGACTTTCGATGATGTCGCTTTCTTCCATGCCCATATTAAAGGTGTTTACACCAATTTTGAGCATGGGGTGATGCTTATTATCGCCCAAAATGCGCTCGGCATGTGCCAATTTGTGAATGAGGTGGGTGGTATAACGATTGCCCGCCAACAAATAGAGTTCCACGCCAAACGCATTAGCAAAATCGCATAAGGTGGTGCGGAGCATCGTCACTAGGAGTTCTGCTTCGAGTTCTGTTGTAGATTTATAGGGGTGTAAATCGGGTAGGCGGGGGGTATTGAGGGCTTGGGGCATAAATATCACCCCACCCGCGCCCACATCCACCGCCAGCGCCATTGCTCCGCGCAGGGTGATAATGGCTTGTTCGCGCATATCATAATCTGGATGGAGCAAATGCACTGCGCCTACATCAATGGCAGAAATCGCCACACGCGTCTCGTTTAATGCGTCCATGACACTGGTCATGCGCTCTGCCAACCCCGCAAAAGGCAATTCGACCCCGTGTAGATGGATGCGCTGGGCATACATCAGACGCGACACAAACGTATCCCCCGGTAAGAGATGTTCTTGAATAGCGAGATGGATGGGGTTATTCATGGCTTTTATATCCCTCGACAAATTTTTTCCAATGGTCACGACGCGCAGGCACACTGACAAATTCAAAACTGGGCAACCAAATGCCTGTTAATTTTCCACCCGACACACACCCTGTATCAATCCCAAAAATGCGATTTTGGTAATTAAATGGCTCTTGTATGGCAGACAGGTCTTTATGACCTACAATAATCGGTTTGTCGCCTGTGTAATAGGTGTACCATAGCTGTTCGTATGTTTTTTGGATATAAGATGCCGCCCCCATCGTGCCAATCAACACGCGCCCCTGCTGATTTTCTAGGGTGACATTCGGCTCAAAATAGGCATGGATGAGGAGCGCCTCATCCAATAGGATATGACGGGGCAACCCCGACATATATTTAATCGCGCCATGATAGAGTTCATCGAGTTGCCAACGGGTGTGCAACATCGAAAGCGGTGGGAGCAATTCGCCTTTATAGGCGCGAATATGCTTAAATTCGTGATTGCCCATAATACTGGTGACATGGGGTGATATGTTATGCCAAAAAAAATCGAGTACACGGCGTGAATCGGGTCCCCGATTCACCATATCGCCAATCGAGATGATATGGTCATCGCTCCCAACACCTGCTTTGTCGAGCAAATCTTGCAATTCGGTATAACAGCCATGAATATCGCCAATGACGAATGTTTTACTCAAAAGAATCTTCTCCCCATGATATGGTTTGATTGTGTAATCCTGAGATAAGCATTTTGAGGTAGTTTGTTGGTGATAGACCTGCTTTGTAGACGCGACTTTTTAGCCAGTCATAAGTGAGTAGTTCGTGTTCTTGCCATATCAATTCCAAGCGTCGAATCTCTTTCATCGCTATATGAGAATAATTTTGCGGATTTGCCCAAAAGCAATTTTGACAAATGATAGTATCTTTTTGATTTATCCAGTTATTACAGTGTTCGCATCCCCATGATTTAGACCGATTACACGATGCACAGACCAACATCAGTAATTCTAAATCCGACTCACCAGAGTCGCCAGCGACCTCATAGGGAATTTTGTGGTCAATTTGCAAAAATTGCTCTGGGTAGGTCTGGTCGCAGATAGCACATTTTAGCCCATGTTGCGCTATGAGTCGTTGCTTGGTAATTTTTTTGAAGGATTTTCTACCACCAATGCGTGTTTTATTGATATTTTGAATATCCCCGAAGCGATAGGTGGCAATATCACGGTTTTGCGAATTTTTTATCCGAAATGTTTCGATGGGGATTCCTTGTTCGCGCACATCACGAATGGCACGGGGCGGGTGATTATATCCATAAACCGATTCTAATTCTTCTGTGGTGAGATAGCCATGTTGTAAGATATGTTGTACTACGATTTGCGAGCGCTTCCCCTTTATTTGGCGAATCGTCTCTAAAAAATCTTCTGGAAAATCGTTAGTCATGCGATTTCCTCAAATAATGATAATTGTCGTGGTAAATCAGATTCAATGGATGTGGCAGACAATTTTTGTGATAAGGCTGGTGATAAATAGAGGGCTTCATAGGTTGTCTGATTTTTCCCTAAAAGGGTTTGTTGGGTAGACCGCCCCGCTTCTAATTCAATATGTGTTAGGTGAAGCGATTGGGGTAATTGGCGTTGAAAATTTGTTGTCCCTGTCTTGCCATCATAACTTAGTATGAAGGGGATATTTTCTTGATTAAGCCACTCTAATTGTTTCATCAATCGTTTTTCATCAATCGTTTGGATATACCGAGATGTTTTTTTATCTGCGAGACCCGCATAAGGTGGGTCTAAATAAACGATGTCATTTGGGGTTGCCAGGCGCAAAATGCGGGCATAATCTTGCGAATAGAGTGTCGTTTTATGCTGTAGTAATGCCGATGCTTGAAGCAAATCTTGACGCATCGTTTGGGGGTGTTTGCCCTTGCGCCGATTATCTGGACTTTGATTAAATAAGCCATCGGCATTATAGCGGATAGAGGCTTTTACACACCGTGCCAATAAATATAGGAGATAATATGGGGCATGACTTTTGTTAAAACGTGACCGTACAAGGTCATAGTAATGGCGTTCTTTACCAAGTTGATTATGCCACAGTTTTGAATATAGCGTGGCTAATTTGTCTGGATTGGTGAGGATGCTATCCCACAAATGAATCAGAGGTGCATTAATATCATTCAAGATAAAGCGATTCACTGGATGGTGATATGCTATATAAAGTGATAACGCTCCAGATCCTGCAAAGGGTTCTATCAATCGTTCTACATTTATAGGGATGAATGTAGCGATTTTTTCTGCCAAATGACGTTTGCTCCCCTGATAGGGTATAGGGTGTGGGATAGCCATTATAAAACCCTCACTGAATAGATGCGCCACCATCCAACACCAGCGCGTGACCATTCACAAAACTGGCACTATCATCCGCCAAGTAGATGATAGCATCGGCAATTTCTTCCACATTCCCCAGTCGGCGCATGGGGGAACTATTCATCACAAAATCGCCCATGCGCGGGGCTTCATCCACCAGAGTTGTGACCATTGGGGTCTCTGTGAACCCCGGACACACCGCGTTCACACGGATATTTTTGCGGGCATATTCTAATGCTACCGATTTAGTTAGCCCAATGACCGCGTGCTTGCTGGCGGCATAGGGTGCATTCATCCGAAAGCCCAATACCCCCGCCAACGATGCGATATTGACTATTGCCCCACCAACCCCTGCTAACATGGCGGGGATTTGGTATTTCATGCACAGCCACACCCCCTTTACGTTGACATCCATCACCAAATCCCATGTCGCTTCGTCTACATCGGGCGCGTTTTGCATTGTCCCACCAACACCCGCGTTATTCACAGCAATATCTAGCTTGCCATAGGCAGACAGGGCAAGATTGACCATAGCCTCTACATCGGCAGATTGGCTCACATCACACCGCATAAATACCCCCTCGCCCCCGCGTGCTTGGATGAGGGAGATGGTTTCTTCTACGCCTGCGAGGTTCACATCCGTTGCGACAATTTTTGCCCCTAATGTTGCCATTTTGAGGGCAGTTGCCCGACCAATACCCGATGCCGCCCCTGTAATGATGGCGACTTTATTGATAAGTGTCATAAAAAATTATCCTTTTCAAAAAGTTTTTTATCGTATAGAAGTGTGTTGGGGCGTAATTATTTACGCCCCACATAGTTAGGTTACTTTGCCTTGTGTGACACCCATAAATAGCGATTCGAGGTCTTTGATTTCTTCTGTGAAACTGAATATCGAAATGCTGGCGCTGTTTAATTTTTGATTGATGGCGGCAATGCCTTCATCGTCACCGTTAAAATTAATTTTGACCCGTGAGCGTCCGCCTTTGGGGTCTAAAATAGCGGAATTCATCACACCATCAATATTTGCTACCAATGACATGACTTGTCCTGCGATTTCATTGTCTTTGACGGTGACGATAATTTCGCGGTGGGGCGCGAGTTGGGTTTTCATCTGGTTCATATCGCCTTGCATGATGATTTTTCCGCCCTCAACAATGCCGATATGCGAGCAAATGCTCTCCACATCCGCCAAAATATGGGTGGAGAAAAAAATCGTTTTGCCCATTTTCGCTAGTTCAACCATCAATTCACGGATTTCCACACGAGCGGCGGGGTCTAACCCACTGGCGGGTTCATCCAAAATGAGGATGGCGGGGTCGTGGGCGAGTGTCCGCGCCAATGATAGACGTTGTTTCATACCGCGACTAAGTTTGTCTACCATGTCATCGCGCCGATGCGACAGGTCTACCAATTCGAGTAAGTCGTGGATGAGTTGACGGCGTTGCACTTCTGGGATTTCATAACAGGCGGCAAAAAAATCGAGATATTCCCACACGCGCAAATCGTCGTATACCCCAAATTCATCGGGCATATAGCCAATGGCACGGCGCACGGCACGGCGGTCTTTCATCACCGAAAAGCCATTGACCCATGCTTCGCCAGAGGTGGGGCGGGTGAGTGTGGTGAGAATCCGCATGGTGGTGGTTTTTCCTGCGCCATTAGGTCCAATGAAGCCATAAATTGAGCCTGCTGGCACAGTGAGCGATAGTCCATCTACGGCGGTGAATTTGCCAAACCGTTTGATAAGGTCTTTTGTTTCGATAATATTGTCCATAGCATCATTTTCCTTATGTTAACGAACAGATTGTAACCCTAAATCTCGTTTTTTGCTCATGGCATTATCCCACGTTGTTCGATACCCAATTGTTGGATATACCGCGAGCCACCGCTCAATCCTGTCACGGTGCGGACTTGCACCGCGTTTTGTGCGCCAATAAAACGGGCATAATCCTCTATTGGATAGCGATTTTGCCCCCCAATCAGAAAACTCACCCATTCTTTGTTTTGCCAATCCCACATTTCGATGGTGTTGGTCAGGCTGGTGCTGGTGCGCTCCAAAACGAGTGTGAGCGATGTCACCTCTGCCAGTTGTGCATCGGCGATGGGGGTAAAACGGAACGCTACAATGTTATTATCGAGTAGGGTGGTATTAAGATTTGACGGGCTAATATTGCCAATTTGGGAATCTGGCAATGCCGTCCATATGAATTGGTCTCTGGTGATAAGCACTTCTTCGGCGGTAGGGGCGATTTCGGTTGAAATTTCGATGATATATAACGTGGTATCCACCGAGCTATAGGTCTGTGTCCCCATATTTTCTTGTGTGGGGCTGGTCTCTGTCCACCCTAGCAGAAAAACCCGATTGCCCCGCGCACGACTGCCATATTGGTCTACCATGAATGACGCAATCAACGCCCGTCGCTGGTTAGCAACTTGGAGGGCGCGTTCACTATCGGGATTATCGGTTGTAAAGGTCATGGTGATAGTGGCATTTTGTGTGTATTCAAAGGCATTTTCGCCTAAGAAATCGCGGGCATTGAGCAGACTACGGGTGCTATTGGTGCGCGAAATGAGGTCAGTGGAAAAATAGGACTGGCTTTCATCTGACCGCGCAAATTCGATTGCCGATGGCATGGCTGTTTCGCGGATAATCGGCGGGGAATCGGTCTCGAATGTTGCCACAGCACCCGCTTCTAAATTGCCAATGGGTTGTATTGTACCGCGTGTGAGAATCACCGCATCGGTGAGGGTAATTTCGGTATTATTGCGAACAGACCCGCGCAATAATGGCGACCCATTGCGATAGACCCATGTGGCTGTGCCACTAATATCGGGTTTTTCGATAGTGCCACTGGTGCTAAATGCCGAGATAAAACTGGCATCTACAGGCACTTCTATGGCGGCGAATTGGCTGGTTTGGCGGATTTCGATATTGGTCTGTGGCACATTTAAGTCGAAAATATCGGTGGGGGTCAATAACGGACGTAGCGTGCGATTATCGTCCATGATGAGGTTATAATTGCCCCTGCGGGGAGCGAGAAGCCCAATAAGCTGGTCTATATGCGCCTCATCGGTATTATGCCACGATTGCACCACTGTGAGCCGATTGAGACGGGCATCTGTGCCACGTAGCTCAATCCCCACCGACCATGCCAAAATGGTGAAAATAATGATGAAGATGGGGATGGTTATCCACGCAAAGCCACGCCGATTAATAGTACGGAGTAATAAATAATTCAGTGGTCCAATCAGGACGATATATGCCCCTAAAAATGCCACCAACGATAATACCGCCGGCAACAAATCTACCCCTGGCAAAATTTGGACGGCTGTGCGGGCATTGACCCAATCACTAAAGCCATACGACCATCCCACAGGGGTTTGTGATGACCCGATTAGCCCCAAAAATATATTGGATAGGGCATCCCATGTCGAAAACGGTGGAGCTTCTAAATTGACAGTGACATAATCTATTGTGCCGTTGCCGATGGTCTGACGGATGATGAACGGCTCATCGGCTGTCCCTGCGATAATTTTTGCCCCTGTGTGAATTGTTCCCTCTGTTTGAGTGTAATCGGTGGTGAGGGTGGTATCAAAATCGCCCCCATAGTGCAAAAGGGGTGTGGCATCGCTGATAGTGATGCTATTGGTGGGTGAAAACGGCAACAGGTCGGTAATGCCGCTGGCTGTTGCCTGCCAATTGCCCCCGCCCATGACCAATAAATGCCCACCACCAATCACCCATGTGCTGATGGCTTCGCGTTGGGCGAGAGTGAGTTGGTCGGTGTTGATGTCGTTGAAGATGAGCATATTCACCGATGCTAGTCCTTCGGCGCGGTCTGGGATATTGGTGATACGCCACCGAATGCTATAGCTGTTATAGCTGGTGGGGTGAATATTGCTCAAATTGAGCTGACTATCGGTTGCACCACTCACCACCACAAATAGGGTGTCGCGTGCCAAAAGCGGGCGGAGTGCGCTATCTGTCCCAATAAGCGTATTACCTGCCTCATTGACCAATTCCACCCGCACATTATTGGCGAGGTCTCTGGCGGTGATGTATAAAAAGAGGGATTGTCTGCCATTGGGGATTTCTACGGGGGTTGTATAGGTGTGTTCTATCCCCAAGCCAGAGGTGGCAGGGCGCACGAGCAAATTGCCTCTGATGGTTTCGCCACGATTTTCGATTTCGATACGAATGGGCGACCAGCTATCGGCACGAAAAAAGGTGTCATATCCCGCGCTGATGGTCATGCTGAGTAAATCGTTCAGATTGTTTTGTGCGGCGATGGATGGCACAAGGGCGAAGGTACTCAACAGAAGCACCACCAATAGTCCAAAACGAAAACGCCTAAACATCCACATTTTCCTGATTATAGATAACCAATATGTCCCTATTTTAACACGCCATGCCCTACATACGCCTATGGGGATATGGGGCTAATATGGAAAAACTGTTAAATCTTTATGGGGATATGGGGCTATTTTGCCCGCTTATCATATAATGCCCGATAGATTTTTACCGTAGACGTGGCAATGCCATCATGTGTGAACTGTTCCCGAAAGCGTGTTAACCCCTTACTGATGAGCATTTCACGATGAGAACTGTCCTCACGCACGCGCCGAATGGCATCACACAGGGCGGTTTTATTCCCCTCTGGCACAATGACCCCACTATCACCGATGACACTGGGAATTGCCCCGCTATCTGACCCAATTACAGGCACACCACTTGCCATTGCTTCCACTAAAACGCGCCCAAATTGCTCTTTCCAATTATCTCGTGTGAGCGATGGCAATATCAATACATCCAAATCGTGATAATAGGGGGGAATTTGAGTAGAGGGCAATTGTCCGTCAAAATGTACTCTATCGGCAATCTGGAGCGATGTTGCTTGTGCTTGTAGCGCCTCTAACATCGGACCGCCACCGAGAATTTTTAATTGCCAGTCGCCATCCAACCCCGCCAGCGCATCTAACAAGAGGGACACCCCTTTTTCTTCGACCAAACGCCCTACATACCCAACCGTAAATATTCGTTTGGGGCGGATGGGCAGGGGGAAGAATAAATTGGGGTCTGTGCCAAATTGAGCGATGGTCGTCATATCGCCCATATAACCTTTTTTTCGCCACACATCGCCCGCGCTATCTGTCCCCATGAGGGCATAATCCACATTTCGCAAAACCCATTTTTCGCCCCACGAAAATGGCGGTGGATAGGCGCGGTGGATATTCTGCCAGCTAAAAAACAGGCTTTTGGCGCGAATTCGTTTGGCATGATACAGACACTGCCATGATGCTAGGTTATAAGGTTCTTCGTCTATATGAATAATATGTGGCTTAAATCTGCGGATTTTGCGCCCCAACCCCACATAATAATGCAGGTGGAAATTGCCGTTATACCGAATCGGCAACACCGTTAAGTCATAGCCAGTGGTGAAGGCTCGTTCCAAGCCCATCTCACCACGTTCATCGCGCCATGAGGGTGGGACAACCACACATAACTCAATACCCTTTTGGGCGATGAGTTCTAATTTGCGCTGATAAATCCCGACCACACAGGCTTTTGATACCATAAGGACACGAATAGGGGGCATAAATCAAACCGCCCGTTTTTTGGTGCGGTTTATCACATTTAACCGACTCAACAGGCGTGGTGTGATAATTCCCTGTGGAAAAAATAATGCCGCCCCTGTGAGCAATGCGCCATAGACGATAAGTCGCCCATTTTGCAAAAAGTCACTGAGCCAAGGTGCACCCGATAACCCACGCAATGCCTCTGGCAAAATGGTGAGCGCAATCGCCGCAAACACGGGACCCCATATCGTGCGTGAGCCACCCACTACGACAAAGGTGAGATATAACACACCCGCATCAAATGAGCCTTGTCTGGGATTCCATGTGTTTAGAAAATGGGCATATACCGCACCGACCATCCCCGCCAACATCCCGCCCAAAGCAAATGCGACCACTTTATAATAGGTGGTATACACCCCACTGGCAGACACCGATAGTTCATCCTCGCGGATAGCACGAAAGGCGCGTCCCATTTTGCCCCGCTCTATCCGATATATCATGACCATGCTCATGATTAGCAGGGGGATGGCTATCCACGCATAATCGAGTTTGCCCACAAATGGTTGTGGAATCCCAAAGATGCCACTTGCTCCGCCAACCAGATCCGCGCCTTCTGCAAGTGTGCGAATAATCTCTACAAAGGCGATGGTGGCGAGTGCCAAATAAATCCCACGCAGGCGGATTGCCAGAAAGCCGATAATCCCCGCCAAAATCAAACAAATTCCCCCCGCTATTGCCATTTGTATGAGCAGGAAGCCGATGGGGTAATCGTTGGCATATTTATAAGTCTGGAGTAGAGGAGATACCACTGTGGGCGAAATGCTGGCGGGAATGGGCAATAAAAATGGTTGATAAAATTGATGAAAAACCTGTGTGGCGAATAATGCGGAGATATATCCGCCTATGGCATAAAATCCCGGACTCGCTAATGATAATTGCCCTGTGAGCAACGGCAAATAGAGTGATAATCCGAGTATGGCGGCAAATAGGGCTTGAACGAGCAAAAATCCGTAGGTAGACAAAAAATCATTCATGATGGTTACACCTTCTGCTGAACTTTTTGTCCAAGAAGCCCTTGTGGACGCACCAATAGGACAACGAATAAAATGCCAAATGCCACGGCATCGGTATATTCTGATGGTGCAAATGCCTCTGCGACACCAATCACCAGCCCGCCGATAATTGCCCCAGGAATATTTCCCAATCCGCCTAAGACGATGACCGCCAGCCCTTTTAGACCAAATTTGACCCCAAAATAAGGGTCTGTGATGCCAGAACTCACATTCCATGCCACCAATGTGCCTGCCAACCCTGCGATAAAGCCACTGATGAAAAAAGCGACCATAATTAGGCGGTTGGTGTTAATCCCCATAAGGCTGGCGGTCGTGGGGTCTTCTGAGATGGCGCGTAAGCCACGACCAGTTTTTGTTTTGGTGATAAAAAGTGTGAGGAGCGAGGCAATGACGATGGATACCCCCATCACGACCAACGTTTTTGTGCGGACTGTTACCGTTTCGTTGAGAATGTCAAATTTGACATTGGGGGGCATATCACCCAAAACTCTGGCGGGGAAGCTATAAGAATCTGTGCCAAATAAATATTGAATCCCATTCACGAGGATGATGGTCATGCCCAAACTGGTCACGAGTGCCAAAAGCGAATCGGCTTTGCGATTGCGGAGTGGGCGAAAGGCAATGGTATCTATGAGAACGCTTATCAAACCCGCCAAAATTGCAGAGACGAGCATCGCCACGATGAAGGTCATCTCAAATGGGAAATCTGTGCCTTTGACCACGCCACTGGTGATATTTCTGCCCATGAGAATATATGTAAAATATGCGCCAAGTGTGAATACGGCGGCATGGGCAAAATTGATAATTCCCAAAATTGAAAAAACCAGTGTGTAGCCAATAGCAAAAATGGCGTATGTTCCGCCTGTTGCCAGACCGCTGACCAATTGAAATATCACAGTTTGCCCCTTGTGGTATTTTTATATCCCACAAACCCATTTGGGTAGGGCGCAGTAATGTGTGTTAGTCAATAAAGACGGTGTAAAATATTTTTTAATCGGTGGCTGACATACGCGCTTTGCGCTGGTCAGCCAGTACAATTCTACCTATTTTGTGGGCTGTACTGGCTGACTAGAGGCGTTAGCCTCGTAGGTCAGACACAAAAAATATTCCGTACTAAAAACTAACTTGCAAGACTGCACCCAATCAATTGACAAATAAAATTAAGATTCTGGTGTAGAGACAGGTTCTGGCGTGGCTTCTTCGTCATCCAAAAGACTGACACTGACCAATAATGCAAATGAGCCTGTTTCGCCATCATCGTTCATCGCCACTTGTGCGACAAAGAAATTGCCCTGAATGATTTCGCCATCGGGGTCAAAGCTGATGATACCCAATGGGGTGTCATATTCCAATGTGAGCAATGTATCATTCAATGCAGAGCGTAGTGCGGTGATGTCATCGCCAAAGCTATCGAGTCCGACTGTGTTGTCAATTTCGATGAGGGCTTCTACAAATACCTGAATCCCTGTAAAGGCTTGGGCGGGGAATTGACCGGGTAGCTTGCCCTGACCTTCTTCGTATAGGGCGCGGAAAGCGGCATTGATTTCGCCCTCAAATTGGTTGTTATAGGCTTGGGCGACAATGATGCCATCGCAATAGTCTTGGCAGATGGGGAAGATATTGGGGGTATTAAAGCCGTTTCCGCCCACAATAACCCCTTCATAACCCAATTCGCGCAAGGTACGCACCAGCGTGCCACCATCTACCGCCAACCCAGAGATGACAATCACATCGGGGTTATTGTCAATGGCGTTGCTGGCAAGAATATCGAAACTGGTATCGGTAGTCTCGTATTCCAAAACAGAGGCGACCTCTAAGCCAATATCGGTGGCGGCACTTTGGAATAAGACCGTTTCGGATGCGCTAAAGGCATCGTTGCGGGCAAACATCACCACTGCTCGGCTCACACCCTCAAGTTCAACCGCTGTTTTGAGGGCGATAGGGGCGAGTACCGTGACAGAAGCAGATACCCGTGCATTGAATGGGCTAATTTGGGGGATGCCCGCGGCGGTGTTGGATGGTGCAATCACAGGGACACCCACTCGGTCGGCTTCTGGCACGGCGGCAAAGGCTTGTTGTGAGAGGGTGGGTCCCATGATGCCAACGACATTATCTTGATTCATCAACACATTAAAGGCATTGATGGCAGAATTTTCGTCTGTGCCAGCATCTTGGAAAATGATTTCGATGGGGACACCGTTCACCCCGCCGAGTTCGTTGAAGTAGGCTTCTGCGATTTCTGCGCCGATGACCTGTTCAACCCCAAAGGCGGATGCCGTGCCACTTTGCGCGACAGCCACACCGATTTTGATGGGTGCAACCTCATCTTGGGCGCTGATAGATGCAATGCCGATGCTAAAAGCAAAAACAGAGAGAAGCATGAGTGCTAAAATTTTTCTGCGATTCATAAAAATCACCTCTTTATAATTATGTAGATGGGATGGT
>DAOTUO010000166.1:0-3870 GCA_034436595.1 Anaerolineae bacterium | reverse complement strand
GTTCACGGGGTTTCAGAAGCACAGATGAGTGGTTCACCGCCCGTTGGCAGGTAACATACACGCTATTTTTATCATATTTTGCTTTTTTAACTACGGACAAGCCTTACATGCACGTCCGTAGGGGCTGGGGGGGATAGGGGCTGTTTTTATAATTACATAGCGAATGTTACTCAAATAAGACGCCGTTGGCGCTGGCAATCGAAAAAAGCTACACAGACATTGAGGCAGTCTTACGCGAGGCGGGGGCGTAGGCGGTCATTGCAACAATTTGTCTAGTAGCTCTTCGGCATCTTGTAGCACATTGGTAATCGTCAACGATGTGCCATGTTCATAGTGGGCAGTATAGTTGTGGTCTAATGCCTCTAGCGCATTATCGCGCCATTTTTTCTGAAACGACCAATAGCTCATGTTCAAACTGTCCCGATAGGCATCTAATCCACCAAGCAATGTGGCGCACTCCATCAAAAAGTTGCCTTGTTTTGTCGTAAAATAGATAAGATAGAGCAGGCTGTTGATGATATACGCCGACATATTGGTGTTATCGAGATGAATATTACGAAAAATCTGCGTATAGGCGGTATAAAATTGGGGAATATCGCCATGACGCGATGCCAACACACCACGCCAAAAATAAAACTTTAGGGTTACGATTGGCATATTGAGGTCTTTGACCAGCCGTTCCGATTGTCGCAGATATGCCACAAGGTCATCCATGCGCCCAATGGAATAGCACAATTCGCATAATTCCAACAAGCTTAATGCCTCATTAAACGTATTCCCATCGTTTTGGCTCATCACATAAGACTGCTCTAGTAATTTGAATGAGGTCTCCAAATCGCCATTGGCATAATTAGCATTTGACAAATTGAGATAATAGATGGGGATAAACATGTCATATTGGTTGCGCTCACAGACGGCTAATCCTTCTTCTAAGATAATTTTACTCTTTTGAATATTATTCACATGGAGCAATGTCACACCCAGATTGATATTGACCATACTCAGCAGATAATCGTCTTGTGATTGCAAGGCAATTTTACGGAGGTCAGACAGAGACGCAATAGATTCGGCAGAGTTGACCATGCGCCCCGTGACGAAAAATCGTGTGTAATACACATTGGTCATGTCGCCTATTTCCAGATAGAGGCGCAACCCCGCTTGTTGCCATTTTTCTGCCAAATCGTGATACCCAAGCCCATCGGCGCTATGACCGCCCCCCACCAACAATGAGGCGCGAATGTGAATGGGTAGGTGTTCTGCTTTGGCAATGGCTTGTTGGGCATGATGAAAGGGCAGGTTGACCACGCGCATAAAATTCCATATCCAACTGAGGGCGCTAATGATACGCGCATACGTCTCTAACTGGTTGGGTTGGGTCGCCAGATAATCGAGCGCCACACGGATATTTTCTTCCTCTTCTCGAATATGGGTGATGATGGTGCTATGTGTTGATATCCGTAAGAGGCGCTCAGATTCTTCTGCAAACCGCAATAACCATTGGGCATGGGCGTTTTGGGCATCGGCACAATCGCCACTTTTTTCGAGCTGATAAAACGCATATTCGCGGATGGGTTCTAGCATCGTATAGCGGTGTGTGCCTGTGAATAACCGCCGTACCAGATTTTTTTCTACTAGTGGCATGAGTTCATCGGTATCTGGCGAGAGGACACGGGTCGCTTCGTGCGTCCACCCCCCTCTGAACACCGATAGCCGATGAAAGAGGGTGCGTTGGGCGGGTGTGAGGAGCGAATAACTCCATTCGATGGTGGCGAATATAGTCCGTTGGCGACGGGGCATATTGCGTAAATCGGATTTGAGCAAATCGAGGCTAAGACTCAGCCCCGCATCAATTTCATCGAGGCTCATGGTACGCGCACGGATGGCGGCGAGTTCAATGGCGAGTGGTAGCCCATCGAGGCGCTGGCAAATAGCTTTAATTTGGTTGTCTACTGTTTCTGTCCGATAAAAATCGGCATGAATCGCCCGCAGGCGCTCATAAAATAATTGATAAGACTCTTGCAACGACAGGCTTTGTAATTCATAGACCGTCTCGCCATAGAGTTTGAGGGGTTCTCTGCTGGTGATGAGAAAGACCACCTGTGGGGCATGATTGAGCCAATGCGCGATGACGCTGGATGCGTCTATGACATGCTCAAAATTGTCGCAGATGAGCAACATCTCCCGATTTTGTAGATAGATGGTGGTCTGTGCCAGTGGGTTAGGGTCATCGGGCAAGCCGAGTGCTTTGGCGATGGTGGGTAATACATGGTCGGCGTGGGTGATTTCGCTTAAATCTACAAAACACACCCCATCGCGGAAATTATCGCGTAGGCGATATGCCATTTCAATTGCCAGACGGGTTTTTCCTGCGCCACCTGTCGCGCTGATGGTGATGAGGGCGTTGTTCTTGATGAGCCTGTCGAGATGATGAAGGGGGTCTGTTCGCCCAACAAATGAGGTGAGGCGTGTGGGTAGGGGATATTCGGTGATAGTAGGGATGAGGGGCGATCGCTCCAATTGTTTTTGTAGGGCTTGCAGGGATATATCGGGTTCTAGCCCCAATTCTTCCCATAATAGACTGCGATAGACATCGTATTGGCGCAACGCCGAGACCCTATCGCCCGCGGTATGATAGAGCAAAATGAGCGCCCGTTGCAAATCTTCTCGCAAGGGCGACATCCCCAACGCATGACGCGCCAGCACAATCGCCTCTTTTGGACGCGATACCCCCTGCAACACCCCAATATAACTCACGGTGGCTTGCATAAATTGTTCGGTGAGTTTTTCTGTCTCGCGCAGTTGCCAATCTTCATAATCTCTGGCATCGCCGGTGAAAAACGAAGCCATAAAATCGCCCTCATATAAGGAAAGTGCCTCGCCAACGGTGTTGGGTGTTTGCAATAATTCCTCAAATCGGTTGGCATCTAACCACGCATTGATGCCGATTTCGTGATAATTGGTGTGCAATATATCGCCCAAAAAGGGTTTTGATTTGCTAATAGCGGTCCGCAGACTGCCATAGGCTTGTTTGGCGGTTCTGTCGGGCCACAATAATTCTGCCAGATGTTCCCGCGATTTTGGCACTTTATGGCGTGCCAAATAAATGAGCAGGGCAATAATTTTGATGGGCAAATCGGCGGTAATATCACGCCCATTCATCAAAACACGCACGCCCCCCAAAGTTATTATGTGTAATTCGGTCATATATTCACGCTCGATTGACGTTTGATTAACGCTAGTACGCCTATTATATCAAATAACAAGACATACATTACTATAGATTAAGTTTGAGGAGAGTATTTGATATGAAAAATTCCCGTTTTACCTTGTTTATGATGTTGTGTTGGGTGTTTTTGCTAACCCCCATCCTCGTATCGGCACAATTCACTGGTCCTGGTGACCGAGATGGTGATACTGTGCCAGATAATGTTGACCTGTGTCCAGATAGTTTTGGTACAGTTCAATCTGGCGGATGCCCCGACAGCGATGGCGATGGTGTACTCGACAACGCCGATGCCTGCCCAACACAAGGCGGACCCGATTCTAATCGTGGTTGTCCTGTAGACCAACCTGCAGAAAACCCTGTGCCAGAAAATACGACCAACCCCGTGCGCCCTGTAGCGGGTGGTGCTTGTACAGTGGCATCATTCCTCACTTCTGCGGTGAATATCCGTGAATATCCTGCCCCAGATGCGCCTGTACTCGGTACATTAGATCCCTCTATGTTATATCCTGTCTTTGGGATGCACATGATTGGTGATGCCGTTTGGTACTTGGTCGAAGGTGGCTGGGTGAGTGGTGTGGCTGTCGTACTCGGTGGCGATTGTGGTGGCATGGCGAGTGTTCACTATGTCCCAGATTATGGTCGCA
>DAOTUO010000165.1:0-18294 GCA_034436595.1 Anaerolineae bacterium | reverse complement strand
TGGGCACCAAAACGCATGGCAGGACGGTTACTCTGGAAATATGATAGAGGCTCTTTTCCACGCACACCAGAAACACTTCGCACCGCATTATCAAAAAATGGGCAAGTCGTTCATTGGGACGAATTTGCAGTTTTTCATCGGTATGTGATTGGCATTATGAACAAGAATGAGGCGCTATGATTACTAATATAACAATACCCTTCAACCGTCCGACATTGGTCGGCTCAGAATTTGAGTATATCCAACAATCTATCACCGATGGCAAAATTTCTGGTGATGGCATGTTCACCAAAAAGTGCCATAAACTGCTAGAGGAATCGCTCGGTGTTCCTAAAGTGTTATTGACCACATCCTGTACTCATGCCCTAGAGATGAGTGCCATTTTGCTCGATATTCAGGCGGGGGATGAATTTATTGTGCCATCGTTCACCTTTGTGACCAGTGCCAATGCGTTTGTGTTGCGGGGGGGAAAGCCTATTTTTGCTGATATTCGTCCCGATACACTCAATATAGACGAGAACAAGCTAGAATCGCTCATCACCCCTCAAACAAAAGCCATTGTGGTGGTGCATTATGCCGGTGTGGCGTGCGAGATGGATATGATTATGGAAATTGCCAATCGTCATAACATCCCTGTGGTAGAAGACAATGCACACGGGTTATTTGGCAAGTATAAAGGCAAATATCTGGGGACATTTGGCGCATTTGCCACCCAAAGTTTTCATGAGACCAAAAATTTTCAGTGTGGGGAAGGAGGGGCATTGGTCATTAATGACCCAACCTATATAGAGCGTGCCGAAATTATCCGCGAAAAAGGCACCAATCGTAGCCGATTTTTTCGTGGGCAGGTGGATAAATATTCGTGGGTGGATATTGGGTCTAGTTACTTGCCATCAGACATGCTGGCGGCATTTTTATATGCTCAATTAGAAGCCCGTGAGCATATTCAGCAAAAACGGCAACATATTTGGGAGCGGTATCATGCCGAATTGAGCCAGTGGGCGACCCAGAACGATATGCGCTTGCCGATTGTGCCAGATGAATGCCAACAGACCTATCATATGTACTATATCCTCTTGCCATCCCTAGAAAAACGCCAAGCATTGATTACACACCTGAAAGAACAAGGTATTTTTGCGGTATTTCACTATTTATCCCTGCACCTAAGCGATATGGGGCGCGGGTTTGGTGGGCAAGATGGTGATTGCCCTGTCACAGAAGATGTGAGCGACCGCTTGTTGCGTCTGCCGTTTTATAATAGCCTATCGGACGATGACCAAAGTCGTGTGATTGCCTGCATCACCCAATTTTCGGTTTAACTTTTTGCGGATGACACAATAGGGGTGCTATAATATCCCTATTGTGAATCAAATATAGGGATGTAATTTGATGTCGTATATCGAAAAAGAGATAGAAGAACAACCCTTTATCATCCAAAATTTATTAGACCGTGAATTTGAGCCTGTTCGGGAGATTGCAAGGGCAATCCGACAATTTAACCCCTCGCTCGTATTAGTGGCGGGGCGTGGCACATCGGATAATGCCGCCCGTTATGCCCAATATCTGATGGGGATTCATGCCAAATTGCCTGTGGCATTGGCAACCCCATCAGTCAACACGATTTATGGGGTGCAACCGAATGTATCCCGCGCATTGGTCATCGCTATCTCCAAATCTGGACAATCGGATGATGTACGCCAAGTAATAGCCGATGCCCGCGCACAAGGGGCTTTTACGCTGTCTATCACCAATGACCCCCAATCGCCTATCGCACAAACATCGGAATATCATCTATTTTTGGGATGTGGGGAAGAAAAAAGTGTCGCTACGACCAAATCGTATACGGCACAATTGACCGCCCTCGCCATGCTCACCGCCACCTTTGTGGATGATGTGGAGGCACAAGAGCAACTCTTTCGCTTACCAGATTTGGTGGCGCGTACCCTCGCTACATCGGAGTCTATTCTGGGATGGGTGCAACGCTATCGGTATGTAGACCAAATGGCTGTCGTGGGGCGAGGCTATAATTATCCAACGGCGTTTGAAATTAGTCATAAAATCAAGGATTTGTGCCAAATTATTGCCGAAGAATATAGCGAGACCGATTTTAGGCAAGGGGATGTCTCGATTATCAAACAGGGATTTCCTGTGATTGTGCTTGCACCCACAGGCAAACCAATGCCCCTATTAGTGGAATTACTCCAAAAACTGAATCAACGCCATGCGGAGTGTATTGTTATCACCGATGAAGTGAATATTAGCCAATACGCGCAAAGTATTATCCCGCTACCACCGACTATCCCAGAATGGTTAAGCCCAATATGCACCGTCATCCCCGGACAATTTTTCGCCATGCAATTGGCATTGGCTAAGGGGCATGAGGTGGATAAGGCAGAGGGGTGAGGTTGGTTGTTGGTTTTTAATACGGAATATCGTTTTTGTGGTGGACATACGAGGCTAAAGCCTCTAGTCCGCCAGTATATCCCTCAAAATGGGCAGAAGTGTACTGGCTGACTGGCACGCAAGTGCGTAGGTCAGCCATACAAGATACGCCGTTTTTTATTCCCCAATAATCAGTCTATTGGCTACGCCAACGCGCCCTCATGGGCTAAAAAACCATGCCGAATCATAAACCGTTCTATTCGTTCTAATGCCTGACGGATATTATCCTCGCTGGAGGTATAACTGGCGCGGACGAATCCCTCACCACTCGCGCCAAAGGCACTACCTGGGATGACGGCGACCCGTTCTTCTAACAATAACGCTTCGCAAAATTCCTCATCGGTCATGCCTGTGCTGGTGATATTGGGGAAGCAATAAAACGCGCCACGCGGTTCAAAGGTGGGCAATCCCAACCGATTAAACCCATCCACAATCATCCGACGGCGGGCATCATACGCTTGGCGCATGTGTTCGACATCTTCTTCGCCATTGGTTAATGCTTCAATTGCCGCCATTTGGCTCATGGTGGGCGCGGACATAATCAGATATTGGTGTAATTTACGCATGGCTTGCATCAATTCGGCGGGGGCGGTGGCATAGCCAATGCGCCAACCGGTCATGGCGAATGATTTGCTCACGCCACTGAGCAAAATCGTGCGCTCATACATATTGGGCAGAGACGCAAAGCAGGTGTGTTCTACACCATATACAAGGCGCTCATAGATTTCATCAGAAATGACCAGTAAATCGTGTTTTTCTGCGATGTGCGCCACTTCTAGCAATTGCTTTTTAGATAAAATTGCCCCTGTGGGGTTATTGGGGTAGCTCATGAGGATGGCTTTGGTCTTTGGGGTGATGTGCGATTCTAATTCCGCGCCTGTGACCTGAAAGTCGTTTTCAACCGAGGTGCGTACCATCACAGGGACACCGCCCACCATTTCAACAGCGGCGGCATTGGCGACAAAACACGGTTCTACGACCAATATTTCGTCACCCGGGTCGGTGATGGCTTTTAGCGCCAGCCATAAGGCTTCGCTCACGCCGACTGTGACCAACACTTGGTCATCGGGTTCATAATACACGCCATAAAGACGGGTGATATAATCGCTGATGGCTTGGCGGAGTTCTAAATCGCCAGAATTGTTGGTGTAGCCCGTGCGTCCAGCTCGTAATGAGGCAATACCGGCCTCGATGATGTGGTCTGGGGTGACAAAATCGGGTTCACCGATGCCGAGTGTCACGACATCTTCCATCGTGGCGGCAATATCAAAGTAACGGCGAATTCCAGATGGACGCAATTTTTCGACACTTTTTGAGATGAATTTACGCATACGAAACCGTTAATCCTATGGTACAGACGGGGGCTTGTGTAATGTATACACATGGTCATCGTCAAATCGAATAAACACTCTCTTATTTTTAACATATTTATGCCAATTTTCCATTCCACAACCTTATGCAAAAAATTGGCGGTTTATCCGACACAGTGTACGAATACAATTGTGGTAAAATAAATGACATTAACCACAATTGGAGAGATTCATGGCTGATTTATTCAATACAATCATAACCATCTGCGGGGTGAGTGTGGCGTGTTGTTGCACCCTACTCATTGCATTAACCTTTGTGTTACTTTCCAGAGGGCGGATTATGGTCTTGCCCGTTATTTTGTCATTTGGGGCGACATTCCTTGCCAATGGCTTTGGTAGCTTATTTGGGTTGTTTAGTGATCGTGGTGGTCGGGGCAATATTATCGATGACGATAATTATTATGAGACGGCAAAATCTGACTTACGCACTCGTGCCGAAAAACTCAAGACAAAATATGACCCACTGGCTGGTGATGGTGGTGATGAGTTCACCTCGCAATCGGCAAAATCGCGCCCCTCGGCAGATAGATTTACCTCGCAATCGGCAAATCGCCCACGCCCCTCATCAACAGAGTCAAGTGGGTCGTCATCATCTTTGCCCCCGCCACGCGCAAATTTGACTCGCAGGGGGACAACCGATATTAGCAAAAAACGCTCATCTGCGGATGATGATTTCGATTCATACCAACCACCAAGTCTTCGTGACCGCAAGGGGACACGGCGCAGACAAAATAGCAACGACTATGATGATGAAGTGATGGGTGGGGTATTTGAAGATGATGATGATGGCTTAATTTAATGAGGCAAGTATGACCGACACAATTTTAGTGGTAGATGACGAACAACGCATCATTGATTTGGCGCAGATGTATTTGGAGCAAGAGGGGTATGTGGTAGAAAGTGCCACCGATGGCGCAGATGCCTATCGGCGTATTTTAGCCGATACCCCAAGCCTAATCGTCCTCGATTTGATGTTGCCCAATATGGACGGACTCGAAATTTGTCGGCGGGTGCGGGCGCAATCGGATGTGCCGATTATCATGCTCACTGCCCGTAGCGATGATATTGATAAAATTGTTGGGTTAGAACTTGGTGCAGACGATTATCTCACCAAGCCGTTTAATCCGCGAGAATTGGTAGCACGAGTCAAAGCAATCCTCAGACGCAATAACATGTCGTCTGAGCGCCGTATAGAGCCTGTGAATAGCCTTGTGGTTGGCAACATCATCATCGAGCCAGAACGCCGTATGGTGCGGGTAGCGGGTCAATCGGTAGATTTGCGGATGAAAGAATTTGACCTGCTGTGGACATTAGCACGCGATAAGGGCATGGTCTTTAGCCGAGAAAAATTACTCGAAATTGTCTGGGGATACGACTTTGCAGGTGAAACCCGTACTGTAGACGTTCATATCGCCCATTTGCGCCATAAGCTACAAGGGATGAATGCAGTGATAGAGACGGTATGGGGCGTAGGGTATAAACTGGACTTACCATAGGCTATAATGGCATAAAAATCATAAAAATTTTGGAGTGGTTATGCTTCCCCTAAGCCAGATAAAAGAAATTGCCCGCATGGTGATGTATGCTGCCGAAGCAGAAGATTTGATAACAATGCTTAAACGGATAGCCAATGTCACACGAGAATTGGTGGGCGCAAAATATGCGGCCTTGGGTGTACCAGATGGACACGGTGGACTAAGACACTTTCAGGTTTCTGGGATATCTACAGAACAAATTGCCATGATGGATCATCCCCCGGTGGGGCATGGACTCATTGGGGCAATTATGCACGAGCGCGAAGTGGTGATGCTAGAAAATATGCGCCATGACCCGCGCAGTGTGGGATTTCCAGAAGGGCATCCCGATATGACCCGCATGTTGGGCGTGCCTGTACAAGTCGGTGAGCAGTTATTTGGCATGTTGTATCTGACAGATAAAGAAAATGGTGAGCCATTCGATGAGAATGACCGTTGGATTGTCGAGACACTCGCTGGTTATGCCGCCCTTGCCATTGCCGATACGCAATTGCGCGAGAATGAGCATCGGCTCACCCTCTTAGAAGAACGTCAACGCATTGGGATGGAATTGCACGATGGCATTATTCAGTCGCTATATGCACTAGGAATGCAACTCGACTTGGTACGGTTTGCATCCGATAGCACCCCACAAAAATTTCAGCCTGTCATAGATGGCTTAAATACGGTGATAGAGGATATTCGTGGGTATATCATGAACCTGCGTCTGACACATACCAAACAGCGTACCTGTTATGAAATGGTGGATGATGTGGTTACGCGCTTATATATTCCGCCCCATTTGAAATTATTGATAGAAGTCCCCGATATTTTGCCCCCATTTGATGCCAATGGGGTAGATTCGCTATGCCTCGTTTTGCAAGAAGCCTTAAGTAATGCAATTAGACACGCCCAAGCCAAAACAATGGGTGTGCGTGTACAACAAAATGAGTATTTTTTCTATATGACGATTTATGATGATGGACAGGGATTTGACCCAGAAACCCATGTGCAAGATGATATGGCTACACATGGGTTGGGGCTAAGAAATATGCGGTTGCGGGTGAATCAGCATAACGGCACACTCGAAATTCGTAGTAAGCCGATGATGGGAACATCAGTTATTGTCAAATTGCCCATCACCAAACGGGTTTAACGATGCGGTGGGACAACTTTGGCGATATTGTGCTTGACAGCATAAATCGCCGCCTCTGCCCGATTGGAGACATTAATTTTGGACAGGACACTGCTCACATAATTGCGAACTGTGCCTTCTCCCAAAAATAATTTGACAGCAATCTGCCGATTGGTCAGACCTTCTGCGACCAATGACAACACTGCCAACTCTTGTTGGGTCAAATCAGAAAAGGCGCTGGCATCTTCGGCTTTATTGGCTTCACGAACACGCTCAAATACGGTGGCGGTCATGCTGGGGTCTAACATCCCCTCGCCCATACTTACCCGCTCTACCGCATGAATAAGTTCATCACTGCCAATGCGCTTTAAGACATAACCAGATGCGCCTGCATCAATGGCGGCCAGGAGCAATTCATCCTCTGCATACGAGGTGAGCATCACCACCCGACACCCCTGAACCGACTCTATAATACGCCGACACGCCTCAATGCCAGATATTCCGGGCATCCGAATGTCGAGTACGGCAACATCGGGGCGATACTCTTGTGCGCGGGTTATGGCTTCTTCACCAGTAGATGCTTCTGCCACTACCCGAAAATTATCACGTTGTTCTAAGAGGGCGCGTAAGCCAGCCCGCACAACGGAATGATCGTCCGCTATTAAAATTCTCACCATAGCCCTAATATCCTCCAAATTAAATTCATTATTCTATTCTACAAAAAGAATTTTATGCAAGGATGTGATATGTGTCATATAAACACCATGACCCATTTTCTCATAAAAACGGCTATGCTAGGCACATGATGGTTATGAAAGGTGATGCAATGAATGTCATTGATATTATGACCCCAAAACCTGTGACGATTTTGCACACAGAAAATTTGGGTAAGGCACTGCAACTGATGGAACAAACCGGGTCTCGGCATTTGCCTGTTTTGAGCAGAGAAGGGCATTTGGTTGGCATTGTCAGTGACCGCGATTGTCGTTTGGCGCTCAACTCGCCTCATATTTTGCGAGAACGGTGGCAAGATGAAGTCATCCTAAATGAGACGAAGGTGGTGCATATTATGTCGCCTGCGCCGATTATTGCAGAAGAATTTATGCCCGCATCCGAAGCGGCACGCCTGATGTTGACCAATCATATCAGCGCACTACCCGTCATGCGTGGTGAAACACTCACGGGGATAGTCACCGTCACCGATATTGTACGTGCATTTATTGTCCTCGAAAAACGCAATACCACATTCCCTGTCGAATAAAAGGACGGCAGATACCGTCCTTTTATTCTGTCCACCAGATACCTTAAAACGGAATATCGCCCATGTTGTTGGGTGGGGCAAAATCGTTATAATCGCTGTTGCCATTGTCATCACCACTGGCACTGCCTTCTTCGCGTCCGCCCAAAAATTGAAGATTGCTGGCGGTTAATTCTAAACTAGCGGCGGCTTCACCCGCGTTATTTTTATAGGCACGTACTTCGACTGTGCCAACAACCATAATGGGTCTCCCCTTTTTGATATACTGGTTAGCCAGTTCTGCCAATTTACGCCAACACGTCACACGATACCATGTGGTCTTTTCTTTTTTCTCGTTGCTTTGGCTATCGTTCCAGCGTTCTGTGACCGCTACCGAAAAGCTACAGACGGGGATATTGGTGGGCGTATAACGCATATCGGGGTCTTTGCCCACATTGCCGATAATGATTGTTTGATGCCAGCCTGCCATGATTTTTCTCCTAAAGGGTTAAAGGCGTTTAGCTCGTGCAAAAGGTTGAATTATGCTTTAGGCATGATTATAGTATATCATAATTTTTTGCCAAACGAACAACATTTCTAACGTAGTTTTTCTAACTTATCCTTCAAAATTTGGGTCACAATTTGAGCATTGCCTTGACCCTTTAATTCTGCCATGCACTTGCCCATCAGTGACCCAAATACCTTGTCTTTGCCACCCAGATATTCTTGCACGATAGTACTATTGGCGGTCAACACGGCATCAATCGCTTTTTCTAACAAGCCAGTATCGCTCACTTGTGCCAAGCCTTCACGGGCAACAATGGCTTTGGGCGATTCGCCCGTCTCCCAAACGGTTGCCAGCACTTTTTCTGCTGTGCCTTTGTTGATTGTGCCACTCGTGACCATACTCACCAATTCGCCCAAATAGGTGGGGGTGATGTTGCTTTCACTGAGCGATTCACGGTCTACACCCGCCTTATTCAAAATACTAAATAGGCTGGTCAAAATCCAATTGGCGATGGCTTTTGCGTCTGCGCCTGTGGCGAGGACAGCTTCATAATAATCGGAGATAGATTTTTCTGCCGTTAAAACACGCGCATCGTAATCGCTTAGACCCAATGCGGTCATAAAACGATCTTTTTTTGCATCTGGCAATTCTGGCAATGTGGCGTGGATTTCTGCCACCCATTCCCGACTGACCATCACAATCGGCAAATCGGGTTCTGGGAAATAGCGATATTCATCGGCGCGTTCTTTATAGCGTTGGATGATGATTTTGCCTTTATTCTCATCCCAACCGAGTGTCGCTTGTTTGACCACATCGCCTTTTTCGTATAATTCAATTTGACGCGCCACTTCGTAATCAATCGCCCGCATCATGCTACGGATGCTGTTCAGATTTTTGATTTCGGTGCGTGTGCGAAATTCGGTATCGTCTTTGTGCATGACGCTGACATTGGCTTCAAAACGCAAAATCCCTTTGGACATATCGCCATGATTCACACCCAAATAACGCAATAGTGTGCGTAGTTTGCGGGCGTATGCCTCTGCTTCTTCTGCACTAAAAATATCGGGTTCGGACACGATTTCCAGCAGTGGCACGCCAGCACGGTTAAAATCTACCAAGCTACTGCCATCGCCCAAGTGGGTGAGTTTGCCTGTATCTTCTTCCATGTGGGCGCGACGCACACGAATTTTTTTGGTTGTACCATCTTCTAGGGTGATTTCGATGAAACCATTCACCGCGAGCGGATATTCGTATTGGCTGATTTGATACCCTTTGGGCAAATCGGGATAAAAATAACTCTTGCGAGAAAATTGATTGAACGGTGGAATGTCGCAATTGAGCGCCAAGCCCACCATCATGGCATAATCCATCGCCTTTTTATTGATGACAGGCAATGTCCCTGGCATCCCCAGCGATAGAGGGTCTACGGCGGTGTTGGGCGATGCTTCCACACTATCCACCACAGGGCACGCGGTGAACATTTTGCTTTCTGTCAACATTTCGGCATGAACTTCTAAGCCGATTATCGTTTTCCAATCACTCATGGGATTACTCGCGTTCTATTGAAAAGTAGGTCACATGGTGCAAATTTTACCACAAAATGGGGTTATGACGGCAACATTAACACGGGGAAATCGGTAATTTCGGTGGCTTTTTCTTCTGGCAACACAACAATTGGGGATTCATCCCGATAATCGAGCGCTAGTGTGGTGAAATGATACGGGTATGGGCGATTTTGTAATTGGCGGGGCATATTGAGCATGAGTTGAAATACACACGCCTCTATCACCCGCCATAGCATTAACCCTTTATAGGGATAACTCATCACAAGGGGTTGATTGCGATTGGGGAAGCGGTTATAGACACGGTTATGCAAGATATTGGCGGCATTTTGTGTGTTGAGGTCATATGTTGCCAGTCGCGCCCGAAAATAGGCATTGATGGCGATGGGGCGGAATGTCTCGATGACTGCCCGCCGAATACCCTTTCTGCCTGTTTCATCGGCTAAATCGGTGACGGTGGTCTCTGATAGTGCGATGCGGTTATCTGGTAATGGAAAGCACTTGATTGTGCGTGACCCAATAAAATGGTCTGCGCCCCATCCCTGACCGCGTGGCATGGCATGTTTCCAGATGGTTTTGAGGGTCGCATCATCATAGGCGCTGGTAGGTGTGGTGAAATTATACCCACGCTTATGCCCCTCAAAGACATATTCAATGACCAGATGATTTAATGGAGACATGCCTTAATCCACATTTTTTATATCACGCGGTTTGGGGCGCAGTGTGTTAAAAAATGATTTCATCATGGCTTTTACGCCTTTGCCTGTATACAAACTGCCATAGGTGATAGCATATTGATAGTCGAGCCGTTCTGCTTGGGCGCGGAGGCGTTTTTGCTCATTTTTATAATGTCCCAAAATTTCATCGAGTTCCATATATTCGCCCCAAATATCTTGTTTATTCACCAAGATATAAATGGCACGCAAGCCTTTGGCGATATTCGGCTCATCTTCAATCATTTGCAAGACAAAGTTGAGCGCATCTTTTTGCAGATGCACATCGGTGTGGTCGAGCATAAAGATAATCCCACGGGGTTTTGCCTCGCGGAATAATTCCACCCAATCGGTTTCCCACATGGCATATTCGCCACCGACATCCCGACTCGGCTTGAGCTTAAAGTGAGTGTCGCCCACTTTGGCAGTGAATTCTGGGACAGAATCGCCACCCGCGCCTGTGGGGTTGGTTTTATAGCCCTCAATGTCATCCATATTGCGTTTTAGCCATTCAATGAGGGTGGTTTTGCCGACTTGTCGTGCGCCCAGTACGATGAAGGGCATCCCAGAAAAACGTACATAGATAAAATCTTCGACACTGGCAATGCCATTGCGTACTGTGCCAGTGACTCCGTTAATCGTGCCGACCACGACGGTGATAATCGTTTCTAATATTCCAGCCATAACAATAAATCCTATTGGGGTTTTATCCAGTCTTATATTGTACTATACGCGATATTGCGCCAAAAGTTGCTGAGGGGTGGGTTAGGGTGGATATAAAGTGGCTGACATACTGCGGTGATACAGTGGCTGACATACGCTTCGCTAGTACAGCCATTACAGCCTCACATGACTGGTGTGCGGTGTGCGGTGGCTGACATACGCTTCGCTAGTACAGCCATTACAACACCTAAACAGGCAGACGTGTAATGGCGGACTAGGAGCATTTTCGCCAGAAAATGTGACATATGTCCGCCACATAATAGTAGCTTTATGTTATAATAAATTTCAGGATATTTAATAAGGTGGGAATCTATGGAAGATGCAACAAAATATATTGAGGCGATAAAACGCCTTCTAATCAAAAAAGGCAGAAATGATATAGCTCAATTACTTGTTGGGGCTAGATGTTTATTAGAAAATATAGACGGCAATTATTCGTTATTATCTATTTATTTTCATCCCCAAAATTTTGATAAACTCACCCATGATATGGAATTAGAGATGAGCGGTGTTTTAGAATTGGCTATTCCTAGAGATAAACGAGAACGGAATATAAGTGGGGAATATGGCATTAATTATGATGAGGTACCTGATATTGAGGCTATAAATTGGCTTATGCCCAATGGGATGAGAATAAAACCTGTATTTGGTGAACCATCAACTGAAGATAAATACCAATGCGATGTATTCGTGATAATGCCATTCAAAGAGGAACTCAAACCCGTTTATGATGGTATTATTAAGCCTGTTATTGAAAATATGGGGTATAGCATCAAGCGGGCAGATGAAACATATACAGATAGAGAATCCATGCACAAAATTTGGTCAATGTTTAATGCCTGCAAGTTAGTTATTGCTGATTGCACAGGGCATAATCCCAATGTTTTTTATGAGTTAGGCATTGCTCATACTATTGGCAAGCCTACTGTCGTGATAACCCAAAATCAGGAGTTGCCTTTTGATATACGCACTAAAGATGCCCTTCTGTATAGTACAAATTTTGATAAGACAGAGAATTTCAAGAACAAGTTGAAAAAAGCCATTCAAGATATGTTAGGTTCTAAACCAGTTATAGATGAGATACCTTTCTAAATTTAATTGGATATAGTGACAAATTAGGGGGATTTATCATGGTGCATCATCGCAAAAAATTACGCTTAGAGGGTTATGATTATGCAAGTGATGGGGTTTATTTTATCACCATTCTCATTCAAAATCGGGTGCATTTATTAGGGGATATAGCCGATAACAAATTATGTTTATCCCCCGCGGGTGAAATGCTCTCACAGTATTGGTATGAACTTCCTCAAAAACACCCTCATTTTGAATTAGATGATTTTGTGGTGATGCCCAATCATTTTCATAGCATCTTGATAATCAATAATGCCCCAAATAATGAAAAATCTGTCACTTTGTCACAAGGAATTCAGTGGTTCAAAACGGTTACAACCAATGCGTATATTCGAGGTGTAAAAGACTCAAACTGGACACCATTTGTTGGTAAATTATGGCATCGTAGTTTTCATGACCATATTATTCGTGATGAACGGGCTTTACATACACTGAAGATGTATATTGCTCAAAACCCCGAAAAGTGGATTGAAGATGTTCTTTTTTCTTAAGGGTGGCTGACATACGCACTGCGTGCTAGTACAGCCATTACAGCTGGTATCGGTTTGCAGTGGCTGACATACGCTTCGCTAGTACAGCCATTACATCCCACATGACTGGTATGGGTGTAATGGCGGACTAGGAGCATTTTCGTCAGAAAATGTGACGTATGTCTGCAACATCCCTTAATCTAAAAGACTGTACAGTAGATTCATTGTACAAACATCTATTTTCCCTTATAATTAAAAACAGATGTTCGTTAATTTGGAGGGAAAATGATATGCCGATGAATCAAGATGTGACCGATTATATCAACAAATTAAATGACAAAGCCAAGCAAGAATGGCAGGTTGAGGTATGCAACCAATTGCGCCAAATCACCCATAATGCTATCCCTACGTTGAGGAACGGCTACAATATGGGAAACCCCATTTTCTAAAAAATGGCAAATATGTGGCGGTTTTGGGTACGGCGAAAGGATGGGTGACATTCACGATTTTCGATGCCGAATCACTTCAAGCGCCTGACGGATTTTTTGAAGAAGGCGACCCCAATCGTAAAACGATTAAAATATTGAATGGGCAAGTTGTGGATTATGCCCTTTTAGCCAAGTTATTAAAACAAGCAACGGCATAATGATATAGAATCAAAAAAGGGCAGGTGAGCCATAATGCCCATCTGCCCTCATATTTATCTGTAGAAAAAACTACTTGACTTCGACAACAGCCGATTCTGCTTCGAGTTTGGCTTTGATGTCGGCGGCTTCTTCTTTGGTAACGCCTTCTTTGATGACCTGTGGTGCGCCTTCGACCAAATCTTTGGCTTCTTTCAAGCCCAAGCTGGTGATGGCACGGACAACCTTGATGACGTTAATTTTCTTTGGACCACCATCCTTGAGGGTGACGGTGAATTCGGTTTGTTCTTCAACGGGTTCTGCGGCAACAGGCGCGGCAGCCATCATCATCGCCCCGCCACCACCAGATGAGGCTTTCACGCCCCATTTGTCTTCCAAGAGGGTCTTGAGTTCTGCGGCTTCCAACACGCTCAATGCGCTGAGTTCTTCTACGAGCTTGGCTAAATCTGCCATGAGATTAATATCCTTTCAAGATAAATGATATACGAAACGCTTTTCGGGTTGATACAAAATTAGGTTGTGCTTGGCGATATTTTCCACCATGATTATGCGGCACCATTGCGGTCGTCTACATAAGCATTCAACACATTGACTACTGCACCTGTGGCGGCGTAAATCACATTTACGATGCCTTCCGATGGGGCAATGATGACACCAATGAGTTGTGAGCGGATTTCGTCCAGTGTAGGCAGTTTAGAGACTGCATCAACACGGGCGGCGTTCAGAATATCCTTGCCCATGATACCGCCAGTGACGGTCAGTTTTTCGTTGGATTCTTTTTGGAATTCCAACACCGCTTTGGCGACTTCTGGCAAATTAGACATGCCAAATGCCACAGAGACAGGTCCTTCCAACAAGTGAGTTGGGATAGGGAAGCCTTTCATCTCTAATGCTTTGGTAAAAAGGGTGTTCTTCACAACGGCATATTGCCCTTGCGCCTCACGCACTTTTTGCCGTAGTTTGTTGACTTGGGCAACAGATAACCCTTGAGATTGAATGATGATAAATCCATTCGAATCTTCCAGAATATTCAGATACCCAGCGACAATTTCGTTTTTACGTTCCTTTGAAAGTGGCAAAACTTTTTCCTCCTTTCCGACAAAGATTTTTTGGCGTTTTATGCCAAAAATTGAAAAAAGCAGTCCACAATACAAAGTGAAGACTGCCATTAATGTGTCTAATGGTCATGTACCTCACCTCGGTGGGGAATTAAGGCTTTTATGTGCCACCCACTGTCTGCGGTAAAGAGATGTGCTTTATTCAGAGTGCTATTATAGAATTAGGTGATGTGTCCCGTCAAGGGCTTGGATATATTCTGCTGAAAGGTGTTCAACATGAGCGAATATCAATATTATGAATTTCAGGCAATAGATAAGCGTCTCTCTGATAATGATAAACAAGAAATTAAAAAGTTATCTTCACGTGTACAACCAACTAATACAACTGCCAGTTTTGTTTATCATCATGGCGATTTTCGGCACGACCCCTACAAAGTATTGCTCAATTATTTTGATGCGATGCTCTATATTGCCAATTGGGGAACACATCAATTGATGTTTCGGTTTCCCAAAGGGGCAATTCCCGCACACATCATGGCGCAATATGAATTTGGGGAGACGGTGGTCTGGACACAAGAAAAAGAGTTTTGTGTGCTGAATATTTCATTTGATGAAATCAATAATGAGGGTATGTGGATAGAAGGGGAGGGTATATTATCTGAAATTATTTCTGTGCGAGATGAAATTTTAACTGGTGATTATCGCGCCCTCTATTTGGCGTGGCTCATTAGTGCCGATTATGAAGCGGATAGGTATGATATAGAGGATGACGATTTTGAGCCAGAAGACGATGAACTCGCCCAAATCATAGAACCGCCTGTTCCCAATGGGTTGCAAAGCCTTTCACCAGCACTAAAAAACTTTACTGAATTTTTTGGGCTGAGTAAAGATTTGGTATCTACATCAGCAGAAAAAAGCAATCCACTTGAAAAATTATCTGAAAATTTGGAGCAATACCTCTATAAACTTTCTGATGATGAAAAACTCGCGTTCCTAAAGCGTGTTTTGGCGCAAGAGACACGGCTCGATATTGCCCTTACTAATCGGCTCAAAGCGTTTGCAGGTGAAAATCAATCGGTGGGGGCAACGATTGGCGGACGTTCTATTTTAGAATTGCTCAATCGTGCCGAAGAAATCAAAAAACAGCAACTCGCAGAGAAAAAACGCAAAGATGCCCAAGCACATCAAAAGAAAATGGAGCAACTCGCGCCACAAAAAGAGTCACTCTGGGCGCGGGCAGAGGCACTTATCGCACAACGCAATGTCGCTGGCTATGATGAAGCCATTCCCATCCTACAAGACCTACAAGCATTGGCGACCTATCAAAACGACTCATCCGCTTTCAATGAGAAAATAGCGGTCATCAAAAAGACCTATCCAACCCTAAAAGGGCTTTTAGACCGTTTGAAGAGAGCTAACTTATAGAAATCAAAACAGGCGATAATCATTATCGCCTGTTTTTGTGGGTCCAATAGGATTCGAACCTATAACCAACCCGTTATGAGCGGGTGGCTCTGCCGTTGAGCTATAGACCCGTATGACGTTTTGATTGTATGGTGGATTTGTTAGCGGGTAACGAGATTCGAACTCGTACTGAGACCTTGGAAGGGTCGCGTGCTACCATTACACCATACCCGCAGGTTGTTAAATAAATCGGGGTACTCAGACTCGAACTGAGGGCCTCTGCGTCCCAAACACAGCGCGCTACCAACTGCGCCATACCCCGAGATGTTTAGATTGTATCATAGGTAGCATGGCTTGTCTATGTGGTTTTTTGGCGTGTGTTGAGTTTCATATCAATAACGTAGGGAATCTATACGATGATTCAATCCACCACCGAAAACCAACAACGGCTATACAAAGTGGATGAACTAAAATTAGAAGAAGCCGTCATCAAGCAAAAGACCATCCAACCGCGTGCCTTGCGCGATTATCTGATGGCAAATTTGCCCATGTTGCGCGTGATGTGACAGACAATGGGGTAAGAGGCATGGCGGATATACGGACATTCTGCCCTAATCCGCCAGTACGAGACGATTAGCCATAGGCGTATAGCGTCCCTTTTCATCCCCAAAAAATTTCGCCCGCTTCACGGGATGTCGGGTATTCGTTTTTCGTAATTATGTTCTGATTCCTGTTTTCAGGCGCTGGGGGATACTCCCAGACCCCCTCAGAAAAACAGTAATACCATCATACAGTATTACAGAACTATTCTTGAGAGCGAACACACCGAAGTCCAACGTCGATGCCCCTGACCGTAGGGGTGCTCCCGCCGCGGTAGACGGAACGCACATCCGTAAGGATACTGTACCAAGACCCGCCACGAAGCACACGGACACTACTATTATTGCTAATATTTTCATCAGTCTCATCGTATGGATACGCCCCATACAAACTGCTCACCCATTCCAACACATTCCCGCTCATATCTATAGCCCCAACCCATGACACCCCACCTGCACGACTACCCACAGGCGCAGTTCGGCGATTGCTATTGTTAGAATACACCACATTATCTGCCACAAAGTCATTTCCCCACGGATAGGTGGTCAGGTTGTTGGATCCGCGGGCGGCATATTCCCATTCCCGTTCTGTTGGCAACCTGCCACCCCGTAATTCACAATAATCACGCGCCTCAAACCATGTAATGCTCTCTACAGGCAATTCATTCCCCGTAAAATTGTTTGCATTGGCTTTTTGTCCACCGAATTCGGCAAATTGGGCTTGTGTCACCTCATATGTGTCTATCCAAAACGGCGTATCAAAGCATTGTTCATGCACCGGTGCTTCATCACTCTCGCCAGTCGTACTCCCCATCATAAAGCACCCCGCAGGTACTAATACCATCGTTACCCCGTCAAAATCACGTTCTTGCGGTGTCCAATCGGCATTGCTCGTTATTGTCACCATCTGTTGTGAAGAGAATGTTGGCAATGGGCTGATGGTAATTGGTCGTGGTGTATTTGTAGAACGTGATGTAGCGCCAGAATTATTACCACTTAATGCACCACTAGCAAGCAATAACACCAATGCCAGCACGCCCACAATCCCGCCAATGACCACAAAAACAGGGAATCCACGTTTTGCACCACCCGCACTCGTGCGTGGCGCAACAAAATCATTTTCGATTGGCTTTTCAACAGGTTTTGGCGGTGGGGTATAAACAGGTTTCGGTGGTGGCGGTGGGGTGCTATAGACAGGCGTGGGTTGTGGCATAGCTAAATGCTTGCGAATATCGCGCATCATCCGCGCCATACCGTCATCATAATTTTGACGAATATCCACATAATTATGCTGTGCCAAGCGCAAGGGGATGGCAGTGGTCTCATCACCACGCAATAACATGGGGAAAATCCGTTTTTTGTGGATATTGGCGAAGGTAAATTCGCGCCCCACCCACTCGGATTGATTGGCATCTGGCGATAACAACACCACCAAACACCCCGTATTGCGGATAGCATTCTCAATATCACGTTCCCATGAGGATGTGCCGACCTCTAGCCCTTCATCCGTCCAGACGATAAATCCCGCACCGCGCAAATCATCACGGACTTTTTGCATCATGGTGGTGTCGCGTCGGCTATAGCTCAAAAAGATGTGATGGATGAAGGACATATCAACCCACAGGAATAAGGCAAAAATAATTTGATATGGGTGATTATAATCGGCTTATATAAAATTAGCAATGTGTTGGGGAAATGATTAAAGGGTAATCGCATCAAAATAGGTTTAGCCATATTTTATTTTTTGTGGCTGACATACGAGCCTAAAGGCTCTAGTACAGCCA
>DAOTUO010000164.1:0-15376 GCA_034436595.1 Anaerolineae bacterium | reverse complement strand
GGATTTTTCATTTTGTGATACACCTGTTACTTATGTTATACCCTATAAAATTGGATGACCTATTTCGGCTAAAATCACTTTATGATACATAGTGTACCATATTTTGCCAATTAGAAGGGATATGATGATGAACACCACCCAAACAGCCGTTGCACGTCAATTACCACCAAGTCTCAAAGCCACGCCGTTTTTTGGTCCGATAAAAGCCATTAACGACAATTTCGCCCAATTTTTATTGGATAGCGTCCGCCAATACGGGAATGCGTATACCTTTACGATTGCCAACCAACGGGCATTTTTCTTTAATAATCCAGAGGACATCCGCGAGATTTTGCAAGATTGGGAAGTGTTCCGCAAAGCACCCATCACCAAAAATACGCGCCATGTGGGTATGGGGTACTTTTTGGGCGCAGGACTCCTGACCAATGATGGTAGTTTTTGGAAATCGCAACGCAAACTCATCCAGCCGTCATTTCATACCCAATACATTCGCAATTATGCCGATACGATGGTGCATTACACCAACCACATGCTGGCAGATTGGCAAGTGGGTGATGTGCGCGAAATCGAACACGAAATGATGAAACTCACGCTCAATATCGCCACCAAAACCCTGTTTAATGTCGAGGTTGGCTATTATGACAATATGGCAGATGCCATCACGGAAATGCAACATGAGGGCGTAAAAATGCTCAAAAGTCCTCTGAAATTGCCCCATTGGATGCCCACACTGCAAAATATGAAAATCAAACGACTCAATGCAGTGGTGGATGATATTGTGTATGACATCATCCAAAAGCGCGAGGCTTCTGGTGATGTGGAACAAGGTGATTTGCTCTCGATGTTGATGGCATCCAGGGATGAAGATGGCAATGGCATAAGCCTTCAGCAATTGCGGGATGAAGTATTGACCCTGTTTGTCGCAGGACACGAGACCACCGCCCTCACGTTATCATGGCTGTTTTACCTATTGGCAGAAAATCCGCATGTGCAACAACGCCTCTATGAGGAAATTGATACCACTCTGGGCACGCGGACTATCACTATAGAAGATTTGCGAAAAATGCCCTATCTGAAAATGGTCATAGACGAAACCTTGCGTTTATACCCTGTAGGATGGTTATTTCCGCGCTTCTCTGCACAAGATACACGCATCGGTGGCTATGATATTAAGCAAGGGGATATGGTGTTGATGTCGCCGTATGTTTTGCATCGTGACCCACGCTGGTTTGCTAATCCAGAACAATTTGACCCAGAACGATTCAGCGAGGAAAATGCCAAGTCTATTGGCAAATATCACTATCTGCCGTTTGGTGGTGGACCGCGGGTGTGTGTTGGCAATAGCTTTGCCATGATGGAATTGCAAATCGCAGTGGCGACCATCGCCCAAAATTATCGGCTGGAACTCATGCCCAATCAGCGCATCGAAATTGAGCCACTCGTCACCATGCGCCCTAAATTTGGTATCAACATGCGCCTTAATCCGCGTTGATACAATAAAAAAGCCCCTATCCACACGGACAGGGGCTTTTTTGTGATAATTTTTATTCGTAGCGCAATACGTTGAGCGGTTTTTCGCCAGATGCGCCCCACGCGGTGGTCACGGCGGCGACCAACGCAATTAGCACACACAGCACCATCAGCAATAAAGCTGTGCCGTATGGGATAACTGCGCCTCCACCGCCCCCCGCGCTATTGAGTGAGGCTAATGAGAGGGATAATCCAAACAGACCCAATCCCACTCCCAATAACCCGCCGATGAAGCCCATGATGCCGTTTTCGAGCAATAACATGCCCAAAACGCGCTCTCGATGCACACCAACCGTTTTCATCACGGCGATTTCTTTGCGCCGCTCAATGGTCGAGAGTGCCACCGAATTGGCAATGACCACCCCGCCAACGATGAGACTAAGTGCCGCAACCAATACGGGGAAGGCGGTGATGCGCCCCAAAATGCCCACCACAAAGGCGTTTAGCACTTTCGCTTCGAGCATAAACACACCCATCACCCCAGACAAGGCACTTCGTAGTTGTGGCACATTTTCTTCGTTAATATCCACAATCACCCCCACCGTCTGGGCAGAAATTTCCCCAAAGGCGCTTACAGGGGCGTATGGCGCGGGGGGGTCTGTGACGATGGCGGGGGGTTCGGATAATCCCACAATCGTGAATGAAATTTCGGTGTTGCCATTGGTCATGGTGATGACATCGCCCACCGCCAAGCCAGAGGCATCTACCGTCTCGTTGCGTGGGATGACTATGACATTTTGCCCCGCATCATCGGCGGTGAGTTGTCTCCCGTTGCCAGCGAGGAAGCCGACATTGGGCAAATTATTGGCGACATCCCGCCCTATGGTGCGCTGGAATAAGTTTTGTATCTGGTTCATATTGCCTTCGTTGGCGGTGACGGTGCTATAGACTTCATCGGCGGTGAGGACTGTGCCATCGCTTTTCGTCACAGACACCAAATCGAGTGGATAGGTGCGTGTGAGGGTATAGCTATTGACCCCCGCTTGATTTTGCAACACCGATTCGACCTCATCTGCCGAGTTTTCGCCTATCATCTGGATGATGACATTGCCACCGAGTCCGGTGGAGATGACATTATTCAGGGTTTGGTTAATCGAATCTGCCAGCAGAGTGATAAGGCTCAACGAAAACACCCCAACCACCAATGCCAACAGGGTAAATGCACCACGTCTTCGCCCCACCAGCACAGCTTTTAGCGATAGGCGCAAATCTATCCATCCAAAAGACGGAAAGAACTTGCCCACAATCCATAACAACAACAACAGCAGAAAATAGAAAAACCCCGCCATGAAGAATGTGCCAATGACCACACCTATCGCTACTTGCACACTGCCCAAAATACCGGTGGCAATGACGGTGAGGGCAATCATGACGATGAACAATGCGCCGATAGTACGCAACCAGCCTGTGCGTGGGATAATATTGTCATTGGGGCGCAACACAATACCCGGTCGGACTTGTCCCGCGCTGAGTGTGGGCAAAAACCCGAATACGGTCGTGACCAATGTGCCGACCACCAACCCCGCGATGGCGGGACCTGGGGCGATACGGAAGGGCAGGCTTTCACCTAAAAATGTCTCTGCCGAGCCTTTGATGACGAAAGTCATGAGCCAGCCTAAGAGAATCCCAAATAGGCTACCGATTACCCCCATGATGAAGGCTTGCACCAAAAACAGCATGGTCACTTGGTCGGCTTGTAAACCTAATGTCTTGAGGACAGCGACCTCTAATGTGCGCCGACGCACGACCACTTGCATGGTGTTGACAATGCCGATGCTCCCTAACAATAACGACACGATACCGATGACAGTCACCAATTGCCCGATAATATCGGAGAATATCTGGTTGATTTCTAGTACATCAGTGGTGGTTACAAATGCCAAAAATGGAAAATCGGTTTGGAGTTTTTCGGTCAATTCGGCAATAAGTTCATCGGTTGGCTCATCAATCCGCAAATAGACCTCTTCTACGCGGTCTTGAATCCCAAAGATGGGCATGGCGCTTCTATCTATATAATAAAAGCCAAAAATTCCCGCAAACGGATTCGTTAGTCCCGCTTCTTCTTCTGTAGGGACGATGCCCGTGAGAATAAATTCTTCGCTGATACCGCTCAGACGGATGCTATCGCCCACTTGGGCTTGCAGGTTATCTGCCACATTTTGGCTGATGACAATGCTATTGGGTGTGGGGAATAATTCACGTAATGGCTTGCCATCTTGTGAACGAATTTCACCGACTAGTGGGTATTCTGCCCCATCAATCATGAATGGGCTGACTTGGCTACTCTGTAAATCGGTACGCGCCAAATTGAGGATAGACCCTTTGCCAAACCCTGTGAAAATTTGTAGGGTATCGAGTACCTGATACAAATAACTAAACGTCACGGGCTGGTCAATATTGGCATCTGCCCATGCCTGCAAAATATCACGTCCACGCATACCAATAAATTTGCTAGTGGGCATCCCTGGGAAGAATGATGACCCACCTTCGACTTCTTCTAAGATGCCACTGGCGATGGCTTCTGCTTCGGTTGTGCGGACGATTTGCTCAAAATTTTCAAAATTAAAATTGCCATTCTGAAATTCTGGGTCGTTGAAGTCAATATCCCGCAAACGAACCCCATTCTCAATTTTGATGTCGCCTTTATTGGCTTCACGGGCATTTTCACGCAGGGTATCTTGAATCATGACTGCTAGTGTTTGCAGGCTCACGATTGCCGCCACACCTGCGGCAATACACAGCAACGCAAAAAAGGTGCGTTGCCCATTGACCCGTAGGTCATTTATTGAGTGCTTAAAGTAGAATCTGAATTTTTCTATCATTGGGTATCCTATGAGGTCACACCTTGCCACTCGCCCGTTGCGCGTTTTTCTTTTATCACCTTAATGGCGGCGAGTTCTGCGCTGGCAAGCGGGTTGGTATCTTCGGCAATCATGCCATCTACGAGGGTAATCACACGGTCAACATTGGCGGCAATATCGGGGCTATGGGTCACAATGATGATGGTCGTATTCATTTCGCGTTGGACAGCGCGTAATGCCTGCATGACAGTTTCGGTGGCGGTGGTGTCTAAACTGCCTGTAGGTTCATCTGCCAAAAGCAGTGGCGGATTATTAGCGAGTGCGCGTGCGAGTGCCACCCGTTGTTGCTGACCACCAGAGAGTTGTGATGGACGGTGATGAATTCTATCGCCCAAACCGAGCATTTCGAGCAATTCTTTAGCGCGTTTTTGTGCGCCGCCACGTCCTTTTTTGGCGAATTGAATCGGCAATGCCACATTTTCTTGGGCGGTAAGGGTGGGGATGAGGTTGAAAAATTGAAATACAAAGCCAATTTTTTCGTTGCGGATGGTGGTCAGGGCGCGTTCCGATAAATCGGTGATATTGATGCCGTCAATCGTTACCGTGCCAGATGTGGGGTTATCTAACCCGCCAATCATGCCCAGTAGGGTAGATTTTCCACTACCAGAAGGACCGATAATCCCCAAAAATTCGCCACGTTTCACTTTCATCGTCACACCGCGTAGGGCATGAACTGTCACCTCGCCCATTTTGAGGTCTTTTTTGACATCTTTAACATCTAAGACAATTTGCTCACTCATTGATGATTTTCTCTCCAGTATAAACACATGCCTATAACCATACACCATTCTACGTAATTTTTGCTCATTGGGTTGTGCTAATTTAGCTTATGTATACATTTTTTAGACGTTATCTTATACAATAAAAATTACTGTCCTATATCTATCAGGTCAGATACCACCTACCTTAAAAGGTAGTGGCTTGTGTAAAAGCCTGTTCTGACCAGTCTAAGCCAGCAATGGCACCGTTACGGGTGAATATATAGGCACTTCGGGGTGCTTCACCAGCCCGGAACTCTGCGGTGCATGATTAAAAAGGCGTAAGTGGTTAAGCCAGTGTCATGCACACAAAACCACCCGATAACATTGACGAGGTAACCGTAACTCGCGCAAGCGGAGTGGGTCAGAGGACACCTGCTTTACAGCAAAGTCCTCGCCCTTCGGGGATATTTAGCCTGTTATACCTATACGAAAGGCGTGCCGTTTTCCGCTACTGCCACTCAAGTGGCGTAGTTTCCAAACGGTAAAAAAATCTATGAATGAAAGCCAAATGTCTAAACAACCGCTTTTAGAATTTCTCAAAAATGGTGGCACACTTGTTGCCGATGGTGCAATGGGGACGCTTCTCCATCAGCATGGAGTGGCGCTCAATGCCTGTTTTGAACATCTCAATATCACCGCGCCAGAGATGGTGCAATCGGTGCATGTGGAATATTTGCTGGCAGGCGCTCGCCTGATTGAATCGAACACGTTTGGGGCAAATCGGTATAAACTCGCGGAATACGGACTCGGTGAATTGGTAACAGAAATTAACACCGCGGCTGTCGAAAATATTCGCCAAGCCATTGCCAAGACCGATATTCCCGCCGATAGTGTGTATATCGTTGGGTCTGTGGGTCCCATCGGGCTACGCTTGCGTCCCTATGGCAAAATTAACCCGACTGAATTGCGGACAGGCTTTGTGGAGCAAATTCGCGCATTGGCATACGCAGGTGTGGATGCGATTTTATTCGAGACGTTTAGCGACCACAACGAATTATTTACTGCCATTGAGGTGGTGAAAAGCATAGAAGAAACCGACGGCATAACCCTGCCTATCATCGCGCAGATGACCTTTGCCCAAGATGACCGCACCCTATTGGGATATTCTCCCGCACGGGCGGCGCATGAACTGATTAAGGCTGGCGCGGATATTATCGGTGTGAATTGTAGCGCGGGACCCAGCCAAATTGCGACCATCCTCACCACCATGCACCAAGCTATGCCCAATGCGATGCTCTCTGCTATGCCCAATGCGGGTTATCCACAGACCATCGGCGGACGGGCGATGTACCCCGCTACCACCGATTATTTTGGTGATTATGCCCAAACATTCAAAGCCATTGGCGCACGAATTGTCGGCGGATGCTGTGGGACAACCCCCGCGCATATCAATGCCATGAGCCTTGCGCTACAAAAGCCGATTGCGGTTGAAGTACCGATTCAGGTGATAGAAGCCACCCAAGAGGTTGAAATCCTCACGTCAGATAACCCCACATCGCTGGCGCGTCGTTTGGCAGATGGCAAGTTCACTATCACCGTAGAGATTGCTCCACCAAAGAGTTATGCCGTGGAAAAATTGGTCAATAGCGCCCGTTTGTTACGCGAAGCCGGTGCAGATATTTTGGATGTGGCAGATACCCCCGCCGCTCGTATGCGGATGAGTCCGTGGGCAGTCGCGCATATTATTCAAGACCAAGTGGGCATGGAAACCGTGTTGCATTTTCCCACACGCGGACGCAATGTGTTGCGGGTTCAGGGCGATTTACTCGCCTCACACGCGCTAGATTTGCGGAATTTATTTGTGACAATGGGTGACCCCACCAAAATTGGTGATTATCCCGAAGCGATGGATAATTTTGATATTGCCCCCTCTAAACTGATAGAACTCATCAAGCAAAAGATGAATCATGGGCAAGATTTGGCGGGTAGTAGCATCGGCAAGCCGACTGCCTTCCATGTTGGTTGTGCATTGAATATGTTTGCCGATGATTTAGACCATGAGGTCAAACTCACCATCAAAAAATTGGAAGCGGGTGCAGATTTTGCTCTAGGGCAGGCGGTCTTTGAACCCCACAAGATAGATTTGTTCCTAGAACGATTCTTAGCCGTCACGGGGGAACATTTCAAATTGCCTGTACTCATGGGCATTATGCCGTTGTATAGCTTGCGCCAAGCCCAATTTTTGCATAATGAAGTCCCTGGTATTTCGATTCCAGATAGCCTCATGAAGCGCATGGAAGATGCGGGTGAAGATGCTCCCCAAGAGGGTGTGAAAATTGCCCAAGAATTGCTCCGTGCTGTGCGTCCATTGGTGGCAGGGGCGTATATTATCCCCGCCTTTGGGCGGTATGAACTGGCGGCGGAAGTGATTGCCGATATGCCGATTTTCGCCTAACCCGTCTCTATAATAAGCAACGGGACGACATACACTTCGTTATTCGTCCCCTACAATATCCGCATTATCCTCATCGTTTCATATTGACTTGTCCACCCATCCAAGATATAGTATCCGCATGATAAAAATACAACCTATAAAGGCACAAGTCCGCTAGTCGGGTAGCGAATCACCCGACACCCCCTATAAAAACTCCCTCCGCATGATGATTTCACTGCGGTTATTTTCGATTTTCTGAATCAATTCATCCATATCTTATTATCTCGCTATAACCGTACAGCGTATTGGGCTGGAATATTCCCTTATCTGAGTGATTATAGCTTATGACGAAAGGCACAATAGCCCATGTTTATTTCTACAAAACCGTATATCAAACCCTTACACGATGGTTTCGTGTTGCGTTCTGTCTCTAGCTTCGCGGATATTGACCAATTGGCACGTTTCAATGTTGTTGTTCACGGTGATGATAGCTTAGATACGATGACCCGTGAATTAATCATCAGTCACCCACATACCCGCCCCGAAGAGTGGGTATTCATCGAAAAAGGCGATAAAATCATCGCGTCCCTATGCCTCATTACATGGACATGGCAGTTGGATGGTGTGTTATTAAAATGTGGCGAAATGGGTGTGGTTGGCACATTGCCAGACTATCGTGGGCAAGGACTCATTCGTGAACTCGCACATTATCACCTCGATTTGCTCAATCAGGGTGGTTATCACCTCAGTAATATTCAGGGGATTCCCTATTTTTATCGCCAATTTGGGTATGAATATGCACTCCCCCTAGAAGGTGGATGGCGCTTAGATTTGCACCTTATCCCCGATGATATGCCCAATGATTATACATTTCGGCTCGCCACAGCCCAAGACATTCCCGCTCTCATGCGTTTATATGATACTGCTTCACGCGATTTAGATATTCATGCAGTGCGCGATGAAGCCGTATGGGATTATTTACTCGGTGCATCCACAAAAACGGGCAATGTGAGTGAAACGTGGTGTGTCCTCGATTCACATGATAATATAGCCGCTTATTGGCGCGTTGAGCGTTATGGTTTTGGTACAGGACTCAATATCAATGAAAGTTCAAATTTATCACAGGCACAGGCGATAGCGGTATTGGGGCAAGCCAAGAAAATGGCGATTGAGCGCAGTAAGCCCTATATCAAAATTCACATCCCCCAAGCGCATGTACTCACACAATTGGCGCGTTTTTATGGTGGACACGATAATGGACGCTACGCATGGCAAATGATGATTCCAGATGTGCCACGCCTGCTCACTGCCCTCAAACCCGCATTTGAGCATCGTCTTGCCAACAGTCCATTTGCAAATCTGACACAGACCGTCATTGTGAATTTATATCGGCGTGCTTTTGCGTTAGTTTTTCAGAATGGAGAACTCACGGCGGTCAATTCACTTGGCTATTATGAAGGTGAAAGCAATATTAGCCTACCGCCAGATGCCTTCACACAATTGATATTAGGATACCGAAGCCGTGAGGAACTTCATATCATTTTCCCCGATGTAAGTTGTTGGGGCGTGTCGCAGTTTATAGTGGATATTTTATTCCCGACCATGAAGGGCTTCATTTATCCGATATACTAAGAACAGTCTATTTTTTTATCCGATACTCAACTCAGGAGCAAGATATGAAAACGATTATCCCCGATTTACTCTATAACTTTACCGGACTCATCATTGGGCGTGTATATGCGATTAAAGACCCCGATGGCATCACTCTGATTGATACCGGGATTTCGTTGGCGGGCAAGCGCATCCTCAAGCAATTGGCGGGGGCAGGCTATGCTCCTAATAGCGTGAAGCGCATCCTCATCACCCATGCCCATCCCGACCATATCGGCGGATTGCCCTATCTGGTGGCACAAACAGGCGCAGAGGTCATTTGCTCATCCATCGAAAAACCCGTGATACAAGGTGAAATCCCCATACCGCGCCGTCCTAGTGGGTTGCGCCCCCCCAATACCAAAGCCAAACCCGTCATGGTGGGGCGCACCGTAGACGATGGTGATGTAATACCCGATGTTATGGGTGGGTTGCAAGCCATCCATACAGGTGGTCATGCCCCGGGTCATATCGCCTTTTGGCAACCAGAACGCGAGATTTTATTTTCTGGTGATGTGATATTTAATCTGCGTAAGAAAATGAACTTGCCGTGGAAAATGCTCACGGTAGATATGGAACAAAATAAACTATCGGTCAAAAAATTGGTAACCCTCACCCCCAAGATGATTTGTTTTGGGCATGGCGACCCCGTTACCGAAAATGCGACAGGACTCTTACGTGATTTTGCCAATGCGTTAACCTAAACACTGTTATAAGGGAAGATAAGGTGCTTGCTAATCTGCCCTTATAGCGCCCACCAACCACCCTCACAAATTGTTTTGGTACTAATGTCCCTAAATCCTGTTACAACCTTCTCGGCCTAACTTGCGTAATAGATGTTATAGAACACATTCAAAAATAGAGGAGAACCGTCATGAGCGAACAACCAAATACCGAAAAAGCAAAACGTACCTTTACCGAAGAAGTTGAAGTCGCAGGCAATCAAGTTATGGGCAAAGTTCAAGAACTTATCCAAAAAGGCAATGTGCGCCGTCTGATTGTGAAATCACAAGAGGGGCGCGTCCTCCTAGACACCCCATTGACTGTGGGTGTCGGTGTGGGCGGTGTGGTTGGATTTTTTGGTGGCATCCCCCTCTTGCTTCTCGCAGGTGCGGCGGCGCTTTTGACCAAAGTGAAAATCGAGGTTGTGCGCGAAGTTGGTGAAGGCGACATCATCGAGAGCAAACAAAAAGTTGATATTAAGGTTGATGAGGAATAATTTTTTCTCATTGGCAAAATAATAAAACAGGGCGCACTCTGGTGAGTATGCCCTGTTTTTATTTTAACGTGAGGCTTGTGTCATATCCGCATCATCGTCATGTGGGGCGGGTTGCGGGATGGGGAAACGGCATCGGCGGATGAATGTCTGTTCACGGCTGATGGTCACAAGGCTAAACCCGGGTTCTGCGCCAATATCGGATGTGGTTTTATCTAGTGTTGGATACGATGAAAATTGCGCCCAGCTACTCGCGGTGCTGGCGTATAAAATGCCATCGCGCACAATATCAATATGCTGATGCACATGCCCAGAAAAAATCCCGCGTATGCGATGTTTGGCGGGTAACAACGCCTCATGAAAATCTGCCCAATTTTTGACCCCCATATAGTCGTCTAACCAAGGAATCCCCACGGGCAATACGTTGTGGTGAGTGGCAATCACCAGTGGACGGTCATCATCGGCACTACAAATATTTTTGAGCCATGAGAGTTGGGTATTGGTAAAATAACCTGCGGGTGGGGTGGCGGGTCCATTGCTATCTACGACCACAAATTGCACCCCATTGACGGTAAACGTATAATGCACCTGCAAAGACGCATCACCTTGTTGGATGAGCATGTTTTGCAAGATACCCGCCGCATCATGATTGCCCGCCACATAATGGATGGGATATTTGAGCTGGCTCAAAATGTCGCGGGCGACAGTATACATTGCTGAGACGGGGTTATAGACCACATCCCCTGTATGCAGGACAAAATCCACCGCATAGGGCAGGGCATTGATGGTCTGTACTAATTCTTTTGCACCCCAATTGGGTGAATAGAGGGCAAAATCACGGCTGTGGTCTGGGTTGGAGTGGATGTGTGTGTCGCTGATATGAATAAATGTTACCAACGGCTCTACCATCGCATTATCCTTTATTTACCGCGTAGGCGTGGGTCAAATACATCACGCAAGCCATCGCCCAATAGGTTAAATCCGAGTACCGTGATGGTGATAGCAATCCCTGGGAATAATACCAAATGCGGTGCATTTTGGAATAAATCGCGTGCATCAGACAGCATTTTGCCCCATTCTGGAATGGGTTCAGATGCCCCAACACCCAAAAACGATAACCCTGCCGTTTCGATAACGGCTGTGCCAATGCCCAATGTGCCTTGCACAATAAGCGGTGTGAGCGCATTGGGTAGGATATGCCAAAAGACAATCCGCAAATGTCCTGCGCCGAGTGCACGTTCTGCGGTGACATATTCTAATTCTTTGAGCGATAACACGCTAGAACGAACAAGCCGTGCATAAACTGGCACTGAAACAATGCCGATGGCTAACATCGCGTTTTCTAAATTTGCACCTTCTCTGAGTGTGACAATGGCAATGGCTAGGAGCAATGACGGAAACGCCAACAATACATCCATAAAGCGCATGGTAATGTCGTCAAACCATCCGCCAGCATATCCACTAAATAAGCCGATGAGTGTGCCAAATAAAATCGCAATGGATACTGATACCAGCCCCACTGTGAGCGAAATGCGCGTGCCATAGACAATACGGCTAAATTGGTCGCGGGAGTTGCGGTCTAGCCCCATATAATGCTCAGAAATATCTTCACATCCCAGCGCATGAATACAAGGCGGACGCTCTGGCAATCTGCCACCAGAGGCTACATATCCCGGTGTATCGCGCATGGATTTGTCGTATGGATAGGGCGCAATAAAATCGGCAAAGAGTGCCACCATCAATAAGAAAAATATGATGAATAGCCCCAGCATAGCGGAGCGATTACTCACCAGCGTTTTGAGTGTCATCACCCATCGTGGACGGGCAATATAGACTTCTTGTGAGAGAGAAATAGGTTTATTGGCTTCTGGAACAGCTTCTTGCATCTGGTATTCCCCTTCTGAGGGTAGATATGGATATTAGCTCAAACGGATACGCGGGTCTAAAAAGCCATATAATAGGTCTACGATGAGGTTGATAAAGACGAAAGAGAACGCCACAACCAGCGTCACCGCTTGAATAACCTGATAATCGCGGGCGGTGATGGCTTCAAAGAGTGTGCGCCCAACCCCCGTGAGTCCAAAGATGGTCTCTGTGAGGACTGCCCCACTGACCAAATAGCCAAAATTTAAGCCGATAATGGTGATAACAGGCAACATCGCATTGCGTAACCCATGTCTGGTGACGATGACTCGTTCTTTGAGTCCTTTGGCGCGTGCTGTGCGGATATAATCTTGGTTGAGCGCATCTACAAGGCTAGAACGTGTCATGCGGGCGATAATTGCCAATGGGATTGTCCCAACAGCGATGGCGGGCAAAATGAGATAGCGCCCCGCCTGAAAGACCAAATCGAAATTGAGCGTGAGAAATCCATTGAGGATATTAAAACGGGATATAAAAATTAAAAATGGGCTTGCCGTCTCTTTTGTTGCCAACCCCCATGACACATAAAAAGGGATGATATTGGTCTGATACCCTGCGGGCAAACTGCCAGATGGGGGCAGATATAAAAAGGTATCTTTGAGGGTGACAGAAAATAATACTTTGAGCATGAGTGCCAGCCAAAAAACAGGCATAGACACCCCCATATTGGCGACAATCATCGTCATCACATCTATGGGTGAATTGCGATAGTACGCGGCGACAATGCCCAATGGCACACCAAACATAATGGCAAAAAGTAGCGCAATCCCCGCGAGTTCAATGGTGGTGGGCAACCGTTCTGCCAGAATATCGGTGACAGGTCTGCCTCGTTGAACAGATTCTCCCAAGTCGCCACGTAGGGCATTGGTGATATACACCACAAACTGCTCTGGGATGGTTTTATCCAGCCCAAGCCGTATGGTGAGGGCTTCACAAACGGCGGGTGTGGCTTTTTCGCCATACATGGCGGTGCAAGGCTCACCCGGTATGGAACGAGCAATCACAAATGTGATAAGAACAATCCCAAATAACACGGGCAACATGAGGATAAGTCGGCGTAACAAAAATTTGGACATAGCGCCTCTATCTGTGATTAATCTATTCATATAGAGACGGCAAAGTTGCCGTCTCTATCCATCAGGAAGGGTGTTGCCACTGCAACACCCTAGTGAATGATTGTGGGTTGTCTTATTCGGTCACTTCTGGGACATTTATGAATGCGCCAAAAATACCAGAGAAGTAAGCGAAACTGCCGATACGCCCAACATGGTATGGATGAGACGCATCCCATTGAACCAAGAAGGAGAGGACAACATCGTTTGCATCGAGGGTGCTACCATCGTGGAACAAGACACCTTCTTTGAGGGTGAAGGTAAATTCGGTGGAATCTTCGTTGAAGGTATATTCAGTTGCCAAGCTGGGAATGAGGTCGGTTGTGCCAGGGGCAAATCCGAGCAACGATTCGGTGAGTTGTTCACAGACGCGCAACGATTCGCCATCGGTTTCATCGGCACAATACAAACCAGCGGGTTCGCCGTTTTGCATCCAGATGAGGATGTCATCGTCTGGGTCTTCGATGATAGAGAACACTTCGTTGCCCAATGGGCTGGCAAGTGCGCCAATGGCACTGGCTTTGAAGGCAACACCAGAAGAACCATGAGCGACAGGAATCATGGGGACATTGTCGCGGAGCAAGGTATTGACTTCGGCATAGATGACGTTACGTTCTGCCAAATCTGCAACTTGGGCGGCGGCAACAAGGCGGGTGGTGATTTCTTCATATTTGTCACCAAATTGTGGGCTTGCACCCGTACCAAAGTGATAGTCGAGGAAATTGGTCGCATCTGGATAGTCTGCGCCCCAGCCCAACAAATAGAAGCCCAATTCGCCTGCATCGGCGCGGTCTAAGAAGGTGCCAGATTCAACCACTTCTACGGTCACATTGATGCCAACTTCGGCAAGTTGAGCGCGAATATCTTCGCCAACAACGCCTGGTGTGGGCAAATAACCGCGCACAACATCACGATAGTTCAGTGTGATTTCGAGTGGCAATTCTAAGCCAGATTCTGCTAACAATTGACGTGCCATGTCTGGATTATACGCAAATGGTTCAACTTCTGGGGTATAGCCCGATGGAATCGAGGGTGGCATAAATACGGTTGCCACTTCAGAACCAGCGGGGTAATAATCGTCCACAATCCGTTGACGGTCAATGGCATAAGCAATGGCTTGGCGCACATTGAGGTTGTCAAAGGGGGCGATGGTGTTGTTGAAGCCAATGTAGAAAATATTTTGTCCTTGGCGGGGGAGCAATTGCAACGCGGAATCGCCTGCAATCACAGAAAAGTCGCCAGGGGCGGGGTTATCAATGCCGTCTACGTTGCCAGATTGTAATTCAATCAGGCGGGCGGCGGCTTCTGCGTTCCAACGGAAGATGAGGGTGGGTTCAATTGCCGCATCGCCATGATAATCATCAAAGCGGGTCATGACAATTTCGCTACCTTGGTTCCATGATTCCAATTTGTATGGACCAGTACCGATAGGGTTTGTGACCATACCCATGCCACCACCGGTGGATTCGATATATTCAGAAGACTGAATTGCAAAGTTGGAGAGTGCAACACGGAGGGGGAATACGCCATCTGGGGCGCAAAGGGTGAATTTCACGGTCAATTCATCCACGGCTTCAATGGACTTGATGATACCACCATAGCTACAATCGGCGGCTTCGGCTTTCATCATGTCGTCTTGTGCGAAGGCAGGCAACGCAAAAACGCCAATGATAAACACCATAAGGCTGAGCAATGCAATACGTTTATTCATAGATGGATTACCTCATTGAGATAGGTTATAAACAAATAGTTTTCCCAAAAGCACAGTTGCTTTAAGACAAGATGAACTCTTGATTAGAGTCTATTTATAACACGTCCAGATTTATTGTGCAAATGCAAATTACGCATCATGACAACCTAGTTGGGCAATTTAGACAATAAATTGTGGGAATGTTATGGAGAAAGTGTAAAATTTATGGAATATTAAAGAAGATATGCCATATAACTCA
>DAOTUO010000163.1:0-13573 GCA_034436595.1 Anaerolineae bacterium | reverse complement strand
CCCGTGCCGATATGTAATGGCGTTAAGGTTGTGATGGTCAAGCGATAGACTTTAGGTCGGTTCATCATTTACCTCCTACTAGGATTGTGAGTGCAATGCCACTACGGAAAACGGGATGTTTAAGCGGGTGAGTAGGCGATACATCCACCAATTGCCCCGTTAATGTACCGCCTCGTATCACTGAGCCTACTTCAATGAGACGCACACGTTGGCGTTTCTGGGCGCGTGCGCCCGGTGTTGCTAACCAACCACCCACATCTACTAATTCATACGCACAACGTTCATCAAATAACCCACGAACCAATTCATCCCGTGTAGGGCTATAGCGTGAGAGCAACATCACATATTTGCTGTCTGTATTTGGCTGAGTGGGGACTGTAATGGATTCAAAATCAAATCCCCCATATCCCGCAGACCGCTCACCACCAATACCATCATCTGCCAGATGAAAGAGCATATTATTCAGCCAAAGTTTGACATCTTCACTCACTACATCAGCCATAAACCACAATCCACAGCCTTGTGTGAAAATGGTACGTCCAGTCTGATAGACATTGCTGGAGTTATTCATGCGGTCAATAGTAACTCGCGGGGTAAGATGCTCATCCCAAATTTTTTCAGCTTTTAGTGCATCAGCACTGAGGGTATGAAAACGTTTTGGCAATGAGGTTTGTTCGGCTTTAGTAAGCCAAACAGCGCCATCCTGCAAAAATCGTCCTTCATCCTCAGAAAGTGACTTATCCATATCAGCGTTCTTCAGCAATAAGTTGAGGATGCCCACCGATACATACTGGATTTTCTTGAGGTCTTTTCCTCGCTTAACATCGTCTTTACCCATTTCAATTTTCAGGCGCGGTTTAGGAAACAACGGTAAATCCCCCGCAATCGGAAAAACAGAAGATAAGCGTAATGCAGGTATCGTAGTAAAAGGCGGAAATGCACCTAACACACCGTCTATGCTTTCGGGTTCAACTTGGGCGGTAGTGGCGATTAATGCCGAAAACAGGGAGTCGCTAGAAAAAGTTTCTGAGCTAGAATGTTGTTCTAAGCCCTCGCGCCCAAAATGAAATGCCGATTTGGGAGTGAGTTTATAGGCAATCGTGACCATCGGCTATCCCCCAAACAATCTTTGTCGCATATCATTTGTCAGTGCATCAATATCTTCATATAAGGTTTGTACAGATGGATAATGTGCGCCTTGAGGATTAGCATAATTGGTACTCGTTTTAAGATACACATGCACATCCTCAAATCCGACCTTCCCGCTCCCGCGTGACCCACTGCCACCTAAATAGTCATCCTCTAGGAGTAACATACCTTCCACCAATACCTTAAACCACTCGACATCCTGTGGTTGATAGATGCTATAAACCAATTCCATTGGGCCAAATTTTGCGCCAGCAGGCACACGCTCCAATTGGCGCGGATTAGCTTGTGAGGTGATGCGGTCAATTGAGACTTCTGTCTTAATTTCGGTGAAGGGTGTATCAGTACGAGCGCGACGGAGTTCTTCACGAGATTCTGGCGTTAGGTTAACATCCCGTACAATCAGGCGTGTGGGCAAACTGAACTCTTCGGCAGAGACACCATAAATATTGGCAACAGGTGATTTTTCATAATCGGCTTTATTAGTAACAGTATGCATCCTCACATTGGCATGTTTGACCAATGGCTCACCGCGATACTTTTCAGTTAATGAGCGCATCTTGCCACGAAGCGATGAACCTGGGATATATGGTTCACCTGTGCGTGGGTTTTTAATAACTGCATTATCCACTGTACCAATCGAAAAATTACCACCAGACCCACCAATATGAAGCCCCGTTTTGGCAATAATCGTTCCTGTTACTATCAGTCGTCCATAAAGTTTAAGCGTGGTCATTAGTTTTTGCCTCCTGCAACCTTGTGGTATGCCAAAATCGCCTCAAAAAAATCAACAAATCTCTGAAAGTGGTCGCGGTTTTTCACAAGGTCTATCGCCTTATTTAGCAATGTAACCAAGTTATCAAGTTCGGGTTTACGCGCGACTTGATAACGCAATTTGGATTTCAGAAGTATCAATTGCCGATGAGCATTATCCGCCTCTTGTGATGTTGCATTCATTGACCAGTCTGACTCAATTAAGCGCACATTCGAGAATACTGTGCGAATTTGGGCGCTGGCAACATCTTTGCTGGCTTTACCCACTAATTCCCCCAGCTTGACGGTTAGCTCTGCACTTAGTACAGGCGAACCGTTAATGATGGTGTTCAAATCAACTTCTGATATTTGCGGAAATGGTGGCTTGTCGTTATATGAACTCTGTCCACGTCCCATGTGTTATTTCTCCTTTTCGCTACGGGTGAGGGCTTCTGCCCAACGTGCGGCGATTCCCATCAATTGAATGTTATGAAATAGGCTATTTTGTTTGGATTCATCCGGTTTTAATCGGTTATAAATAGCGATGACTCGTTTCTGGAGCAATTCATCTGATAAACGGTCGGCAAAACGGGTGAACTGATAAGCACTACGCCACATCCACGCACCCCAAACAATTTGGCGTTCTCCAGATTTATTGATGGCGTATTGTTGGCGTGTCTCTTCATAGTGGGCATAGAAATGCAAAATCATCTGAATGAGGCTACGGCTAATAACATCATCGTGATTTTTTACTAGGTCATAAAGCTCATCGCGGACGGTGAGAATGTCTTTCCAATCTGACCACTTAACCGATTGTCCCAAGAAGCTAATCGCATTTTTATCTGCATCAATACTTTTGGCAGAACCCAATGCTTTTTCAGCATCAGCAGATGCTAGATAAAGTGGATACTTACCTTTATGCAAGGTGATTCCCGCGCTGATATGCACATTGGCGTTGTTGCAAGCATACCGTGAAAAATCGTCATGGATGGTTTGGGCAATTTGTGGCAAGACATCCCAGCGCCCAACGATGAACAAATCATCACCACCACTATATACCGCATAAACGGCTTCGACATCAATCTGACGACCGGGGTTTTTCGTGTCATCAATACGCTTATGATGGGTTTCGTTTGCGTTGCGACAAATTTCACCCACCCATCCCTCAAAATACAAACTCAGGGCATTACTCAACGTGGCGACACGTGCTAATGAGGCACGACTCTCTGTGGGCTTATTCGGCTTTTTGAACCCTGCGCTGAATAAATGCCCAAGATTATCCACATCCATCCGTAACACACCGATTTGTTTAATGCCTATAGAGGCTTGTGCAAGTTCATCGAACTCAACGGGACGGAAATCATCCCCAACCATCGGCGTAACATTGACGGTATAACGCAGGCTTGGCGCGATTGGGCATCCCAAATGCCGTTCTAATTCTTTCACCATGGCGTTATCTGGCAAGGACTTGATACCTTGTACCACGGCATAATCCAATTCACCCAGTTGTGGGTAATTCCATTGCTTATGTGATGTATAAACGAGGTCTACCGCAAACCCAAATTCCGTGAATGTCTCTTGAAAGCCACTAACAGCGACTTCACGAGGTTGTGTGTAACCTAGCACAATCGCTTCGGCATTTTTTAACTTTTTCGAGAACTCAACCAGTGACTTACCAAGCCCAGAGTGTGCTTCTCGCTCGGTATCATCTTCTGGCTCACCTCTATCATTATAACGGAGGCTGATTTCATCATCCCCATCTTGTGCGCGGGGCATAAAAATAGTTGCCAGTTCATCAGCAGGCAAATTGGCATACCGCCGACTTTTACTCTTACCCGTCTCTTGCTTGAGGTCACGCCATTTTTGCTCAAAATTCTGTGCAGTGAAATCGTTTGGGAACAATGGAACAGAACCGAGTGCCACATACAATTCACCATCATGATGTTTGAGCAAGATACGGTCAACCTCACGGGATAATACATTCATATCCACACCTGTCGGTGCGAGCAGATAGAAATGTCCACCACCGACATAAATCAGATTGGTGATAGGCATCCCCAATTCACGGAGGATATAGCGAGCAATCACTTCAGTGAGCAATTGCAGATACAATGAGCGCGCCCGTAATTGCTTAGTCGCACCGCGCATCGGCACACTATACAGAAAGCGTTGGATACCCGAAATATCGCCTTCGATGAAGGTCGCCACTTGGGTATTATCTTTCTCCACACGCTGGAGTTTATCTTCATCCAGCACCGACAAACAACTAGCGAGTCCTGCGACTATCCGACTATGGTCATACAACGATATATCTTCCGAATTGGCATATCCACATGGCACACACCCTGTATATCGTTGCAGAAGGGACTGCATCGCCTCGACATAAGTGTTGATATCGCTCTTCTGAAATGTGCCAATGGCTTTCGCCTCACGATAAAATTCATCCCACAACACTTGATAGGCATTGGGCGACAAGGGCTTATCAGTTGGGAATAAACTATCCTCATTCAGTGATAATGACCGAATAGGGATGGTACGGGTTGCTTTGCTACCCTCCCCCAATTGAGAAAATACCGATACGACCTGTTTGGTACTGCTATCTGGTGATTGATAAGCAACAGCGAATTTATCCGCCAATGCTATCATCTGCGCCATGGCATCATTAGACGATGCCAAATGGGTGATTGATTGAATAAATGGGTGGTAAAACGATTCTGGGACAGCCTCCTGAATAAACGCCGATAAATCATTGCTTTTAGCCGATGCCAGTTGCATAAATTTGCCAATATCATGCAACAAGCCAGCCAATGCGATGTGATGCGGGCTTATTTTCCCCACATGGTTCTCCTTTCATGATTTAGAGAGGATACATAGTCACAGTATATGCCATTTTTTATTCTTATACGACTAGAGAATTATCCCAATTTTTTTAGGAACATTATCCTAATGGGGATAATCATCATATTTACACATGCGCGGTATTGAGGGGGATATGGGGCAATTCGGTGAATCACCCCACAGGGGCATTTTTCCCTGACGGGATTTAGATGTGTTCCTACTTATGGAGAACCGAAAACAAATTCATAGGATTATGTCAATAACGCATCATTAAACGTGTTTTCACCCCACCCCCAACCCCCGCTCCAAAAAATTGGAGCGGGGCGCGTAAGGGCTTGCCATGGCAAGCCCCTACATACCCGTGTTGAAGGTTTTTCTCCCCCTTTCTGGCGTAGGGACGCAGGCAACCATGCCGTCCGCAGGGGGGATAGGGGATGTTTTTATAATTACATAGCGAAGGTTACTTAAACAATCCTTATTTATAAATCGCGCACGCACCGAAACCCAATGAACCAATCTCGGCTATCTTCTGGACGCACCCAAAACCGAATCGAATTGGCGATAGCATAATCTATATAGCTATACACCCCACTACGAAAAACCCGTCTGCTGGTCTCATCGCTTAAATCTTCGCGTCCATCGGTTGCATCATAGGGGTATGGGGCATAAATGCTACTGGTAAATTCCCATACATTGCCTGCCATATCCAATGCGCCCACCCAAGACGCGCCATCGGGGTATCTGCCCACATCAACGGGTTGCCCACGCCAATTTTTATCGAATAGCAGACGGTTAGCAAAAAATTCATCCCCCCACGGATATACCAAATTGCTGGGACCCGCCGCCACATATTCCCACTCGGCTTCGGTTGGCAATCTGCCCTCGCGTGAGGCACAAAAATCACGCGCCTCTGTCCATAATAAATTGGTGTGGGGCATATTTTCGCCCCCAAACGCGCCATCACTGCCATATTGTCCGTTGGTAATTTCGGTGCGGTCTATCCAGAAGGGTGCATCGAAACAAATTTCGTGTTCTGGTAATTCATCACGCCTGCCATACGTGCTTCCCATCATAAAACAGCCATTGGGGACAAGCACCATCTCATAATCGTCTATGATTTGGGTGACAGGTGTCCATGCGCTATTTTCTGTTATAGGGGTAATTTCTGGCAGGGGGGTAGGGTCTGATGTGGTTTGGTTGGTGGTAATATTGGTTGTGGTGGCATTAGTCTCGCCACCGCACGCCGAGAGGATAACCAGCAATAATGCAAAGGTATACATCCAGAGGGGATTTTTCATAACACATGCTCCTTTGAGAATAGGCGACATATCTGATATGTCGTCATTACAACCATCATAAGGTTGCGGAGACACGATTATCGTGTCTATATTGATTTGTCCTTTAATTCTAGCATTTTCATAGCCGTTTTTTCAGGTTAAAATTTTCACAATCTGTTTTTGATGAGAGGTGGTAACATGCGAATCAAAATAATACTCGTTTTGTTGATGATACCGTTATTGACGGTGATGAGTTTTGCCCAACCGAACACCCCCAATGGTGATGATTATCAATGGGAATTGGTCGTTGGCGGGTTTGATAACCCCATTCAGGTGGTTCATGCAGGTGATAGTAGCAATCGGCTATTTGTGGTGGAGCAATTAGGGTTTGTGTTGGTGGTCGAAAATGGGGCATATCTGCCAGAGCCATTTTTAGATATATCGGAATTGCTCACGTATGAGGTTATTCGCGGTGGGTATACAGAACGGGGCATGATTGGCATGGTGTTTCATCCCAATTATGCCGAAAATGGTTATTTTTATGTGAATTATGTCAATCGTGATGAAGATGTGGTGGTCGTGCGCTATCAAGTGAGCGCCGATAACCCCAACCGCGCAAATCCCAATAGTGCCTTACAAATCATCAATGTTGGGCAACCCTTCCCCAACCACAACGGTGGCTCGATGGAATTTAGCCCCATAGATGGTTATTTATACATCTCTGTAGGTGATGGTGGGGCGGCAGGCGACCCGTTCTCGAATGGGCAACGGACTGATACCCTGCTAGGAAAAATTTTGCGTATTGATGTGAATACCGAGCCATACGCCGTGCCTGCGGATAATCCGTTTGCGGAGGATGATGATTTTTCGCCAGAAATTTGGGCATGGGGGTTGCGGAATGTGTGGCGGATGAGCTTTGACCGCGCCACAGGCGATTTATACATGGCAGATGTGGGTCAAGAAAAAGTGGAAGAAGTGAATATGCAACCTGCCACCAGCACAGGGGGCGAAAATTATGGCTGGAACGCGCTAGAAGGCAGTGAACGGTATAACCCCAATACCGCGATTCCAGAGCCGAATGTTTTGCCTGTGGCGGAATATGGGCATGACGATGGCTGTTCGATTACAGGCGGAAATGTGTATCGTGGCACAGAACTTCCTGAATTGGACGGCATCTATTTTTATGGGGACTATTGCAATGGGCGCACATGGTCGTTGTATTTTGATGACGCATCGGGCGAATGGGTGTCTGCCCCATTTATCGAAACAGGCAAACAAATTGTGTCGTTTGGAGAAGATGAAGCGGGTGAAATTTACCTTGTAGATTATAAAGGTGATATTTATCGGTTAGCACACAAGTAATTCTTGTGGGATAAAATCGTAAGGGCTTGCCATGGCAAGCCCTCTATGATTGGCAAAATAGCCAAATTTATTTCACCTCAAATACCATTTTCCCCTTTTTGCGTTCCAACGGATTGAGGATGAATACCCCATGCCCCTCAACCCCTTTTTCCATCAAATTAAACCCATCATTGACGTTGGTCACAGGCTCAATGGCAAAAAATGTCTCCCGCAGGGGGGCATAAAACACGGCATGTTCATAGATAGGGTCTGAACGGATGATAAGTTCACGCCCAGACTGAGCATAATGAATGCGTATAGGTTGTTTGTCTTGGCGGTTGGTCAATATGTGGTCGAGTGGCTTGTCGCCCAATAACCGCAGGCGTTGATAATCCCATAGCGCATTTTTGGGAATGGGCAGGGGCGCATCTATCGCCATCATATTTTCGAGTGCGAAATAGTGCGAACAGGGGATTTTTATTTTGGCAAAGTCGTTGCTGTTGGTGAGGGTGCGTTGAAAATAAGGATGATGACCAAACCCCGCAGGCATGGGGCTTCTACCCACATTTTTCACCTCAATGGAGAGGGCTAATTTTTTGCCATTGAGCCGAAAATCCACCTTTGATGTGAATGGCATGGCAAAATAGCGTTTGGCTTTGCGGGTATCGAGTCCCAATTCCAGACGGTCTGCCTCGTGCTTGCGAACAGTCCACTCCAAATCGCGCCCAATGCCATGAATGGCTGTGCCATCCTTGTTATTGATGGGTAATTGATAGGGCTTGCCCTGAAATGTGAATTTGCCGTCACGAATCCGATTTGACCACGGCACCATCACAAAACTAGCACATTTTGAGGCGTTGGTATAATCGGTTTCATGGGTGGGACGAAAGATGTCGTACCACGCACCATCGTGTTTGATGCGTCCAAAGGCAATAGACCCACCAGTTTGGGGTAAAATGCCAACTTGCCAAAATTCATTTTCTAAAACGATTAGTTGGCTCATGATTTATCTTAAAAAAACCTCTCTTAAATTAGTCTACGATGCCAATAAATGTGGTTTGTGCCACACGATTTAAGCGACCATTGCTCAATACCACTTTCCATGTCCCATTGTCTTGTGGACTCGTGAACAAAATGGCGCTGTTATCTTCTGTCCATGCCACTGGGCGGATGAAGGTCTGCACAGGGCTAGTGAGGACGGTTTGGGTTTGTGCATCAAAATCCACCAGCACAAACACTGTTTCTGTTAGTGGGTCTTGATTGGGACGCGGTGTGACACTTGCCAGCGCATAAACCGCCAATTTGCCATCTGGCGAGATGAGAATATCACCCCCTGTATTGTATCCTGTACGGCGTAATTGTGGAAAAGTAATTTTGCTATTGGTGGCGAGGTCATATAGATATAAATCAAACCCCTGCAAATCATCTGTCAGGCGCAGGCGCAGAAATAGCCCCTCTTCGATAGCCGCGCCACAAATACAGTTGCCAAATTCATCTGGCAGGGATTGGGTTGTGCCGTCTATTAAATCGAGTCCAAAGAGTGCCACATATTGGCTAAAAAATAAATAGGGATTGATACCATCGGGGTGCTTATCCATATACAGCGTGCCTAAATCCTCGCTAAAGCGGATGGGTAAGGCGCGTAAATTGTCGCTGGCAAGGTCAATATCGCGGAATACCTCGCGCATATTTGCGCCATCGGCATTAGCAACCATCGTGATAGTCGAAAGTTGCCCCAGTGTGTTGCGCCATGCGGTTGTCCATGCCAACATGCGCCCATCTTCGGAGACTGTCCAGTCTATGCGATCGGCATCTGGGGGCAATTGCATAAATGGATGTGGGCGGGTTGTGCCGTCCACATTTGCCAGCATCATCTGATTGGTCTGACGGTCAAAGTACAAAATTTCGCCCCCAAATGGGGTATAGCGCTCACCATAGAGGTCTAGTTGGGTGGTCTCTCCTGTTCCCATGTGGATAAATAGCAAATGGTCTAACCCAAATTGGTCTTGGTCATGCTCTACATATACCATATACGGTGCAGAAGGTTCTTGTGCGATAACGGGCGCAACACCCAGTAGCAAGAGTAAGATTAGCCACCAGCGCATCATATCATCGCCTCTAGCAAGGCGGGTAAAATTTCCCCAGACGCGCCTTGCAGGTGATAATCGGTGCTGGCTGTGAGGGCAGATTTTTCTGGATTAACCTCTATGAGCATTGCGCCACTGTTTTTTGCCATACGGGGTAATTGCGAGGCGGGAGATACCATGCCCGATGTGCCAATGACCAACATCACATCGCAGGTTGCACTCACATCAAAAGCAGAGTGTAGGGCGTGTGGAGGGAGGGTCTCCTCAAACCATACCACATTGGGACGCAGATAGGCGTTACAGTGTGAGCATTTGGGCGGGGTGGTATGGGCTTCACCCCACACAAAATCGGCACTATCCACTAGCACACGCTCCCCCTGACACTGGTCATAGCAGATGGTCTCTGCCAAACTCCCATGTAAGCGAATGAGGCGGGTAGAGCCTGCCTGCTCATGTAAATCATCTACATTTTGGGTGATAATCCAGAGGGTGGGGTGAATTTTTTCGAGTTGCGCCAGCGCGATATGCCCCGCATTGGGTTTTGCGTTGCTCACCAATGTGCGCCGATACGCATACCAATCCCACACCAGCTTGGGATTTTTGCGGAAGGCGGTTGGTGTAGCGAGTTCTTGGGGGTCATATTTTGCCCATAGCCCGTCCATTGCATCGCGGAATGTGGGGACACCGCTTTCTTTGCTCACACCCGCCCCTGTGAGGATGACGAGGTGTTTGGCATGTTTGATGAGTTGTGCGACCACTTGTACCGACATGATAACAATCTTTTCCTAACGGTTACTCATGATTATCACCCTATTATAGCGGTTATAATGGATGTTATCAAAAAGGAATAAAAATCAATGACAAATGAACTTTCTTTTTTTCAATCCATTCCACCCATTCACAGCATTAGCGACATTACCAGCCTAGAACACTATTATGATGTGCCAGCCGATTGGCATATTGTCCTCACCGATGTAAAAGGCTCTACTCAAGCCATTGAGCAGGGGCGCTATCGGGATGTTAATTCGGTGGCGGCGGCATCTATCACCGCCATGCTCAATAGTGTAAAGGGTATGGATATTCCTTTTGTATTTGGGGGCGATGGCGCATCTGTCCTCATCCCGCCTACGGTTGTCGCAGAGGCGGGACAGGCACTACTTGCCACACAAATTTTGGCGCGAGAACAATTTAATTTGGATTTGCGCGTGGGGATTGTCCCTGTACGGGATGTTTTGGCGGCAAATATGCGAATCCGTATCGCACGCCTAAAAGTATCGAATAATTTTCAACAAGCCATTTTTACGGGTGGCGGATTGTCTTATGCCGATAAATTACTCAAATCTGACCCCGAAAAATATGCGCCACCACCATCAGATACCCCGCCACAAGCCGATTTTGGTGGGTTTGAATGTCGCTGGCAAGAAATCCCTAGCACCTATGATGAAAACCTGACCCTGATGGTCATGGCATTGAATATCAGCACCCTCGCCAACAGCACTATTTATGCCGATGTATTGGCAAAAATTGACGATATATATGGCAACCCTGCCACCCGTCACCCGATTGCGGTCAAAAATTTGCGGATGGCACTCAACCCCAATAAGCTCAAAACAGAGGCAAAAGTCCGTAGCAGGGACACCTCATTGAAGGTGTTGCTAAGGATGCTCAGGCAATCGTTGATGGCAGGCTTTGCTATGCGTTTTAATGTGGGGCGTTGGGGGGGATATAAAAATATTTTGGTGGAATCTACCGACCACGAAAAATTTGATGACACCCTCCGCATGGTGATTAGCGGAAAATCATCACAACGTGAGGCACTCCGCACCTATTTGGAAGCACAACGGCAAGCAGGCTTGGTGGTTTATGGGATGCACACCTCTAGCCATGCGCTGATGACGTGTGTGGTGTTCGATTATTTTGGCAGACAAGTGCATTTTGTGGATGGCTCACGCGGGGGCTATACGCTGGCGGCACGCGAGATGAAATTGCAACTGGCGGAACGTGAACAAATAGAGGCATGAAGTGTGTATGGGACGGCATATATTATATGCCGTCCCATAGGCTAGATCGCGTGTTTTTTGAGGATATATTTCAGCAATGCTTGTGTGCCGATGCTCACCAAGTCGTAGGTCTCATCATATTTACCCGTATAGTAGGGGTCTGGCACTTGCAAAAGGCTGGTGGTCTTAGCGGCATTGGCATAACGCAAAAATAGGGTGGCTTCCATTGGGGTGGGGGCATTGTTTATCACATATTGCCCATCCTCTGCCACTTGCGCCGATTTTGGGTATAATTGCATGATGCGCGACAAATTAGACTCATCCATCGCCAAAATATAATCAAAATTTTCCCAATCTTGTGGCACAAGCTGCCTCGCCCGTCCATCGTATGGGATGTTGTGTTTCTTGAGGACGGTTCTTGTCCCCTGATGCGCCATTTCGCCCGTGTGCCAATCGCCCGTGCCAGCCGAATCTATCTGAAAATGGGCAGATAGCCCCGCCTCATTGACCATGTGCATCAAGACGGCTTCTGCCATTGGTGAGCGACAGATATTGCCCATACACACAAATAATACGCGAATCATTCTATGACCTCATCATCGGATGATGTGGCGACTGCATCGTCATTGTCATCATCGGATGTAGGCGGTGGGGTGTCTGTATCTGGCATGGTGGCGGGTAAATCGAATGGCGACACGGGTTTTGTGCCGAGCATGTTGATTTTTCCCTCAATAAATGCACCTTCTTCGGTGGTGATGGTGGTGGCGGTAATATCGCCCCAAACCCGCGCAGAACGGAGCAGTTGCACTTTATTGCCACTGACATTCCCGCGTACAGCGCCAGCAATAGAGATGTTTTTGGCATCTATATCGGCATCAATTTTGGCATTTTCGCCAACCAAGATATTCCCCGAAATTTCGAGAGTACCGTTGAATATCCCATCAAGGCGAATATTACCATCACTTTTTAGCTTGCCATCCAAAACGGAGCTAGACCCCAATACTGTCTCGAATCCAATGGGAGCAGAGGGTGTAATAGACGGGGTTGGAGGGCGGTTGATAGGTGGCGGTGTGGGTTCTACCGTCTGTGGAAGGACGGGTTGTTCATTTTTACGACGATTTCCAAAAAAATTGGTCATAGCACTTGTCCCATTTTATCAAAGTACACACTCAATACCATCAAGATTAATGGGGATGAGCGTGGCGCGTCAGCGCATTGCATGGTATACTATTTCTGATGATAAAGGAATTATACCATGTATGTTGATGTTCACAGAACCTACAAGTTTCGCTTTTATCAAAGCAATAAGCGTGATGGTCACTTGCACCAGCAGATTAATATTGTTGGGTTAATTTGGAATCATGCTTTGGCTCTGCAACGTCGCTATTATCGTCTGACGAAAAAGTACATCGGTCTTGGACGACTCAAGCCACATTTGCCAAATTACAGATGAAAACTGAAAGTTATGGGTTTTGGAGTGAATTAGGCATATACTATGTCTCATATTCTATCATAGAGTCATTAGGATTAATTTTATGACAACCATTCACGCTTTGCCAAAAATTGAGATAATGCCCCTCACAAGTATCCGTGAGACACGTCCCACCGCCTTATTAACAGGTAGAACAGCATGGGCAACCGTTGGCTCGATGTTCGATTTGCCATTGGTCGTGCAAGCAGAACCCCATACCGCCAGTCGCCCCTTTTTAGATTCGCTTGCAGACGGCTTGCCCGAATATGTGCAGGTAGTTTATGCTGTTGGGGGTGGGTTGGTGTGTGATGCCGCCAAATATATTGGCTATAAGCGCCATTTGCCTGTGGTGGTTGTGCCAACGGTGTTGAGTGTGGACGGATTTTTTACGGGGATTGTTGCCACCCGCGATAAAGGCACAGTGGTCTATCAGGATACAGGTCCCGCCCAAACCGTTGTGATAGATTGGGATGTGGTGCGGTCTGCGCCGGCTCAATTTAGAGGGACAGGCATTGCCGAAATTTTGAGCATAGTCACAGGGTTGCTCGATTGGCGCTATGCGGCAGAACGCAACCGCAATACCGAACAAGAACGTTATCAGCCATGGGCGGCACAATTGGCGGCGGGTATTGCCCAGCAAGCCTTTAAGATTGCCAAAGC
>DAOTUO010000162.1:0-28391 GCA_034436595.1 Anaerolineae bacterium | reverse complement strand
AGGGGCTTGCCATGGCAAGCCCGATTTTTACGGTTGGTTGCGGATGGTTTGCCATGGCAAACCCGTACATCATGCCTATCTGACCCTAAAAATCGGCAGACCAACCCCATTTATGAGGTTTTGGTCACATAGGCAGGTGGTTCACCGCCTGCCATACCTACGCAAAATCATCAAAACAACTACGGACAAGCCTTATATGCTGTCCCTACACACCATGCTACACACCAAACCCCAATAGTGGGGTATCCGTTGGTTGCCAAATGGGGCGTGGGTCATTAGAATAAAAATGTTGATTTTAATGGATACCCAAAAAAACTACCCATGACCCAATCAAAACCAGCACAAAAATCCAATTCGACTTATCTCAATCGTCAATTCAAACGGCTACGCACTTTTTTTATGCCTAGCGATTTTATCGGTTGGATGTTGGTCACAGCCCTAACACTCCTCATCCCCCTGTCGTTTTTTAGCGCCAGTTGGCCCCTGAATATGTCGGTCATTATCCCCATGACCTTTTTTAGTACCTTCTTTGGACTCATCTTCTCGCGCAGTCAATTTGGTGAATTGCTCGGACTCATTGTGAGCGCCACCTATGGGGTGTGTATTGCCCTCATCCTGAGTGCCATGTCGCTCAACACCGATTTGACCACTGGACTCATGCAGACATTTTCACGCCTTGTCGAATGGGGTGTGGCGGTGCAAACAGGTGGCATTAACCCCGATGACCTCATATTTACCCTTCTCGTAGGGGTATTATTATGGTTTTTGGGCTATAACGCCGCGTGGCATACCTTCCGCATTGACCATGTGTGGCGGGTGATTTTGCCTGTGGGGATTATTTTGGGTGCGAATCTGATTTTTTATAGTGGCGATGCCGATTTAACCATTTATCTGGTCGGATTCATGTTCTTCTCGCTCATCCTCATCGCACGGTCTTATTTGGATAACCAAGAATGGGCATGGTATAGCAAAGGGATGCGGTCTCCACGCCATTTACGTGGGCAATTTTTGGTCGCAGGGGCGATGTTGGCGCTGGTCACAGTGGGCGCAGGGGCATTAGTGCCGTCTGGTGATGTGCAAGAGCGCCTCGATGATTTTCAGGAATTTTTACGCGCAGACATCATTCAAGAATTGAGCGAATTTTGGAATCGGTTATTTTCCCCCATCGAAGCACAAGGTCCTGTGACGGCAGATTATTATGGGGGCGATTCGCTCGATTTGGGCGGAGCGATTCGGCTCGGTGATGATACCGTATTTTTGGTACAAGCACCCGCCAATCGGCGTTATTATTGGCGTTCACGGGTATTTGATACCTATGAGAGTGGCACATGGACATCGGCGGCAGACACGCGCTTAACCGATAATATAGCGCCAACTGATTTGCTCATTTTGCCATCTGCCGCACGCGAGGCAATAGACCAAACCTTTACCATCAAACTCAATGGCAGTCGGCTGGTCTATACTGCGCCACAGCCCTATACGGTGAATTTGCCCACACGCACCGATTTGCTCTATACCGCACCAGAAGGCGACCCCTCCAGAGAGATGAATGTGTCGGTGATTCGTCCCACCCAAGTGTTACGGGCAGATAGCACCTATACCGCCACCAGTTTTATGAGTACCGCCACCGCCACTCAGCTCCGTAGCGCGGGGACAGACTACCCTTCGTGGATACGAGCATTTTATTTCTATGTATCGCCATCGGTCACACAACGGACGATAGCACTCGCACAGCAAGTCGTGGTCGAGGCGGGTGCAATCACCCCTTATGACCAAGCCAAAGCCATAGAACAATATTTGCGTGGGGCAATTCTTTATAACGAATCTATCCCCACCCCGCCTAGCAATCAAGACCCTGTAGATTGGGTGTTATTCGATTATAAAGAGGGCTACTGCAATTATTATGCGTCTGCCATGATTGTCATGTTGCGCTCATTGGGCATCCCGGCACGGATGGCGGCGGGATTTGCACAAGGCAATTTCGATGCCACACAAAATGCGTATGTGGTCACAGAACGCGATGCTCATACATGGGTAGAGGTGTATTTTCCCAATTATGGTTGGATTGAATTTGAACCCACATCTGCCCAAGCACCGCTAGAACGCCAAGATGACGAGTTGCTACCCAATCCGCAACAAGAAATCATCCCGATTAGCACGCCATCGCCAACACCCACACCGACCATGCAAGCCTCGCCAACACCCATCTCGACTATCACGCCAGAGGCTTCTTCGACCCCGCCCGATAACCAAAACCCGCCACCCGATGCGCCACCGACGTTGACCAATACGCCGACCCCAACGCCGACACCCACCCCAACGGCAACACCTGTGATTGCACCCACGCAACCACCACCTGTTCCGCCCCAACAAGACGACCCGCTAGCGGCATTTTTGCCCGCATTGGGAATATTATTATGTGGATTTGTGGTATTGCTGGTGCTATTGGTGCTATTCACCTTCATTTGGTGGTGGTGGGAATGGCGCGGATTGGGCGCGATGAACCCCATTGTACGGGCTTATGCACGGCTAGAGCGATATTTGCGCCTGATTGGGATTCGTCCCAACCCGCAAGATACACCCGAAGAACGGCGCAGACGCATCGTAAAAATTCTGCCAAAAGCCGATAAGCCCGTGAGCGCCATCACACGCCTCTATACCGCAGAACGGTATGGGGTCAAGCGGAAAAATCCCGCCAAAGAAGTGTCGCAAAACGAGGCGGTAGACCAAGCATGGGCAGAAGCCCGCGCCAATATCATTGGCAAATGGCTCAATAAATTCCGCTTCTGGAAACGCGATAAGGACAAAGAATAAAATTCTAGGATGAAAAAAGTCGGATATAATAATCATATCCGACTTTTTTATTGATGGATTCAGACAATGACCAAAGAAACATTACTTAAACTAACAAATGATTTATCCCTAGAAGAGATTGACTCGCTCATTCAAACCCTCTATACGATAAAATACACCCGATTAGCAGACATGCCTCATGAGGGATGGAATGAGGCGGAATTAGAGGCATTATTCACATCAGAACCAAAGGATGGCGCGTGGATTGTTGCCAATAATCCAGCAATTGGGGCGTGGTCAGATATGACGGGAGATACGCTTGAATGGTCAATTCAATTGCGTAATCGGCTAGAAACACGCTCGCCCAAAAGTGAGTAATAATGGATGGATTTTTAGATACCAATATTTTAGTAGATTTAATGTGAGATTATTCTCCTGCCAAAATATGGCTGTCTGAACAATCTCAATTAGGGATTTGTGGCATTGTTCAGATGGAACTCATTGCAGGTGCTATAAATTTGGTCAAGCAACGTCAGGTGTTAACCTTACTAAAAGATTTTGCAACAATTGAGATGATAGGCAAGGATATTGTATGGGCGACACACCAATTGACCCATTTTCATTTAAGTCATAATATCAGCATATTGGATTGCCTTATTGCCGCGCCTGCCTATCGCTTACAAATGCCACTTTATACACTCAATGTTAAACATTTTTCACCACTATTAGGCAATTTAGCCATACGCCCTTATTAGCCATGACACCCCATACCATAAACACATGACCTTCGTTACTAAACATCTCCCCATGCACCATGATAGGCTAAAGATATAAACACATATTGAGTCTTTAGAAAGGTGTAGCGATGTTAAAGAAGGTACTCGTCCCATTAGATGGTTCAGATTTATCGTATCGCGCACTCGAATATGCTCGGCAAATTGTAGAACCAAAAGGGTGCATTAGCCTGCTCACAATTGTGGATTTGCCAGATTACCCAGGGATGTCTTATTATCCCGTTGGCGTTGTCTCATACGAAATGCGTGCCGATGAACTCTATGAACGGATGTTGCCACAGGCACAAAAATATTTATCGGGTGTGGCAGATACCCTGCGCGAAGAAGGCTATAGCGTTGAAATTATCGCCCTCACAGGCGACCCCGCCGCCGTCATTGTCGAAGAAGCAGAAAAAGCCAGCGTAGATGCCATTGTCATGTCTACACATGGACGTTCTGGCATCAGTCGGTGGTTGTTGGGCAGTGTCACGCATAAGGTACTTAATGCCACGCATCGTCCCATGTTTATTGTGCCAAGTAAAAATTAGCGTTACACTATAAGATAACCAAATTAGAGGGATATGGGCGCAGATTTTTGCGCCTTTATCATCCATTTTAAGAACCTATTTTTTTTCTAAAAGAGGAGTTTGCTATGCTCAAAGATATTTTGGTTAAGGATTATATGTCCAACACGGTGATTAGTGTCACAGCCGACACCCCCATCACCCAAGCACATCAAATCATGAAAAAAAATAACATCCGCCGTCTGCCTGTCATGGACAATAATAACCTAGAGGGCATAGTCACCATTGGCGATGTACGCGAGGCGAGTCCGTCTGGTGCGACCACGCTCAGTATTTGGGAACTCAATTACCTGTGGTCACAAATTAAGATCGGTAGCATTATGAGCAAAGAGGTACTCACCGTCCGCGCCCATGAACCCATCATCCATGCCGCCAAATTGATGTATGACAACAAGGTCAGTGGCTTGCCCGTCTTAGACGAGGTAGGCAGAGTGATTGGGGTCATCACCGAATCGGATATTTTCCGCATGGTTATCAAAGCCAACCTATAGACAAATCTATCTCAGTACAGGGCGCACATCATTGCGCCCTTTTTTATTCCCCCACACAAAAAATTCAACCCCAACAATGCCGTAATCCTGTGTTATGATAGTAAGATAATTCGCCAAAAAATGGTAAGGGTAGAACTCATGCAGGCAGATTTTGTCCTCGATTATGATATGCTAAAAGCAAACGTGGCACACAAAATTTATCTGATGGCGCGTGTCGTCTCTGGTGTAGCGACACATCACCAAAAACGCCGTCCACTGAATCTCAGCCTTGTGATAGACCGCAGTGGTTCTATGGCAGGGGATAAAATAGATTATACCCGTCAGGCGGCGCAATTTTTGGTACAAAATTTGGGTGTCAACGATACCCTGTCCATTGTCCTCTATAACGACACCGTAGAGACATTACTCCTCCCAGAAAAAGTACAACGCAAAGATGCCATTAGCCAAAAAATTTCCGAAATCAAGCCTAGTGGCACGACCAACCTCAGCAGTGGCTGGCTGGAGGGGTGCAAATTAGTGGCGCAAAATCTCGATTCACCGATGGTCAATCGGGTTATTCTGATGAGTGACGGCTTGGCAAATAGAGGTGTCACCGATAAAGCGCAACTAGTCGCAATGGCACAGCAAAAATTTGGGGAAGGTGTTTCTACGACCACAATGGGTCTGGGAAACGACTTTAATGAAGATTTATTGATGGAAATGGCGAGTGCGGGCGGGGGCGCGTTTTATTTCATCGAGAGTCCAGAGGTCACACCACAAATTTTTAATGAGGAGCTACAAGGCTTGCTCAATGTGGTGGCACAAAATTTGGTGATTGGGCTATCACCAGCCACAGGTGTGACTATTGCGGGTCAGCTCAATGCCTATCCCATGAAATTTGATGGCAGTTATAGCGTGTTTCGGCTGGGCGATGTGTTTGCAGAAGAAATCAAAGCCCTAGTCATAGAACTCAGCCTGCCCCCATTGGCAGAAGGCTCACATAAAGTCGCCCAATTACGGTTTGAATATGATGAATTGCGCGATAACAACACTACCCAGCATCATATGGTGGAATTGCCCGTGACAGTACGGGCTAGTCTGCAACAAAATGCCATTGTCGTTAAAAATTCGGTGGTCAATCAAAATGTGTTGTTGCTACAAGCCGCCAATGCGCGTAAGACGGCGGTGCAATTGGCAGATAAAGGCGCATTTAGCGAGGCATCGCAAATTTTGCGGAGCGCCGCCCAATTGATTGACGGGCAAAACGACAACAATCCCAAATTATTAGAAGAACGCAATGCCCTCATGCAACAAGCCACCGAACTCGAAAAAGGCGAAAGTGGTTATGATGTATATAATCGCAAAACCATGTCTACACAATCGTTTTATACCATGACCAGCCGTCATGAAGATACCGTGATGCTACGCTTGCGCGAACAGCAGAAAAAACGCCAAACCCAATCTATGGATAGAGTGGATAGTGAGGAACTCGATAGCCTCCCCAAAATTGAAAAACGTCCAGGGGTACTTCCCACTCATGTTACATGGAATAGCATCACATTTGCGCTCAAAGGCGATTTAATCCGCATTGGGCGCTCTAGCCAAAACGATATTGTGATGAATGTGGATGGGGTATCGCGCTTTCATTGCCAACTTATCCACAAAGATGACCAATTGCATTTAGAAGATTTGGGTAGCACCAACGGCACGATGATGGGTGGGGTCAATATGGACACCCCCCATGCGATTAGCGTGGGCGATGTGGCGTATGTGTGCGATGAAAAACTGATTTTTCATGACGGTAGTTATCAACCATAATTAAAACAAATAGGAGCGTTTCTTAATGTCCGATTTTCCACAAACCCATCGTGTCGAAGTGAATGGTGTCGTCCGTGATTTGCGCCTGTTTGAGGTCGCGCCCAATGTGCGGATTGCCATTGTCAATATTTTGGGCGATACCGAATTTGTCCAAGCCATTAGCACCGCCCTATCACAAAAATTGAACCGCGATAGTTTTGATGTGATTGTCACCGCAGAGGCAAAAAGCATCCCTCTGGCGCATCAATTGAGTGTCGATATGAATAAACCCTATGTGGTACTCCGCAAGGTATATCGGTCATATATGGGCGAGGCGGTCAAAGCCGAGACGAATAGCATCACCACAGGCAATACACAAACCCTGTATCTGGATGAAAAAGATTTGAACTTGGTCAATCGCAAACGGATTTTGTTGTTGGATGATGTGATTTCCACGGGTAGTACACTGATGGGGATGCAAGCCATCACCGAGAAAGCGGGTGGCTCGGTGGTCAAAATTGCCGCCATCTTCACCGAAGGCGACCCCGCCAAATGGACACATATTGTCGCATTGGGCAATTTGCCTGTGTGGGTGGGATAAAAATCATCGGGGGATGAGACAAACGCCTCACCCCGTTTTTTCCATCACCACAAAATGCGATAACGCCCATGTATCTAATGGTGTGGCTTCCCAAATATACAAAAAATCCCGTATCAATTTAGCAGGTGTGCCGAGTTTAGCGATGATATTATCGTATCCGCCATAAATTCGGCTGTGATGTATCCGTTTGAGGGGCAACCCCGCAAATAATTTTCGTAAATTGCCTTTGGTATACGCCTTTACATGCGGGGCGAGTTTGTTGCGCCAGCGATTGGGCAAATAATTGATGAGGGGCGTATTGCCAAACTGATATTCCCCGTTGCGATAATGCCCATGCGTCTCGAATGGATACCAGCGATTGGGGACAAATATCACCATCCGTCCACCGACTTTTAGCACCCGTGTCATCTCTGCCACCGATGCGCGGTCATCATTCACATGCTCCAAAACTTCATGCGACAAAATCGTGTCGAAATAATTGTCTGGATAAGGCAAAAATTCGGCGGCGGCGACTATGGCAGTGGGCGTTTCGGATTGGGCTTCGATCACCCGTTCCAGCTCAATATCAAATAATTCCACCGATTGGGTGTAGCGCCTACGAAATTGTGAGGCATACATCCCCACCCCGCCCCCCGCTTCTAATACACGGGCGTTATCTAATGTCGTCCATTTGGCAATCATTTGCAGGCGACGTTCTTGCCCCGCCCGCCACACATAACTCGGTTCACCGCGCAAGGCGGCTAAGACTGAATGGTCACTACTCATAGATTTATGGTCTCAAATTCCGTATGGAAACCGCTAATTTGGTGCGATTCACCTGTTGCTGAATTTTATCTGGATGGCTGGTCATCCGTGTGACTTCTAAAGGGATATTGATGGTAATCAATGTCCCTTTGCCAATGACCGATTTAAGTACCAATGTGCCATTGAGCAATTCGGCACGTTCACGCATATTCACCATGCCAAAACTACCCCGACTATCATAATTGGCATTGACCGCATCAGAATCGAATCCTTTGCCGTTATCGGCAATTTTAATCACAATCGCATCTGCCGTCACCACGCCTTGCACCGTAATGAGCGAGGCTTCTGCATATTTGCGGGCGTTGTTGGTGGCTTCTTCTATCAGATAAAATAATGCACCAGATTTGCCTTCATCCAAAATTTGCTCAATCTGTTGGCTCATCTTCATGGTCATATTTTGGTTAAAGGTCTTTTTCACCTTCTCTGCCAATTCTTCTAATGCCGCCACCAGACCCTTACTTTCGAGTGCCAGTGGGCGCAATTTGAACAGCACATGGCGAATTTCTTCAGAAGCACGAAGGGTAATGACTTCGAGTTCTTTTAATTCGGTGGGCAATTCATCAGGAGATTTTTGGAGCATCATCTGGGCAATTCTAAGGCGCATGGCAATGGTGGAGATGGTTTGTGTGGGGACATCGTGCAAATCGCGCACGAGCGACTTACGCGCATCTTCTTCCATCTCAATAATCCGTTCTTTTTCAGACAGCAGATTATTATAAAGGGTGGCATTTTGCAAGGCGATGGTTACTTGCACCCCAATGGCGTTCATGGTATCTATTTGGTCATCAGCAAAGGAATCTTCTTGGGTACTGGCAACCAACATCACCCCAAAATTATCGTAATGCGCCCGCAAAGGAATTGCCACCACTGCACGCATGGAATTAAAGACACCTATCGGCTTCAATGAGGGGTCACGATACACATCTTTTTGCAAAATAACCGCTTCGGCATCGGTGAGTACCTGATACAAAATTCCAGCATCGGCAGGTGTTGGACGAAGTGCCAATTCTTCCGATTGGGTAAATCCGCGTGAATGAGAGACATAGAGACGTTCTCGTTCATCATAAAGCAAAATCATCGCTACGGTGCGTTGATGTGAACGCGGAATAGACATTTTTAAGCCAATATCCAGCGCCGCTTCTAATACCTTGCGAAAATTGAGTGTACCGCCCAAAATATTGGTCAATTCGGTGAGTGCCTTGCCTCGCTCACGCATGTCTTTGAGTTGTTGGTCGCGTTCTTTGGCAATTTTACGCAAACTCCGTTGCTCATTACCGCCAAATCCATCCTGCATATACATCCATACCCCAACACCCGCCATCAATAATATGGCGAGGGTAAGCGGCAAGAAATAGGGCGCAAAATCTACTTGCTGGCTGGTTTGTCCTGCGATATAAATCATCGCACCAACACCCGCAGATACCACACCCAACGCATTGATACCGCCGAGCATCGCCCCTAGTCGCAATAACCCTGTGATACTGAGATAAGCGACAATTTCGACCCAGATGAGGGGTGTCGCTTCGGCAGTGATGATAAACAATCCCGCCAAGATAAAATCAGCTAGAATAAGGGTATATTGAACCAGAGAACGGGTTGGTTTGATGAGATTCATCAACACCAAAAATCCCACCAAGCCAAAGCCAATCGCACAGGCAATCAACACATCGTTAAACGCCTCCGATGGAAAAACAAGCGTTGGGGTGTCTTGTGTGCGTTGAATGACGATGATTAAACCCGCACCAATCACAAACAGGGCGCGTAAACCGATGATTGTCCAATCACGCCAACGAGCTTGTGGTTGGGGAGATATTTTCTGACTCATATAGGGTCGCCTTTGTTGATTCTTTATTGTATATATATAGATACCATGCTTCTCATATTCTGACAATATGTAAACAAATCGAACAGATTTATAACCATGCCCAAAACGACATTTAGCAACCCGCCAAGAAATTGTGCATAATCAAATGGTATATCCACTTAGAAAAGGAAAAATGATTATGTCTGAACGGATTGAAAAAGTAGTTTCACGCCTAAAAAGTTCTCGTGAATATTGGGATTCTGTCATAGAAAAAGTGGATGACCGATGGGAATCGCAAGTCTATACCGACGGATTGGGCTGGACGGTGCGCCAATTGGTCAATCATGTGGCAGATGCCGACAAAGGACACAACCTTCAGGTGATGAATATCGCAGAAGGCAAAGACCTTGTGCCACCCGATTTTGACCTTGAACGCTATAATAAACGTATCACCGAAAAAACGACAGAAAAAACACCCGAACAATCTCTAACCGAAATGAATACCCAACGGCAAGCCCTCTATGATTGGTTATATACCATTGATGAATCGGTTCTGGATAAAACAGGTAGACACGCCACCCTCAATATTTTTACCATCGAGCAATTCCTCAAAATTTTATCGAATCATGAGCGTGACCATGCCCGTGATATTGCCGCTATCCTTAATATCACGGTATGAGGGCGCAATATATTACCGATGCGCCTTATGTTATAATATCAACATGAGGAAAATGGGATGGTCGCAGTGACGCATGTTGTCATTGAGGAAAGTCCGCACTCTATAGGGCGCGGTGCCAGTTAACGACTGGGCAGGGCAACCTGACGGAAAGCGCAACAGAGAACAGAGCGCCACCACGACCACCATCGTGTGTGGTAAGGGTGAAACGGTAGTGTAAGAGACTACCAGCATGATTAGCAATAGTCATGGCTAGGCAAGCCCCACCGAGAGCAAGACAGAACAGATGAATTGGGACTGCCCGTCCCGCAAAAAACATCGGGTATGTCGCAAGATGCGGTCAGCGATGACCGTACCAGAGAGATGACCATCACTCCCACAAGGAGTACAAAATGCGGCTTACAAGTTTTCCTCATGGCAAAATGCCCCTACAAGGGGCGTTTTGCGTTTAGATTGGTGATGAATATCATCTATGTGTGTTTGCATATTGATTGTTACAATCATTATCAAGCAAAAATCAAGGAGCATCACGATGGAAATTGCCATTGTCATTGGGATAACCACGGGGGTTATCATCTTATTTGTTAGCGACAAAATACGGGTAGATGTGGTGGCGCTCGGTGGGTTAATTGCCTTGCTCCTGACGGGCATTTTGACCACCAACGAGGCATTATCGGGTTTTTCGAGTACCAGCCTCATGAGCATCGCCTTTTTATTTGTGGTGGGTGAAGCGGTCTTTCGGAGTGGGTTAGCCGATACCATCGCAGAACGCATCTTTGTGTTTGCGGGGCAAGAAGAACGGCGCTTGCTATTGGTTTTATGCGTATCTGTTGCTATTTTATCGGCATTTATCAGTTCCACAGGGGTGGTTGCGCTCATGCTCCCCGCCGTGATTAGCCTCGCAGGTCGGCTAAAAATTTCACCATCGCGCTTGCTTATCCCCATGGCATTTAGTTCTCTATTTGGTGGCACATTCACCATCATGGGAACACCGCCCAACCTCATCGTGAGTGAAGCACTTGGCAAGGCGGGCTATGAACCATTCAACTTTTTCAGTTTTACCCCTGTCGGTGTATCTTTAGGGGTGATTGGAATTATCTTTTTAGTTACCCTACTCTATCGGCTTCTGCCAGATAGGTCAGAGAAGAGTACGATTCAATCTGCACCCACCCCCACCGAATTATTTGAGCTATATAACCTAGAAAATGCGTTATTCCGTGTACAGATTAATCCAGATTCACTCGCCAATCATCAGACTATAGAGCAACTCAATATTCGGCGTGAATATACGGTGAATATCGTCTCGATTATGCATCCTATCGCCACGCACAAGCGGGAACGCTCACCGCATCCCACCTATAACCCGCGCCCAGATGCTGTTTTGCTACAAGATGACATTCTGGTGCTACAAGGCGAAGAAAACGCGGTTAAGACCGTTTGTGACCGTTGGGGACTCACTATTTTAGGCGATGAAAATCTCGCCGCCAGCGATTTTATTACCACTCATGCGGGTATTGCCGAAATGCTCATCCGCCCACGCTCCACTTTCTTGGATAAAACACTCACAGAGCTAGAATTTCGGCAATATAACGTGACCGTGTTGGGGGTGCGCCGTGCGGGTAACGATGAATTTATCAGCACCCGCGATGTTCGGCTCAAATTTGGTGATATGCTCCTCGTTTATGGGCGCTGGCACGATATTTTTGCGCTCAAGCAACGTCGGCGCGATTTGGTGGTGATGGGCGAGCCAGAAGCCGAAAAATTTGGCGCGTTTCAACGCCGTTCCAATGCACCCATGACCCTACTCATCATGTTAGGGATGGTGGTCGCCACTGCGCTCAATCTTGTGCCACTGGTGACTGCCAGTATGGTCGCCGTACTCGCGCTCATTCTCACAAAATGCGTCACGATGGATGAGGCATATAATGCTGTGGATATGAAAAGCATCATCCTCATCGCCTGTATGATTCCGTTTGGGGTGGCACTCGAAAAAGTGGGTATTGCCGAGTCTATCGCCGTTTGGGGGACGACCACACTGGGCGAATTTGGTCCATTGGCGGTGATGGCAGGCTTATTTTTACTCACCTCATTTTTTACCCAAGTGCTATCCAACACCGTCACGGCGGTATTGGTTGCGCCAATTGCGATTGCCAGCGCGGGGCAGTTGGGGATTCAGCCACAAGCCTTTCTGATGACTCTCGCCGTTGCCGCATCGATGGCTTTTGCATCACCAGTCGCCACACCAGTCAATATGTTAGTGATGAGCGCAGGCAATTATCGCTTTACCGATTACACACGGGTAGGTATCATCCTCATTGGCATCAGTTTTGTCATGACCATGATTATCGTGCCGATATTATTCCCCTTCTGATATCAATCAATCACCAATAGGCGTGCGCGGTCATGCCTATTGGGATGCCCCGCGTTAGCAAGAATAATAATTTTATCATTAATTTTCCCGCGCTTTGTTATATAAAAATTAATGAAGTCTTATGTTGCCTTTAATTTTATATTATCAAAATAACAGGTATACTAAGATAATTATTTTGCATTTTAAGGAGAATTGTATGAATTATAGCAAATTACTGGGGTTAGGATTCATTTTGTCTATCCTCATTATGACCTTTATCACACCACAACCCGCACAGGCGGTCGCTTATACCATTAACCCAGCTAAATGGCAAATTGCGTTATGGGGCGCGAAAACGGGGTAGACCCCAATGGGTCTATCGCATTTGCACTTGGACCAGCTGGCGCACCTGCGGGTGTGGGTAGCTTGCCGGCAGATGTGCCAACCACAGCAGAAGGTTTTGCCATTGCTTGTGTTTATCAAAATATTCCCCTCAGCACCATCACCACATTGGGATATTCAACCCATACCAATAACGCAGTTGCGACATTTTCGATGTTTATCAACATTGATTATGACGGAGTGGGTGGCAATGAAGCATGGCAAGGGCGCTTGACCTTTGAACCTTATCAAACATTCACCGTGACACCCGGTGTATGGCAAACATGGAATGCGCTCAATGGAACATGGTGGGCATCAAATGTCACCGCCTCCGGTGGTAACTGCCCCCAAGCAAGTCCGTGTACATGGGCAAACGTACTGGCACTTTTCCCAAATGCCCGTATTCGGGACGGTGCCAGTGGCTTTATCGGTCATAAGGCAGGGTCTGGTTGGTCTGGTGGTGTCGTCACTTATGTAGACAATCTGCAATTTGCGACCAGTGGTGGCATTAACGACAGCTACGACTATGAACCCAATGTTCCCACCCTCACACTGACCAAATCTGCCCCTGCCACAGTCGCAGAAGCAGAAATATTTAATTATGCCGTCACCCTCAACAACACCAGTGGTTTGACAAACGCCAACAACATCGTCATTGAGGATGTGTTGCCAGCAGGTGTGACCTATATATCCAATGACCAAGGCTGTACTGAGGCGGCAAATACCGTCACCTGCAATTTTGCATCATTGGCTGTGATTAGTAGCATCACCATCAATATCACCGTACAAACAGTCGGTGTATCGGGTGATATTCTGAGCAATACCGCGACAGCCGATGCCGATGAACTGGTAGCACCCATTTTATCCAACATCACCAACACGGGTGTGAATGTTGTCCCGCCAGTGGTTGTTGTGCCAGTTGTACCCGATGTATCTAGTGTCTCTGGTCCGCCCCAATGTAATGAGCCAAATAGCGATATTGTGGCGTTTGGCTTGCCAGATGGCATTTATTGTCGGACATTATTTGCCGAGGGTGGATGGCGTGTGACAGCAGGCGCGATCCCCGTAGAACTCGTGACGGCAGGCGCGATTCGTGCGGTAGATATTTATCGTGTCACAGGTGGTAGTGTGGTCACTGGTGAATTTGGCGGAGGCGTGCCAGTTTGTTTGGCGGGAGTTGGTCGGATGGTATTCTTGGATGCCAGCACCAGCCCACGTGCCCAAGTGGACATTCGTAGTTTTATAGATGGCAATTTTACCTGTGCCTTCCTGACTCATTCTGGAACACTGGTTTTGATGCCATAAAATTTCTATATCCCATCAAAAAACACCCCAATGGGGTGTTTTTTGATTTATTTCTCGTTGATGATGCCAAATATCATCGGGCGACGTTTGGTCTCGTTATAGAGCAAACGGCTTAGGCTATCTTGCAGTTTTTCGCGTCTGCGCCCATTTTTATTGTTGGGGTTGGTCATCACTTCTTGAATCGTATTGCGAATTTGCTCTAGCAGGGTATCTGCCTCACGCAAATAGGTAAACCCGCGTGAGATAATTTCTGGCTGACCCAAAACCTTCCCTGTGCGACCATCCACATTCACAGACACAATCATAAACCCGTCTTGTGCCAAAACTTCACGGTCATGAATCACAGCGCGTCCCACATCACCCACACCGCTACCATCCACAAAGACATATCCACCAGGGACACGCTCACCGACCTTCACACCATATTTATCCATCTCAATAACCGTGCCGTTTTCGACAACAAAGGCATTATCACGATGCACACCTGTCCCAATAGCTATGTTTGCATGTTCGTATAGGTGGCGCAATTCGCCGTGGGTTGGCAAAAAGTATTTTGGCTTGACCAAATTGAGGAGCAACTTCATCTCGTCTTGTGACGCATGACCAGACACATGCACTTTTTCGATGGGATCATAAATCACATTTGCGCCCAAACGGAACAAGCGGTTGATGGTACGATAGACAAATTCCTCATTCCCCGGAATGGGATGCGAGGACAAAATAATCGTATCACCCGATTTCGCTTCTAACTGGCGATGTTGCCCGGTAGATACTTTGGTGAGTGCCGCAGTCGGCTCGCCTTGTGCGCCTGTGAGCATGACCACAATTTCATGGTCTGATGTGCTGTTCATTTTGCTCACATCGAGGAGCATATCATCTGGCAAGTTCAAAATACCTAACCGACGCGCCATTTTCACATTTTCGGTCATGCTATGCCCCGCAATGGCGACCTTGCGCCCGTGTCTTTGGGCGGCATTAACGACTTGTTGCACCCGTGAAATGAGTGAGGCGAATGTAGCGACAAAAATACGCCCTTTCGCCTCTTTGAACACACGGTCAAAGGCTTCATCAATGACTGTCTCGGAAGGTGTCCAACCGAGTTTATCGGCATTGGTGCTTTCTGCCATGAGTAGTGTCACCCCTTCTGCCGCAAATCGGGCAAGGCGGGCATAATCGGGTGGTTTGCCATCTACAGGGGTATTATCAAACTTATAATCGCCGCTATAAACAATCAATCCAACAGGGGTATAGATGCCAAATCCCACACAATCTGGAATACTATGGCACATATGAAAACTTTCCAATAAAAACGGACCAATTTTTAATTTGTCACCTGCGACAAAGGTATTGATTTTGGTCTTATTCAACGCACGGCGGTCTTTGAGGCGCACCTCTAATAACCCCGCTGTGAGGGGTGTGGCATAAATCGGGGTGTTTGGGAACGCTTCGACCACATGCGATACCGCACCAATATGGTCTTCATGCCCATGTGTATACACAATGGCATGAATTTTGAGGTCTTTACGCTCTTGCAAATAACGGAAATCGGGGATGATATAATCTACACCGTGCATGTCGTTGGCAGGGAACATAATGCCTGTATCAATAATGAACGCATCGTTCCCCATCTCGAACACGGTCATATTTTTACCAATTTCACCGAGTCCACCAATAGGTATTATTCGTAATTTCGCTTTTGCCATAAGCAAACAGGACTCCGCATTATCTGTGAGAATGCCGAGTCAATCCATCCTTTCAATTAAAATAGAATTAAACTAGCAACCAACGCAATCAGAAACTCAATCTCTTGTTTGTTCAACCGATACAATTAAACGCCCCTGATGAGCGCGACTAGACCATTTTGGAGCAATTAGGGGGCAATGCCCGACAATATCCGATATATCAATTAGAGGGGATATTTCCTATTGCTATAGCCTACAATAATCCAAAATAAGGAAAATGTCAAAAAACTGCTCAAAATCGGCGGGGAATGGTGTGATTAGGGGAACAATAGGCGCAAGGGTCTGCGCCAATTATTATTTTTAATTAAGCCTGAATATAGCGCATACACAGCGCCTCATGCACACGGTTGCTCACCCGCAAAACGGCATCGGGGTTATAATCGCCAACCACCCCGCCCTCTTCTTGATAGGTATTGACCAAAATCCGCCCCCAATTGCCTGTACTCCGCAATTTATAGTCGTGGATATATTGCTCCACCACTTGGGCAGACACCCCACTAGGCGGGGCTAACATGCGTTGGAGGCTAAAATACACATCATCAATATCGCGGGGCGAAATATATGCCATGTCGGTCAGATGCTTGTGCATATATACCCGTTTCATCTCATAAAATTCTGCCAGCGTCATGCTTGTGCCTGTGGCTGTTTTGAGGATAAGGTCACTACACACACGGTCAGATTCATCGTGTTGTGCCATAAACACATCGTGGTCTAAGGGACCAATCAACGCCCACAAAATTTTATCTTCCATCATCGGCGCTAAATCTGCCCCATAGCGCCGATAATAATTTTCTAGCAGGGCGTGGGTAAACTCAAAATCGGTCAACACGGCGGCTTGACGCGATGCAGAGATATTCACAGGCATCCCCGTAGATTCTAGGGTACAAATGCGTTTACTGCTCCCTAAATCGGGGCGTAAACGCCCGATGAGGCTGTGCATGGCAGAAGTGGGGATATGATGCGAATTAGAATAGAGCAATGCCCGCGCCATCGCATTGGCTTTTTCGGATTTGAGCAAATCGGCATATCGCTCCAAATCACCCGCAATCAGATGTGGGCTGAGAGGGATGGTGATGGTCTCGCCTGTGACGGTGGTACGGCGCAGATATTCCCGCGTGCAGAGTAATTCTGGGTCACATACCCCATTCACAAATGGGCTACCCTTCAATACGGCGCTATTTGCCACGGCTGTCGCGCTTCGGAGCATGGTATAAAAGGCAAAAATGCCGAGTGCTTCGGAGCGACCCGCCAAATCCAGATGGATATGGCATCCCTGAAGGCGAAATACCTCCACCACATTGGCATTGGGGTCTATATGATACCGTTTTTTGGCTTCTGCCAAGCGTTCCCGATAATCGTCAAATAAATTATTCACCTCGACCATCAAATCCACCGCCGTATGCACTTTGGGGTCATCTGTTAGGTGAAAATCACTCTTGATGGGATAGGCGGCAGAAATGGCGGTATAGAGTCCTGTGGATTGGCTAGTGAGTGCCAATGCCGATAAAATACCTTCTAATGCCGAGCGTGTGCGATTATAGCCAATACCAGGGGCGACATGTGCCTCTATTTGATATTGGCACGCCTCGCGGTCTACTTGTGGGGTAATACCCAAGCGTCTGGCATGAGTTTGATATAAATTCATATAGGCGAGAACTTCATCCTCTTTTGGTGCATCGCCATTGGGATGATATAACCCCAATTCGAGTTCTGCACCAATGGCGCGGATTGCACCGCTTACATCGTCTGTTTCTTCTAAATTGACATGATTCACACTGGGGTTAAGGTTATAGGGGATAATACTCTGTGAGAGGGTTTTGCCACTGCGATACCGTCCACTCACCACACTCCCCAAAATGAATGTATTGTCGCCATAATGCCCCAAAATCACATTGGCAGAATGGGTGTCGTCTAATCCATAATAAGCAGAAACTTTAATGCCCAATTTTTGGCTAAAAAAATCGAGGTCGAAGGTATCATCAACCGATTGTGAGGCAATTTCTTTTAGGGTCTGATTAAAAATAGATTTTGTTTCTTCAATAAGCATCCATGGGATACTCTGGCTAAAGGCGATAATTTGGTCGTTTGTTGGTAGCGGATTGTCCATGCCCATTATCCTTTGGGTAATGTGGGTATGTTAGGTGGATTTAAGCCCAATTATAGCCCATTTTCATCCAATAGACACGGTTTATGCAAGTTGAGATTTTGCACAATACCCCTACGTTCAGGTTGCCCAATTGTGGTACACTATATAATTGTGGCAAGTGTTGTTGATACCACTTTTCAAAAATTTTTTCTATTGATTAATGAGGGAAATTCAGTATGGCTTACGATAAAATTGTTGTGCCGTCACAAGGGCAAAAAGTAACCATTGTTGATGGCAAACTGCACGTCCCAGATAACCCCATCCTCGCATTTATTGAAGGTGATGGCATTGGCTACGACATTATGACCGCCAGCAAACGCATTTGGGATGCCGCTATAGAAAAAGCCTATGGTGGCAACCGCAAGGTGTCGTGGATGGAAATTTATTGTGGCGAAAAAGCCGCAGGCTTGTATGGTGGCAATTATATGCCAGAAGAAACATTCGATGCCCTGCGCGAATTTATGGTGGGCATTAAGGGACCGCTCACAACCCCCGTTGGCGGTGGTTTCCGTAGCCTCAATGTCACTTTGCGCCAAGTGCTAGATTTGTATCAATGTGTGCGCCCTGTGCGTTGGTTCAAGGGTGTGCCTAGCCCGCTGAAAAATCCACAAGATATAGATGTGGTCATCTTCCGCGAAAACACCGAAGATGTCTATGCGGGTATCGAATTTGAAGCGGGTTCAGAAGAAGGCAAAAAACTCGAAGCCTTCCTCAAAAATGAACTCGGGGCAGAAATCCCCTTCCCCAATTCTGGCATCGGCATCAAGCCCATCAGCGAATTTGGGAGCAAGCGCCTCATCCGCGCCGCCATCCGTTATGCCATTGACCGCAAACGCAAAAGTGTGTCACTGGTGCATAAAGGCAATATCCAAAAATTCACCGAAGGCGCATTCCAAAAATGGGGCTATGAAGTTGCCGCCGAAGAATTTCCAGAAGAAACCATTAGCTGGGATGAAGTAGATAAAAAACACGGCGGAAAAGTGCCTGCGGGCAAAATTCTCATCCAAGACACCATCGCAGACATCATGTTCCAAAAGATGTTGCTCCGCCCCAGCGAAAATGATGTGTTGGCGACCATGAACCTCAATGGCGATTATCTGAGTGATGCCGCTGCCGCCGAAGTTGGTGGTGTGGGGATTGCCCCTGGTGCCAATATTGGTGATACCGTTGCCCTGTTTGAAGCCACACACGGCACCGCCCCCAAATACACCAATTTGGATAAAGTGAACCCTGGCTCATTGCTCTTTAGCGGTGTCATGATGCTCGAATATCTTGGCTGGCAAGAAGCCGCCGACCTCGTAACCAAAGGCTTTGAACGCACCATTGAGCAAAAAATCGTCACCTACGATTTTGCCCGTCAAATGGAAGGTGCAACCGAAGTTAAAACCAGCGAATTTGCGACCCGTATCATCGAAAATATGGGTTAGTCTCAATTAATTCACAACGAGGGGCGCATAGCATTGCGCCTCTCATATTATATCCCTATAATGACCCACAAAAAAATATCCGTTTGCCACCCAAAAAGGGGTTATATTGCCATGAGTAAGGTTATTATCACCAGCACCAATACCCGCACCAGCGCAGAAATGCTTTATAAGACACTAAAAGCCGATTTTGGGAATAATGTGGTCTTGGGATTTGACGGTTTCATTTCCGATGGAGAAAATCCAGAAGAGCGTATCAAGCAAGCCGTCATTGGCGCAACTGTTATCATCGTCCTTATCGGGAATAATTGGTTAGCCGATGGTTGGGCATCAGACCCCAGCTACTACCAGCGATTGGGGCTTATCACTGCCCTATCAGAGAAAAAACCTGTGTTATTTATCGCTGTGGATGAGGCAAAAATGCCGTCTGCTGACCAATTACCGCCAGAATTAGCATCCATCGCAGAGCGCATCCCCCTCCCCTTACGGGCGACTCGGTTTCGGCAAGACGCACAAGCCATATCCGAGACATTAGAGCGATTCTTGGCAAAACAAGTCACAGTACCCACTTCTGCGGGACAATATAAATTGCCAACGCTGGTTTTAGCCAATGGCTGGGAGCGATTTTTTGCCTATATGATAGATGCCTTTATCCTCAATGCGCTACTGAGGATATTAGAAAATACCGCAGAGGCGCAAATCCGTAGCGCGTTTTCGTTGGATGAAGCCAGAACGGTGCTATTGGTATATCTGATTTTTGCCTTCACCCTCTATACCACTTATCAAATTCTGTGTGGGGCGCTGGGTGGGCAGACACTTGGCAAAATGATTATTGGCACCCGTGTGGTCAAACCCAATGGTGATTTATTGGGGTGGCGCGATGCGCTTCTACGGGCATTCGGGTATATCCTCAACGGATTCACCTTTGGCATAGGCTTTGCGTGGTTATTGGTGGATGACAAACGACAAGGCTGGCACGATAAAATTGCCAAGACGATTGTGGTCAAGATTCGCCGTTAAAAACGAAAAATTTCCAAAAAAGTTGCGTAATTACTATTCATTTGCCCATTTATGGCTTATGCTTATTTTTATAGTATGTCAGAGATGAGGATATATCATGAATACACCCGCGACAGTTTTAGTGGTAGATGATGAGTGGATAAATCGTGAATTGATAGAAGGGGTACTCTCTGTATTCAATTATCAGGTATTGCTGGCAAATAGTGGAGATGCGGCGCTCAAATTGCTTACTCATCAACAACCAGACCTAATTGTGATGGATGTGCGGATGCCCGGTATGGATGGCTATGAATTATGCCACGCGGTTAAATCGAATCCACAGACGGCACATATCCCCGTTATCATGGTTACCGCGCTTGAATTGAATGATGAAGAACGCCAAAAAATAGCCAATGCAGGGGCAGATGATGTCGTGAGCCGTATGAAAATTACCAAAGCATTGGTGGAAAAAATAGACCAGCACCTCTCACAATCCATCGCCCGTTAGCAAATCGGTGTTTGCCAAGCGGTGTTGTGTTGTGTATGATGTGTGTTGCATGATATTTATGCACCAAACATAATGATGATAGGTTATTCTCATGCTTGGCAAACGCCCCCCAATAAAACATCGTCCAACTTATTCCCGCCACCGTACCCCTAGCTGGCTCATCTTTTTGGTAGCGATTGCGTTGGTCTTTGGGGTGTATTATATCTGGTTGGGTGTGCGCGACTTTTTGGGGAGTAACACGCTCAATGTTCAGCAAGCCACCCGTACCGTATCGGCGGGCATAACCTCCACCGCCCAACAAGTCGCCACTCAAGATGCCTATACACCCTTCCCCACTTTCACCCCCTTGCCAGAATGTACCGATTTTGTCGTCACGGTGGAACGCGCCATCGTCCGTGCCACACCCAATACGGGTGCGCCTGTGTTGACAACCTATACGCAAGGCCAAATTGTGTGTGTGATTAGCCGTGCGCCAGAAAATCCAGAATGGTATCTGATAGACACCGACAGAGAATCACGGCGGGTCAATGTGGGTTATATGTTTGAAGAAATTATAGAAGCACAAAATCCCACTCCCACCGCTTCGATGACCTATACCCCACCGCCAACAGTGACAATTGCGCCAACCCGCACCCCATCGGACACACCCACACCGACTATCACTCCCACCACCGACCCACGCGCCACCCCAACACCGACAGTCACCCCAACACCCACCCCCACCGCGCCCATCCGCAATGTATAATGCGAATGGATAAAGGGGAATAGCAACATAACAAGCTATTCCCCAAAAAATTTATGTCGTCACATATTGCAACGCGGGATTATCTTCATCCTCAACCTGATGTAAATTTGCCACCGAGATTAATCCGTGTTGATAGAGATATTCAATATGCGCCCCTGCTTCTTCCAACGCAAGCAGTGTGTCATATCCCGATTTGTCGGGGTACATGAGGCGTGTCACCTCGCGGATGGTCACAGGATGTCCCGCATCTTTGATAATATCGAATACACGGTTAAGTTTGCGCTCATGGCTGGCACGAATTTCGCGTACACGCTCATAAAAATTGTAGATGGGGTCTTCATGCCCACCGAGCGCCAATTCGATACCGTCAATTTTTTCGATTTTGCGGAGCGAATCTTTATAATGTCCCAAACCCGTGTAATGGGTGATACTCTCTGGTGCTTGATGGGGTGTCGTGCGCGAGAGGATGTGGTCGGCGCTCAACATCACCTCGTCTATAATAATTGCCACTTGACCAGGGCAATGACCAGGAACATGAACAAATTGCATCCCCTCAAAAAAAACATCTTCATCGAGGCTAAAATCCACTGTGATGGAGCTAATATTTTTCTTGGCAAAGCCATACATATCCATCATAGATTTGCGTTCTTCATGGCTCATACCCGCCCGTTCCAAATAAACACGCAGGTCTTTGGTTGCCATGATGACCCGTTCTTCATAGGCGGTCAACACACGTCTATCCAGTTCGTGAATCCCTACCTTTGCCCCCGTTTGCTCCATCATAAATGCCGTACCGCCAAAATGGTCAATATGCCCGTGGGTGATGAGGATATGTTGAATATCTTTTAGCCCAATTTTTTCGCCAAACGTATCGGCTACGGCTTGAATACCCGCCAGCAAATGGTCATTAGAATCCCCAATGCCAGACCCACAATCCACTAGGGTTGGCACACCTGCGTTGAGGAGAAGATAGCTATAACCGATGAATCCGGGAAAAACCATCATCGGCAACCGATAAATTTTTACACCGCCTTGTGTGGAAAATTTTTCTACAGGGGGTAATTGGCTCATCTAAAAAATATCCTTTGTATGTATGCAAAATTAAAACATTATTTAATTTATGATAAGCCGTGAAGCCCTCCGATGCAACCCATTTGGGAGTATAAAACAAAAAAGCCACCCCATAGGGATGGCTTTTGTGTGGGCGTTAAGGGACTTGAACCCCTGACCTCACGGATGTGAACCGTGCGCTCTAACCAGCTGAGCTAAACGCCCGTTGAATTTATTGCAGATAAGCCATATTATAACATGGATTAAAAACATAAATCAAGATAGGATTGGTGAAATTGTTTGGTTATAAAGGATTCATTGGCGTAATATTTGGCATGATAATGCTCCTACTCTCTGGATGCTTTCAAGATGCCAGCAATGCTCTTGCCCCCGTCCCGCAGACCGATTGGCGGACACTGGCAACAGGGTTAGAAGAACGTACCATCGAGATGGATAATAACCCCATTTTGCAACTCTATGTCTTGCGGATAGACCCCACCCATTATCGGTTTGAGGCGCACTATCAACCCAATGAGACCGCCTATATAGACGATTGGCGCACCGCCCACCCCACCGCCCAAATCATCATGAACGCCAATTTTTTTGATGTGGATGATAGCGTACTCGGGTTATTTATCAGTCATGGGGTGACATTTGGGCGTAGTTATACCGATAGGGGTGGCACATTTGCTATCACAGATAATATCCCCACCATCACCCACAACATCTATGAGCCAATTATTGAAGATATGACCACGATTCAACACGCGGTGCAGGGTTTTCCGATGCTGGTCTATAACGGCGAGGCGAGTTTTGACCAAGCAGGAAGCGCGTCTCGGCGTAGCGCCATTGGGATAGATGAACAAGGACGTGTATTGCTCATTGTCACGCCCATTTTTGGTCCCAGCCTAAGCGATTTAAGCACATTTTTAGCCACCAGCGACTTGGAATTGGTAGACGCGTTTAATTTGGATGGTGGGCGCTCAACCATGATGTACGTTGCAGAGACAAGTTCTACCCTACGCTCATTTGAGCGCGTCCCTGCGATTTTAGCCGTATACACAATTGAAACTGAGGAGTCTCCATGATTCAAAATGGCAAATTATTTGGCAAAATTCGCTTTTCATACATCATTATTGGCGCATTAGCCGTTTTATTGCTCTATCTGGCGCTCCGCAACTTGGATTGGAACGAGACGTTAGCCATTTTTCGGACTGCCGATATTCGGGTATTAGGCGGGGCGTGGATAATTATTGTCATGTCCTATTTTTTGCGCGGATTGCGTTGGCAAGTGCTACTGAGCGCAGAAAAGCCCATTCATCCCCTCACCGTCTTTTGGGCGACATGCGCGGGTTATTTGGGCAATAGTTTTTTGCCTGCCCGTGCGGGAGAAGTGATTCGGTCTGTATTGCTCTCGCGCAAGACAGGCATCCCCATGTTTTATGTGCTGGCAACCGCCCTCACAGAACGCATTTTTGACGCGGTGCTATTGGTGTGTTCGATTCTGCTAGGATTGACCACCTTCCCTAATATACCCGATTGGTTGCGGAGTGCCACAACATCCATGTTGATTTTGGGGATTATCGGCGGATTTTCGCTCACACTCCTGCCCTATCTATCGGGATGGATAACTACCCAGATGACCCGTTCACCCATCCCAGAAAAAATCAAAGGGAAACTCATCGAATTTGTGAAACAATTTTTATTGGGGATGAAAGCCTTCCAAAATCCTAGCCGTGCAGGATTTTTTATCATGCTATCGTTGGCAACATGGTCGTTGGATGTCATAGCTACCCTGATTGTCACAGGGGGGTATGGCATCGCCCTTAGCCCGCTACAAGGATTATTCCTGTTGGCATCATTGGGACTCGCCAGCGCCGCGCCATCCACACCGGGCTATGTGGGCATTTATCAATCGGTGAGTGTGGCGATATTTGCGCTATTCGGATTGAGTGATGAAAAGGCTATCGCCTATATCCTCACCACACAGGGCTTGACCTATACGGTGGTGATTTTATGGGGATTTATTGGCTTATGGCGGTTGAATAAGCTAGGGGATATGGAATCAAATTCTGTAACCGAACAGCCTGTACTATCAGCCACAGCATAACATCGCATTAGTCATTCTTTTTGAAGCAATTCACGCGCCAATAGAATTGCTTCCTCTAGTGAATTTGCAAATTTGTAGTTACTAAAAGGGAGTGTTGTCAGTGGGGAAAGCAATTTCGCAAACGATTTTGCCGCTGCTGGTGCGCCCAAAATCACATATCCTTTTAGCCCAAGTTTAATCTCTTCACGGATATTGGCACGCATTTGTGCAATATCACGGGGTACGCCTCGCATCCGTTGCATATTGATGATAGCGACATAATGGTCTGTTTCTACCTGTTTGGCAATTTGGAGAATTTGCTCTTCGCCACGCATATTACATCATCAATCCAATGATAAATGAGTATATCCGATTCCAATTTTTCAAATTCAATCATTATGACCTCAATTATAGCCGTTATGCTCGTGTAATATAAATATCGGGGACGCAATATATTACATCACCGATATTTATGCTACATCTAATGAGAAATAGTTCCAAATTGAATATGCTATAGCGCCAGCACCGCCAAAATGCTCTTATCATCGGTGATGGTCTGTGCAAAGCCCAATTCACCTACCAAATGCAACATGGTCGTATTTTCTGGCAAAATTGTCCCGATGAGGTTGGGATACCCTTCTTTTTTGCCATAATCAATCGCCCGTTGGAGCAATTGTTTACCAAGCCCCTGTCCCTGAAATTTATCGCTGACCAGCAGACCAAATTCCAAATTGTTGTTGGCATCGGGTGTGAGGCGCATGGTCGCCAAAATTTCGGTCTCGTTGGTCTTGGCATGTTTGCGTGTGGCGACAAAAATCATCTCACGGGCATAATCTATAAAGCAAATACGCGACAGACGCTCATGCGACACCCGTTGTTGCAATTGGAATGGGGTAAAAAAGCGCATGTACACGGTGCGTTCTGATAGCGATTCGTGGAATTTAATCATCATCGCTTCATCTTCTGGTCGAATGGGGCGGATGGTGATAGCTGTGCCATCATTGGCTTTGGATTGGTGGACATATTGTTGTGGATAGGGACGAATAGCGAGTTTTGGCAGATGGTCTTTGGTGACTTCTACCGGGTGCAAGACAACCCGCGCATCCAATGCCAATAACCGTTCTGGCGATGCGATGAGGGGGTTAATATCGATCTCGGCAATCAGGTGTTGTTCTGCCACAATCTGCGAGAAACGCACGAGTAATTTCTCTAATTCTGCGATATTCACCGACTCACGTCCACGTACCCCTTTGAGCGCCTCATAAATCTTGGTGCGTTCCATCATACGACGTGCGAGGGTGGTGGTGAGGGGTGGTAATGCCAGTGAACGGTCTTTATATACCTCTACCAAAGACCCACCCGTCCCAAACAAGATAACGGGACCAAATTGGGGGTCTACACTACTGCCGATAATGAGTTCATAGCCATCGAGTTTGACCATTGGCTGAACATTCACGCCATTAAAATGCTCAAGTCCCGCTTTATCTGCCACCGATTGGCGGATAGTCTGGTAGGCTTTGCGGACAGCCTCTTCATCGCGCAGGTTCAAAATCACCCCACCGACATCGGTCTTGTGGGTGATAGTGAGCGAGTGAATTTTTACGACAACGGGATAACCCATTTTTTCGGCGGCGATAATTGCTTCATCTTCTGTTTCGGCAATCACATCGGGGATGATGGGCATTCCATACGCACCGAGCACCTGTTTCGATTCGGTCTCGGTGAGAATCGTGCGTCCTTCGGCACGCGCTTTGGTGATAATCGCCTCGACCAATGGGCGATTGGGGGTATATTCTTCATCCGACAGGAGCATTGGGGTCTCATACAACAAATCCAGATTATAGCTATAGCGCCACATATAATTGAACATCCGCACCGCCGTATCGGGGTAGGCAAAGGTGGGAATATTGGCGCGGTTCAAAATGCGGATACCCGCCTCTACCGCACTACCGCCCATCCAACTGGCTAAAACAGGCTTGCCGTTCAAATCGGCATACTGGCGGAGTGCTTCTGCCGTGCCTGTGGGGTCGGTCATATCTTGTGGGGTAAGGATGACCAATAGCCCGTCACTATTAGGGTCTTTGGCGGCAATTTCTAAGGCTTTGGCGTAGCGCAAGGGATCGGCATCACCCAAAATATCAATAGGATTGTTATGCGACCACGCCGATGGCAAAAAGCTATTCAATTCGTTGAGTGTCGCCTCAGAAATTTCGGTGAGTTCTCCGCCATCGCTGATGAGGGCATCTGTCGCTAATACACCCGGTCCACCCGCATTGGTCACAATGGTTAATCGCTTCCCTTTGGGGCGGGGTTGCTTGGCAAATACCTCTGCCATGTAAAACACATCCGATATGCGGTCAATCCGCAACACACCCACACGACGGAAGGCAATATCCAGCACTTCATCGCTCCCTGTAAGTGAGCCTGTATGCGATGCGGCGGCTTTGGCGGCGGCATCGGTGCGTCCCGCTTTGATAACAATAATCGGCTTGGTACGCGCCACTTCTTTGGCGGCAGACAAGAAAGCACGGGCATCGCCAATAGATTCCATATAAATCACGATACTATGCGTATTGGGGTCATTGCCCAAATAGGTGATGAGGTCGCCCCAACCCACATCCATCATCGAGCCAATGGAAATAAAGGCACTAAAGCCCACATTTTCCTCAAAACTCCAATCCAAAACGGCGGTACAAATCGCCCCGCTTTGGCTGATGAATGCCACATTTCCCGGACGCGCCATAGACCCTGCAAAGGTGGCATTTAAGCCAAATAGGGGCATCATCACACCTAAACAGTTGGGTCCAATAATCCGCATTTTGCCTCTGGCAGTTTCCATAATCTGACGTTCTAATTCTAGCCCTTCCTCACCAACCTCTTTGAACCCCGCAGAGATGATAATTGCCCCTGGCACCCCAATTTCTACACAGTCTTTGATGATAGCAGGCACAGTTTTGGCGGGGGTGACGATAACGGCGAGGTCTATCGGGTCTGGAATGGTTTTAATATTGGGATAAGTACGGATGCCCATCACGTTGGGGCGGTTGGGATTAACGGGGAAAATTGTCCCGCCAAATGGATTCGCAAGCAAGTTTTTGATAATGGTACGCCCCACACTGCCCTCTTTTTCGGTTGCGCCGATGATGGCAATATTATTGGGACGGAGGATAGGGTCTAGTGAGTTTCGCTTAGGTGTTATGGTACTCGTCATGATAAAAATTTCTCCTAGTGACAATTTTTTGCACATCTATAAGCATATCCCAAAGGGGCAGAAAATCCTATATAATTAAACTCATGGGATTGTCATAAGGGATGGTGTAAAAGATGGATGAAAGTGAATTGCTGGATTT
>DAOTUO010000161.1:0-3581 GCA_034436595.1 Anaerolineae bacterium | reverse complement strand
GGGGGCTAAAACCTGCCCTAAAATGGGTTTCTCCCCCTTTCTCCACGCAGTGGGGATAGGGGTGATTTAAGCTGATAATTGACTTGAAAATGCTTATCCATTGAAATTTGAAAATCATTTGAATTCAAAATAGTTGTTCCATAAGAGTCATCATTTAGACCCTTAGCGAACCGCGAAAGCCCCTAGAGGCATAGTAAGAGGATGCGCCGTTATGATATACAAAGACATTGCCATAACGATAATCGGCAAAAATAGCACCACCGAGTTTTCTAATATCGGCAGGTGTTTTTACCCAACTCGATGTTTTCGTGTCGAAATTTCCGAGTTTCTGTAACGCGCGATAGTGTTCTTCCGTCAAAATCTCAATACCCATGGTTGTTGCCATATCAATCGCGTTATTTGCTGATTGATTTTCTTTCCGAGATTCGAGTGCTTCGTGATCATAACAAAGACTTCTGCGCCCTTTGGGGCTTTCTGCGGAGCAATCATAAAAAATATATTCGCCCGTCTTTTCATCATAAGCAACAACATCTGGTTCACCACCCGTTTTTTCCATTTGATGGAGTGACCACAATTTTTCTGGATGTGCTTCTAGCTTGGCTTGCACTTTAGCCCATTCAATCAATTTATGGCGGTTCATATTTTTCTCAAAACGGGCTTTCAATGTGGCGCGTAGTTCTTCTTGTTGTTCTGCTGATAATGCCATGATGAGATTACTCCTGTTAATTTGCCCCTTGCGTGCCATAATCGGCTTCAATTTTAGTACATGGGGCGGATTATTCGCCCCATGTACTGCTTATAGTCCTAATTGGTGCTTGGCAACGCCTCGCATTGACCACTTTCATCCACAATATCAGAGCGCACCCATTCGCCCGTCTCGACTTGCCACCACACCAAATTATCTGTGCCAATGGCTTGACCAACGGCGCGGACGGTCTCGCCATTGCTAATTTGACCCGAAATATCTACCGTTGTACTCGGTGACACACGCCGATTGATAGCAGACCCGCGATTATTGGTGATTTCGCAACGGATATTTTCGCCACGTACCGCCACATCCAACGTATAGGCATCATAATTCACTGCACCCACGCGCCCATCAGTCGCAAATGCGCCAACAATCCACGTCTGTGCCAATAAAAAGCGTTTGCGGTTATACAGGGGGATAAGGGGAAATTCGCCATCTATTCCAAAGAGTGATGCTTCTATTTGGGCATATAATGCTGTGCGTTCTTCGACATTTGCCACACGACGAGCTTGGGCAATTTGCTCATCTACCGATGTACAGGGGCGCACAAAGAAATTACTGATGCCACATTCCACAAAACTGGCATAAGTATCGGCATCAGGGTAATCTGCACCCCACCCCATCGTGAACATATTTGGGCGGGCATCTGCCGCTGTGCGGATGGGATTAACCTGCGTGAGCAAGTCGTTGAATCCAATTTCGTTAATCGTGAAGCGGGCGAGGTCACAGCCGAACAATTCGACCCATTGGCTCACCACGTATGTTCCCCAGCTACCCGCCCCACGAAACACGGTCATTGTGACCTCTGGCAAATTTTGACAATCGGCATACGGTGATAATGCTAATTGTTCACGGGCATAATCTGGGTTATAACCCACACCCGCCACATTTGGCGAGCCTGTAATGCCTTGTGGGATAAAACCAGTCGCGGGTTGGTCATAACCAAAACGCACACGCTCCACAAAAGCGGTGCGGTCAATGGCGGCAGAAAACGCACGGCGCACATGCACATTGTCGAATGGGGCTTTATCGGTGGCAAATCCCATAAAAAAAGTCGTGAGTTCTTGTAATTCCACCAATTGCCCTGTATAGGCTTCATCGGCGCGGACTGTCGCCACTTCACCAATGGGGACACCCGAAATATCGAGCAAGGCATTGCGATATAAGTCGAATTGGGTGGTAAATTCTTGGACAAACACAATATCCACCGCTTCGATATTGCCCACATTCCGCAATTCTGCGGGATAAAATGGATTGGCAATCATGCCAATGCCAATGGTTGGCACAAAGCGCGTCAGGGCAAATGCGCCACTGGTGAGGATGTTATTGGGATATGCCCAGTCGGTATTGAGGGCTTCGATGGCTTCTTGCGGTTGGGGGCGCACGGCGGGGAGCGTTGTCATGCTGATAAAATAGCCATACGGCGCGGTGAGGGTGATAGTGAAGGTGGTCGCATTTGGCGCGGTGGCTTGTGCCAATGTGCCATCGTTGGCAATTTGACCATCGCCACAGCCTGCAATGCGTTTGGCGAATACATCCACCGCATAATAGCCATTTTGGGCGCTACTACATAGCCGTTGGACGGTATAGACCATATCCTCAGCCGTGATTTGGCGCATTTGTTCAAAGGTGGCGGTTGCCGTATCATAACGTACCCAATACACATCATCACGCAAATTAAATGTCCATGTCAGACCGTCTTCGCTAATCGTCCAGTCGGTGGCAAGCGAGGGCAACACATCGCCCGTTTGTGGGTCTGTGCGTGTGAGTCCGATGAACAAATTGCTGGCATAGGTGATGTCTTCTGATGATTCGGCAAAAAGCGGGTCAAAGGTGTTGGGGTCTGCGCTACTGGCGAGTCGCAAAACAATCGGTTGGGCGGGGGTGGTGGTCTCTTCTTGGGCAGAGACCCCACCCAAACACAATAATAGCCCTAAAATCATGGCAATGGAGAATTTCATGGCGGTTTATCCTCTTTAAGTGACATGGACGGCATATCCTATCAACCGTCCCTACGATATAGATTATTGTATCATCAACATCGTAATCTATTCATCCACCATATCCCCACCGATAGGCTACGTTTGCCCTATGTGAGTAATTCGGCGGGTAAATGCGTCACACGGTTGATATAACGGATGACCATCGTGCCACCCACTTCCAAGTCCACACGGGTAACGGCGGTGTTATAGTGCCAAAAATCCAGACGCGGATTTGGGGCGATATTTGTCAGAGCTTTGAGCAAGGCATTGATGAATCCACCATGCGACACAATGGCGACTTTATCATCTTGGCTACGGGGATTTTCTGAGCGCATCAATAAGGAGCTACTCACCCGAATCGCACGCGCTTGGCATCCTGCCCAATCTTCACGCCCCCATGCTTGTTGATACCAACCCTCTTCGGTAATCATTTCTGGGATGGCATAGTTTGGAAATTCGGTCATGATTTGCGAGCGTGTCTTGCCACCTAGCACCACCAATTCGCCGTCTTTTTCATAATGAATCCCACCGACCTCATGCACATCTAGCCAAATAGTGGGGGTGAGCCCCAATGCGTTGCTAATGGGGAGAGCCGTCTGCATGGCGCGATACATGGCGCTACAATACAGATGAGTGATGGTATGCGGAAAATGGTTGGCGCGGTCTGGTGAATTATCTGGCACACGCACGACTTCTTCTAAATTGGGCGCAGTCGCCAAATAATCTGCGACTTTTTGTGCTTGTTGCAACCCGATTTCGGTGAGTTCTGGGTCATGGGAACGCGAATGCCATGTGGCTTCTGTGAGCCGATTATTCACCGATTGTCCGTGTCGGATAAGGTAGATTTCCAT
>DAOTUO010000160.1:0-2701 GCA_034436595.1 Anaerolineae bacterium | reverse complement strand
ACCAACACCCGATTCACCTCTGCCAGTGTGTTGACATGATGAAACCAATGCCAACACTGCCCTGCCGTGACCACATCAACCGACACATTTGGCAAGCCTGTATTTTCTGCGGGGGCGATGATATAGCGGGTGGTCACATTTGCCTCTGCATCCAAAATTTTTGCCTGTGCGATGAGTTCTGGGGAAATATCCAAGCCCGTGACCTCACACCCCGCCAATGCCATCCCCCGCGCCAATGTGCCTGTGCCTGTCCCCAAATCTAGCACGCGCTTGCCCGCGCCAATGCTCCCCATCTGCACCAAACGGTCAAATAAGGCGGGAGGAAATCCCTGCCGATGCGTTTTATAATCGTGTGCGGTTTTGCCGAAATCAATCGTCATGGTTGTGGGTGCCCCTTCATCGGTAATAATGTAATTTGACCCATACCTTTATCTGCACCAGACCAGCGCAATACCAGACCATCGTGTGTCCATGTGCCACTGGTGATGACCACGTCTACCCCATTGGGATACCATAATTGGGGGATATAAATCTCGGTATCGGGGGCATTGTCGCCACAAATAATCTCTCCCACAAACACACCAGATTGCCAATCGAAGCGCATGGTCTTAATAGCGCCACCCGCTTTCATGATGTATGGGCGCGAAAATCCCTTAATCGCCCGTCCGCCACTATTCACATCGGCGGGGTTGGTCTGTTGGTCTGGGCTAAAAATGCTCAAATCTTCTTCATTCCAATTATCCCCCCAACGATTGCTGTTATCGGGGGTATAGTTCCAGAGGGTGGTATGGGCAAGGTTGGCATCCATCGCATCGTAATACATAGATAGCGCCAATTCTTGCATGGCAAAATCACCCGTTTTATAGGCACGTTTATCGTTCATATCAAACGGCAGACCAAATTCACCGATGAGCGTTGGCGCTCCGCCCATTTGCTCATACGAGATGCGGGTATAATCGGCAATATTTGCTTTGAATGACTCTGCCACCTCATCGCGCCCCTCTACGATGGTCATTTGTTGCAAATCGAGCGCCATTTCGCCTGTGAATTGCTTGGTGAGGAGGGTCAGATTATCGTACCAATGGCTGGCATTGACCACCGCGCCCCATTCCATCGGATTAAGTTGGAGTTGATGCACATCGGTGGGTTCAGTCTCGACAAATAATATCGCACCGCTGTGGATAGACCGAATTTTGGTAATAAAATTCTGCATGAATGGCAACAAGCCATCTTCCAAAAAGGTGACTCCCTTAAAATAAAAATCGCGGGTGATGTAGGGATTGCCGTGTTTGTCTGTGTTATAAATACCCACCTTGCGCCAAATATCGTGTTCTGGCGTTTTCCATGCCGAGATGCCCATGGGGTTCACAATCACTTCGCCCTCGACAGGTATGGCAAAGAATCCTTGCATTTCTGTCTTTTGCAATTTGCGGGTAAAACCACTGCCGATGAAAATACTCTCTGCGGGGGTGAGGACAAACGACTGATGCGGAATTCCGCCGATGGTCTCTAACGAATCTAGCCCCAAAAAGCCACCACTCGGCTCATTCATCGCGCCATATCCCAAGACATGGGGCATGTCTTTGATGCGGTGGGCGATTTGGGCGATGGCGTTGATAAAAGCCGTTTGCAAGAACGATTGTGCCGATGCCCCGCCGATTTTGACATGGGGTGCATATTTATCGCCCGCAAAAAACAGGGTGAACATCGTCCGACACGCCAAGCGGTTATAATTATTTATCCACACCATCCGTCCATAATCGGGATAGCGCCGTTGGAGGGTGATGGCGGCTTCGCTGAGGTCGAGTTTGGAAATATCAAAGCCCGCCGCTTCGAGTGTCCAACCGGGCGCACCATCGCCACCAGTCATGCGTGACCATACATCTTGATGCGGGTCTATGAACACATAAAAGCCATATTCCCCCGCTAATTTGACCATATCGGCAAAATAATCTAAATATTGGGTGTCATATTGTCCGGGTCCGGTGTGTTCAATGGCTTCCCATGTGGTCAGAAAGCGCAGACAATTAAATCCCCAATGGCGCAGACGGGAAAAATGCACATGTGCTTTTTCACGGGGGAATGGTCTGCCCACAAACGAGACTTCACGGTGACGGCTAAAGGTGTTGGCGATTTGTGCAGGTTCATCGGGTGGGGTTTTGGTGCTACCACTGAGGTTGATACCACGCAGGATAACTTCACGTCCAGAGGAGTCAATAAATTTGCCATTTTTGAGGGTTAATTTGTCCATAGGGGTCTCTCTTTTGTGCCAAGCATTGGCATTACAGTGTTTAGTCAAAGGGCGGTTATTTATTTATTCATGCACTCATTATAGCATAGGCAGGGGCTAATTGGGCAGGCGTGGTGAGATGTAAAAAAGCCAAGTGTGTGTTTTATTTTACGTCACTTATAGATAATGGAGTAACGATTTTAAATTCAAATGATTTTCAAATTTCAATGGATAAGCATTTTCAAGTCAATTATCAGCTTAAAGCACCCCTATCACCCCAGCCCCTGCGGACGGCATGTAAGGCTTGTCCGTAGGCGGTGAACCACCTGCGTATATGACCAACACCCCATAAATGGGGTTGGTCTGCCGATTTTTAGGGTCAGATAGGCATGATGTAGGGGTTTGCCATGGCAAAACCCCCGCGACCAACCGTAAAAATCGGGCTTGCCATGGCAAGCCCCTACGCCATAC
>DAOTUO010000159.1:0-2193 GCA_034436595.1 Anaerolineae bacterium | reverse complement strand
GATATGGTGAGCAGACCTGCGGGCAAAGAGAGTTATGTATTGCCTGAGATTATCCGTGCGGGTCATTTGGGCGGTGTGCCGTTGTTGAAGGCGACGCTGACGGATTTGGAGAATGCGAAGTATGAAGCGATGTTGGAACATCGGGCAGAAGGCACGGAAAAGAAACGAGAGCGCGAGGGCGAAACGAGCCGGCGTGTCAGTGTGATGATTGATACGGTGGACATGCGGTATACTCTGAAAGCATTAGGGGATGTGTTGGGCGATGAGGGTATGAAGCGGTTGTGGGAATTGGGCAAGACGATGGGATTATTAGCTGAAACGAAAGGGAACTGATGCAAACAATTACACTTTTGAATGAAAAGGGCGGAGTAGGTAAAACTACTGTAGCCACACATTTAGCGGCAGGTTTGGCGATTAAAGGGCTTCGTGTGGTCATGCTAGATATGGACCCACAGGCGAACACTACACAATTATTGTTTGATAACCCAAAAGAACAAATTGCAGATTACCAGAATGTATATGACCTGCTTGTCCGTTATAAGGATTGGGCTAAATTGTTGGTCTATCCTGATTTGGTAAGATGGGCAGGTGGGTACACGCCAACAGGGACATTGGCAGTATTACCGGGTAATATCGAAACCAGAAGCATCCCCATGATGGTAGGTGATGTTCTGCTTTTGGGCAAGCGGTTGGCAGAGTTACAAAATGCGGTTGATGTTGTGGTGATTGATACATCCCCTACTCCATCGTTGCTTAACGCAATGATTCTATTTGCGACTGATGCGATTTTATATCCCGCTGAATGTGAATCTCTGTCATTGGCAGGGCTTCAGCAAACATTGCTTCATGTGAGTGAGTTGAATAATCAACGCATTGCACAGGGCATGAAAGCAACCTATATGATGGGTGTTCAACCCACCAAATATAAAAACATTCGGGCTCATAATTATGGTTTGGAATTATTGACTAATAAATTCCAAGAGCAAGTATTCCCCGCCCTTGCCAGTCGTAAGGAATGGATTGAGGCTTTTTATCAATTGCAGACGGTTTTTGCTTATGCTCCTCAATCGGTAACTGCAAATGAGGCATGGGGTATGGTTGACCGTGTAGTGACTGGATTGCAGACACATGGGTAACCCCAGACCGAGACCAAGACCTAAATTTACAGGGGCTAATCCATTGGGAGAGGACGCTACACCGCCAAATGTTTTAAGCCCTACAAAAGCTGATAGTGCCATTTATAGTGCTAACAGGCTAGAGATTGCACCAAGCGGGAATATTGTAGCTCACCCTATAAAACTATCTCGTATTCGTCGTGACCCTACCCAACCGCGCAGAGCTATCCCATCTCGTGTATTAGATAGAGGGGATTCTGATGGTATTGAAGGTGTCTTAACCCGTTGGCATCAGATGGCGGAAGAGGCATTTGGCTCATCAATTGACGTGCTGGCGCTTATCAATAAGCAGGGCGTTGATGACGACCAACAGACAGATGCCCTAGGCATTGTCCGAGATTTTATTGAGTTGATTAAGTTGGCAGGTGAAATTAAACGTGACGGGCTGACTAACTCTATCACGCTTATAGAGCAACCAGATGGAATCTACAAGATTGAAACTGGAGAACGTCGTTGGTTAGCATATCTGCTTTTGTATTTGGTGACAGGTGATTCACAATGGGATTCGATACCAGCAGTCATCCAAGATAAGGGCGGTTCAATATGGCGTACCGCCAGTGAAAATGCAGTGCGCCAAGATTTGAATGCGATTGCCCGTGCAAGACAGTTGGCTATCATCATCATGTATCTAAATGAGGAACGTAATCAATATCAATCCTATGAAGCGTTTCAACATGACCGTGAATACTATGCTCAAATAGCCGATGGCAACTTGCACAAGATACCGAGAGACCAATCGCAGGCAGTAAGTGATGCGACTGGTCTCACTGGATATGCACGTATATCACAATTTAGACGCATACTTAGCCTGCCCAATGATGTGTGGGATGAAGCCGATGAAGAAAGCTGGAAGGAAGAGAAAATTCGGAACTACTTATCTACCTTAACGAATTTTAAGGTGAACCCCCCTGCCCCACCGCTAGTGAGTGGCAAATTAGGCAAATTTTGGGCAGATATGGCTACTTTTGTGTCTAAACAGAGGAAATTAGCCGATAGGGTAGGGGGGGATGAGCGTGCA
>DAOTUO010000158.1:0-5319 GCA_034436595.1 Anaerolineae bacterium | reverse complement strand
GGGGTGAAAACACGTTTAATGATGAGTTATTGACATAATCCTATGAATTTGTTTTCGGTTCTCCATTAACTTTCGACAGTGACACCCTTCCAAAATGCCACGCGCCCAGTGACATGCTTGGCGGCATCTTTTGGGGTGGGATAATACCATGCGGCATCGGGATTTTCTTTGCCATCTACTTCGATGGTGTAATAACTCGCCAAACCCTTCCATGGACAGGTGGTGTGGGTTTCGCTGGTCTTAAAATAATCCATATTGACCGATTCTGCGGGAAAGTAATGATTGCCTTCTACAATGACCGTGTTGGTGCTTTCTGCCAAAACTATACCATTCCAAGTTGCTTTTGCCATGTCTTATTGCTCCTCATATAAATTTTTTCATCATAATTATAGAAGGGATAGCAGGTGGCTTTCTTACGGGGGATGAATGAATTGAAGATGATAAGGGTGGGTGAGGGACAGGTCATCACCTGCCCCTCGTGCGGTTTAGGGCAATTTTGCTCTGATGCGTTCCATCTGTAATTTCAAATCTTCAGAGATTTTTATCTCTTCTGCCATTTTTGTACAGCTATGCAAAACAGTGGTATGGGTGCGCCCAAACATCTCGCCAATTTGGTTGAGGGAGTGGTCTGTCATCTCGCGGATGAGATAGATGGCAATTTGGCGGGCAATATTGATGCGCGTCACACGGCTAGACCCTGTTAAAGTTGTGAGGGGAATATTGAAATAATCGGATGTGGCGACCAATATCTCTTGTGAGGATGCTTTTTTGAGATGTTGGCGTGGGCGCTCATACCGTTCTAGGGTTTGGGCGGCGCTTGCAAGGCTGAGGGTGCTTTTCTTAAACCGAGTTTCTGCCATAACCTGAACAAACATCCCTTCTAATTCGCGCACATGATGATAGGCTTTTTTGGCAATCATTTCTAGCACGGGACGCTCGATATTAATTTGGCGCTCTAGTGTCCACATTTCCACAATGGCGAGTCGTGCCTCGTAGGTAAGGGGTTGCACATCTGTGACCAATCCTGCCTCAAACCGTGAACGCAAACGCGCCTCGACATCGGTAAAATCGCGTGGGTGACGGTCACTCGCAAACACAATTTGCTTGTTAAACCGATGGAGTTCTTCAAAGGTATGAAACAATTCTTCTTGGGTGGCATCTTTGCCGATAATAAATTGCATATCATCCATCAACAGCACATCGGCTTCACGATAGCGTTGGCGGAATAATTGGGTGGTATTGGTGCGTATGGCATGGATGAGGTCATTGGCAAAAATTTCGGCAGAGACATAAATTACCCCAAGCCCCATTTTGGCACAATTGTTGCCGATGGCTTGCAAAATATGACTTTTTCCAAGCCCAACACCACCATAAACCATGAACGGGTTGTAATTATGACCGGGACGCTCTACAACGGCTTGCGCCGCCTCATAGGTCATGCGGTTGGTTTCGCTGGGGATAAATCGCTCAAAGGTCATTTTTGTATTGAGGGGAATGCCCTCAATTTGCAATGGTTTTGGTCTGGCGATGAGTTCATGCAGTGGAATTTCGACCTTTGGGCGTTCTTCCACTTTTGGCAACCGAAACAGAGGCATATCTTCCTCTGTGAATTCTGGTTCTGTGACGGGTGCTTTGCGAATCTCAAAGCGCATTTCATATTGTTTGCCGGTCACATCACTCACGACACGTCGTATATTGCGATAGAGGCGTTGTTGTAGCATCTGGCGCACAAAATCGTTGCGTACACCGACTACGAACACATTGTCTTTATCAAATTCGACGAAAAATGAGCCACGTATCCAAGTATCGTAGCCGTTTCTATCGAGTAACATTTGTAATTGTTGGCAGGCAACTTCCCAAGCCTCGTGTCCGTCCATCTCGTTTCTACCTTAATTTTTATAGACGACAATATTACCCCATCGTGATTGATAATAGACAAATCAAATCACTTGGCGTATATTTCGCCCCCGCTACCGAAAACATTCAAATGTGGATTAAATCGCTTTAGTGTGGTTAATCTTCTCCCCAATAACTGCGGCATCATTGGGTACAAGGTTAAGTGTGTTTAATGTCCCTAGTATAACTCACTTTTTCCAATCTCTCAACTACAATTTTCCCCTTTTTCCAAATCTTGATGCTTTGTAAATGGTTTGTTCATGCTTCCTCAATTATTCGATTTTTTTAAGATAAATAAACAGTTTTTACTGCCAATTATCAGTGTTGGATGAACAATAGTTAAGAGATTTCTAAATCTACTTATTTTATGTCGACTCGCAATAAGTTTCGTTGTACAATTAAAAAATCTATACAAATTTCATAAATTGACCGATAACATGGAGCTAAGTAGCTAACAATGGTAGACCAATACACTACATCGCCCGATAATTATGATGAAACTAATGTAAAACCCCAAGAATATAAGGGTTCAGCAGATATAATTAAAGTATCTGCGAAATCGCGTTCTACCGCCGTAGCAGGGGCGATTGCTGGTGTCATCCGTGAACGTGGCACAGCCGAAGTTCAAGCGATTGGCGCGGGTGCTGTGAATCAGGCAGTCAAAGCTCTCGCAATTGCGCGTGGATATTTAGAACGCGACTCGCTCGACATCGTGTTTTTGCCCTATTTCACAGAAGTCGATATTGATGGACAAGAACGCACCGCCGTGCGCTTTCAGGTCGAAACCCGCAAAACAGCCTAATCAACAGTATCTTTAATAATAAATCAGAAATATTTTATTCCATCCAGACGCATTTTCGCTGGATGGTTTTTATGTGGGCTAAAAAATTAAATCTAGCCCAATGACCAACATCAATACCAGCACCCCACGCCGAAAAAGCATCCCACGCAAATAATTATCACTCCAAAATCCGAGTATCGCCCCAAACACCGTAGCGGGTGCGCCCACCAGCACCAGCACCAATACGGTGGGAGTATATTCGCCACTCGCCCCGCGTGTGATGATAATCAGTGTCCCTGTGACCAACGCCACCAATTGCAGATTGCCCTTAAAGGTCTTTGGCGACCACTGCCTGCCTGTGCCATAGATGACGGCGGGCATCCCACCCATGTTATACGCGCCGCCCAATATCCCTGCGATAAATCCCAAACCATACGCCCACCGATTATCGGACATAGGTGGGACTTTGGGGCTGATAAGCGAATAAACAGCATAGCCCGCCACAATCACCCCCAGCAGAATTTCCACTGTGTGCTTATCGAGGCTGAGATACAAGAGAAATCCAAACGGGATGCCGATAATCGCGGTGAGCATCATGCGCCAGACTTCGGCGATATTAAAATTTTCGTGATAGTGAATGAGCATGACGATTCGGCATAGCATCGCCACGAGTGCCACCAATGGGGCGGCGATGGTGATACCCACCAAATTGATAAGTAGGGGGGTAGAGATGAGCGCAATGCCAAAACCACTAGCCGTTTGGACAAAGCTAGAAAAGGCGATGATGAAAAAGACGAATATAATAACCATGCGCCTATGATAATAGACACACAAGGTTATGACCAGCATTGGTCTAAAAAACCGCCTTTTATGCGATTGGCGAGTAGAACAAAATATACCAATTCACAAATTCTTTCTATTTTCCGTACTTTTGATTATAACACTTGTTGCTCAAAAAGAAATTATGGTCTATGATATATGTATCAGAGGATATATCACATGGAGCAATCACACATGCAAAAAATCACCCCCTGCCTATGGTTTGATACCCACGCCGAAGAAGCTATGAATCGCCTCACCAGCCTATTCAACAATAGCAAAATTACCACACTTAACCGCTATCCTGATGTCCCACTGGATGTTCCCATGCAAAATATGGCGGGCAAAGTGTTGACAGGCATTTTTGAATTGGATGGCTACCAATTCATGTGCTTGGATGGCGGACCCCACTTCAAATTTAACCCATCGGTATCGTTTTTTGTCAATTGTGAGACAGAAGCCGAGATTGATAAAATTTGGGCGACATTATCGGATGGTGGCGAGGTACTCATGCCGTTTCAGGTCTATCCGTTTAGCGAAAAATTCGGCTGGGTCAATGATAAATATGGTATCTCGTGGCAAGTGAATTTGAAGCCACGCGCCCAAAAATTTTCGCCATTTTTGACCTTTGTCGGGGAGCAGAATGGCAAGGCAGAAGAAGCCATCCATTTTTACACATCGCTCTTCGACCAGTCTGGCATAGACGTGATGAGGCATTATGGCGCAGATGGGGGTGGTGGTGCAGAAGGCACAGTGCAATATGGGTTATTTCGTCTGAATGATTTGGAACTTATGGCTATAGATAGCAATTTGGAGCATCAATTTGCTTTTAACGAAGCCATTTCTTTTCATGTGGAATGTGACACCCAAGAGGAAATAGACCATTTTTGGGATAAGATGTCGGCACACCCCGACTCGGAACAATGTGGCTGGCTCAAAGATAAATATGGGGTATCGTGGCAAATTGTCCCAAAAATTTTGGGTGAACTGATAACCGACCCAGACCCCGAAAAATCCAAACGGGTGATGGATGCCATGCTTCAAATGAAGAAAATGGATATAGAGGCACTTAAACGCGCCTATAATGGCTAAGGGAGCAAAAATAATGACCCATGTAATGCCTATTTTGAGTAAATTAACCCCAATGATACCCGCAGGAAAAGATATGAAAGCCACAGCTGCGTTTTATGTGGAAAAATTGGGGTTTGAGGTCACATTCCAGAATGATGATATGGTCATCATCCAACGCAGTGATATTGAAATTATGTTGGCTAACAGTGATGACCCACACACCGCATCGCAAACCAGTTTCCGTGTTCAGGTATCGGATGTGGATGTGTTATATGCGGAATATCACGCCCAAGCGATTGCCCCGTTTCATTTGAATGATGGTGCGGGATTGGGTACGGTCAAGACGATGCCATGGGGAACACGCGAATTTGCCGTCCGCGATTTGGCGGGGGTGTGCATCACATTTTATCAACGACTATCGTAAATCATGTTGGGCGAGGCGTGTTTGCCCCGCCTATCATGAGTTATTCGGTGACTTTTTGTTTTTTCTGCGCTAATTTGACTTTGAATTTGTCGAGTGTCATGGCATTGGCTTTTATTTCTGCTAATGCCTGTCGGCGTGCTTCGTCTAATACCTGCTGATTTTCATAATAGAATGCCATCGCCGATAATACTTGTGCGCGGGATAGATTATAATTTTCCATTGTTTGTTCAATCGTATAGCCATCATCCACAACCATGCGGGCGACCAATTCGGCTTTAATACCGCCATGCCCCGCCATAGTCGCTTTTTCGTTGGTGATAACGATGTG
>DAOTUO010000157.1:0-20052 GCA_034436595.1 Anaerolineae bacterium | reverse complement strand
GGTGAAGCACCCCGAAGTGCCTATATATTCACCCATAACATAGCCATTGCTGGCTGAGACTGGTAAGCATTGAGGCTATTGAAAGCCCCTGCCTTTAGGCATGGGGATGCTTACTCCCTTAAGGATAACCTAACCCCTGTTAAAATTCTACCCTATTCAAAAAAATTTAGCAAAATAAAGTCACTTAATTGCATTACTGCATAAAAACCCCACAATTGCATTGGTCAATAAAACCCTAATCGCGCTCTAGCACTGCCACAGCATCAATGTAATAGGTTTGTGGATGCAAATCTATGGGATATACCTTCCCCAACCGATAGCCCTTCCCCACCAATCGCTTGCAATCACGCGCCATTGTTGCGGGGTCACTGCCTACATAGGCAATACGCTTCACGGTGGAATCTCCCAACGCATCTACCAATGCAAGGCTCAAGCCATCGCTCGGCGGGTCGAGGATAATGGCAGAAAAATCATCTAGCCGATAGAGTTCATCTTCCACCGCACCATCTATGACCTTCACATTATCCAAATCGGCACAATTTTCGCTGGCATCGTGTACAGCAGGTGGGTAACTTTCTATCAGCACCATCTCTTTGACCTGTGACGCGAGTAGGGCGCTAAAAAATCCGCACCCACCATACAAATCACCCACAACATCATCTTTGGTGATGTTCAAAACTTTCGACACCAGTGTCGATAACTCGGTAATTTCGGCGATATTGGGGCGAAATTCACATCCTGCTGTGACGCGAAATGTACGCTCACCAATAACATAACGGCTATGCGTCTCACCGATGAGATTAATCGGCACACCATCGGGCAAAATCGCATTCACGCTGGCGGGAAAATCCACTGCCAGTTCTGGCAAATTATCTTCATCTTCCACATACAAAATGAGCATGGAGGTGTTATCGCTACCCAGTTGCAATTTGAGCATGGTCATGCCCACGAAATCCATTTCAAGCGATTCATATAAGGCAAAGAGGTCTGGATGAATAATTTCGCACGCTTCGATGACCATTAAGGTATCATTATCGGTAGACGGCAGACCAATTTGCCCCTCTGGGCTAATTTTGAAGGTCATCTGATACAAATATCCCCATTCGGCACGGCTTGGGATGACGGCTTGCACATCGGCATCGGCAAATCCGCCAACACGCTCAAATTGGTCGGCGAGGACATCCTGCTTGAGCAAGACTTGGGCGGTATATTCAATATGTTGCCATTGGCATCTGCCACACTTGTTTATGCCAAAATGGGCGCATTTGGGATAGACCCTATCATCAGACGCATCGTGCAATGTGACTCCCTGACCAAATGCCACACGTCCTTTTTCGCGGATAATTTTGGCATCTAGCGTCTCGCCAGGGAGGGTATAGGGGATAAATATCACCTGTCCCTGATGCTTAGCAATTCCGCTACCACCATTTGCCATAGAATCTATTGTTACCCGTATTGTGCTATTATCCGTCATGAGTTTTTTCCTATTTTCGGTTTCTACAATTGCGCTTCATTGTACCCTGAATATACTTAAAGATGAAATTGGTATGCAGGCATGGTGTATCATGTCTACTACTATCAGATTCATATATTGGGCGTGGTTCATCATGCCCCTATGAGGAGCGCCACTTATGCGACCCAAACAAGTTATCCCGATATTCATCATCTTTGGATTATTAACCATCGTCCTATTCACCATCCAAAGCCCATCGAATGCCCAATTAGAACCGATACAAGCCCAAGTGACATTGGTGACAGTCACGCCTGTTGGGACATCGCCACTTGCCACACTTACCGTCCAGCCAACCTTCGATTTTAGCCTGCTCGCCACACCACAACCAGCACTCGCACCCGGTTGTGGGACGGTGTTACCCATCCCCATTGGGGGGACAATCATCGTGCGGAGTGGCATCGTCATTCGCACTGCCCCAGACCCATCTGCACCGTTGCTCCGTACACTTATCGAAGATTTTATCTTCACCGCCATCGAAGGACCCGTATGCGGTGGTGGGTATGTGTGGTGGCGCATCCAAGAAGGCACATTTGTGGGATGGGTGGCAGAGCGCAATATCAACATAGACTTTTTTGTGAATTATACGACCACTCTCAATCCATGTAACCCACCCCTCACCCTAGAACGGTTTGAGGTGATTACGGTGGGCTATAATGTGCGCCTGCGCGATGTGCCAAGCATTGGCGGGCGGGTGGTTACGGTGGCACAAGCTGGCACACAAGCAATCATCCTTAGCGCACAACCGACCTGTGCCGATGGCTATAATTGGCGCGAAATTCAAGTTGAGGTGCTGGGGGTGATTTATGAAGGCTGGATGGCAGAAGCCAACCGTCAAAATCAGGTGACATATTTGGCAGAAGCCACATCCGTTTTTAACTGTCTGCCTCCTATCACCCCATTTTTGATTGGCGACAAAGCCCGTGTCCGTTATGCCGATGGCACACCCAAAAATTTACGCGCCACACCATCAGAAAGTGGTCAAATATTATTTTCACTGCTCGAAGGTGTGCCTGTAGATATTATCGGCGGACCAGTCTGCGATGGGAATTATGTCTGGTGGCAGGTGCGGGTGATGTCTACTATCATCGCAGAGGGCTGGATGTATGAAGGTCCGCGTCCCAACGGGTGGCTACAACGATTTGATGAACCCGTTCCTGGATATGGACGATGAAAGAGACCCTCTATGCACATCCCAAGCCCCTCACCAACCACATCTCACAACTTGTCGTGATGGTGGGGGTGGCTTTTTTGGTCATTAGCACACCATTTCAGATATTACTCGGATTTTCTGGCGGGACATTATTTTTTTTGGCGGCATTTTTCTCGTTGTTGCTCACATTGCCCCTCCTGATGTCTACGGTGATTGCTCCTGCGATAAAAGTAGATGATGACGGGCTAACCGTGATGCCCGTCATCTGGAAGTCACACACAGTCACATGGGTAGAGATTAGCGCGGTAAAACCATATCCGCTTTTGCCCCCCGCCGATGCCGAAGTGACACGCAAAATCGCGGTTGGTCGGGTAAAATATGCCCCTGCCAACGGTATCATGTTGGTTATCCCAAAATTATCGTGGATGTATCGCATTGGTGGATTTTTTGCGGGGGAACATCGCCAGCCCATTATCGCTATCACCAACCGCGCCCATAGCCATTATACCGATTTGGTCTATGTGATATTAGACAAAACCGACCCCCAGATTCATGATGATGAGCTTAAAGCGAAAAAATAAAAAGAGGCGCTGGTGATTGCGCCTCTCTCAATGTGTGCTTTTATGGAGCAGAAAAACCGAGTTCTTCTGCTCTGCGACTATCTAAAATAGATAGTGCCTCATATAAACGTCCACGACGAAAATAATATTCGCCATTATTCGGCGCGAGTTCAATAGCAGTGGTCAAATCGGCAATGGCGGCATGAGCATCGCGCAAGCCGATATAGGCATTAGCACGATTGGCATAGAGTTTGTCGTCTGTGGGGCGCAATACAATGGCAGCTGTATAGCTCTCTACTGCACCCGCAAATTCGCCAATGATATTTTGTACCGTCCCACGATTGATTAATGGCACGATATAAGCGGGGTCTAGCTCAATGGCATGGGTATAATCGGCTTTGGCAGACGCATAATCAAATAAAAATTCATGTGCCAAGCCACGATTGTTGTAGGCAGGGGCAAAATTTTCATCGAGATTAATCACAGCAGAAAAATCAATAATAGCTTTGCTCACCTCATCCGTGAGCAGATACAACATGCCTCTGCTCATATAGACCACAGGGTCATTAGGGGCAATTTGGCGGGCAGTGTCTATATCTGCCCATGCGTCATCTATCCGATTGAGATTGTAATTGAGCCGTGAGCGCAAGGCATAGGTGAGCGCAAGTTGTGGGTCGAGTTCAATGGCACGGGTAAAATCGGCGTTGGCGGCGGGCAAATTATTGAGCGCACGATGCAACGCCCCCCTAAACGCATACGCAGGGGCAAAATCGGCATCAAGTTCAAGCGCACGATTAAATGAATTCATGGCAATAGCATCATCAGTACGCCAATACGCCATAACACCTACTTCATATAATTCCGCTACGGTTTGTGTTTGGGCAGAAACACCCATCACACTGATAACAATCAAACCTATCCAAAGGATTCGTATCCATGATTTCATAATTTTTTCATCCCATCGGTGATAATTTTACTTATTATAGGCGATATGAGACAAATTTACGCCACAATATAAAAAACTATGGATGATTTTTCGGAAATTTTTCATAAACCGCTCGTATGTTCGTTTATCAAGCATACCATAGCCGTTATCCAATCGGGATTTTCATTCAAACAGGAGATGAATCGAAAATTATCTGGATTACCGCCCCCTTCTGCAAATTGGGCGCGTCCTTCATTGCCCAATTCATCTAATGTCTCTAGGCAATCGGTCACAAATCCGGGTGAAAATATCATCGGATGCTCAATACCCGCATGATGTAACCCCTCTAATACCTTATCCGTGTAGGGTTCTAGCCACTTTTCGGGTCCAAACTGTGATTGAAAACTGAGTATCCAGTCATCAGCCCCCCAATTCATCGCCCCTGCCAATAATTGCGTGGTATGCTCACAATGGGCGCGGTAGGGGTCGCCTGTGCGGATATACCGATTGGGTATGCCATGAAAGCTGAGAAGCACCTGATCTGGTGGATGGTCTGCTTGAGCGATTTGTTCGGTGAGATGATTTTTTAGGGCATGGATATAAGCGGGGTGGTCATAATAGGGGGGGATAAAGCGAACAACAGGCATAAATCGTTTTCGGTCTGCTAATTTTCCCATGACTGCCCCATATACCGCATCATAAATAGACGCGGTGGTCGTACACGAAAATTGGGGGAACATCGGCAAAACAACCATGCGGTCTATGCCTTCTGTCTCTAATGTCGCAACCGCATGAGCGATACTCGGATTGCCATAGCGCATCCCCAATATCACCCGAAATCGGTCTCCCAATTGGGCTTGTACTGCGTTTGTTAGGCGTTGCGAATAAACCAACAACGGAGACCCACCCTCTAGCCAAATCCGCGCATAGAGTTTTGCCGATTTTTTGGGGCGTGTGCGGAGGATAATCCCACGCAAAAGGGGTTGCCATAGCACAGGGCTATAATCTATCACCCGCCTATCCGATAAAAATTGGCGCAAATATGGACGTAAGGCTTGGGCGGTGGGGGCATCTGGTGTGCCGAGTTGCCCAATCACCACCCCAATTTTTGAAGATACCGGTTGTGTCATGTAGCTATATCCAATGATTAAACAAAGTCAAAAGTTATAGTCCAATTCTACATAAATCTACACAAATCTACATAGTGAAAGATGCTATCACGGCACAATATGTATAGTTGCCCAGGCAGAAAAATATCATACACAAAACTTTTTGCCCTGTATGGGTATTATTGGTTATGCAGGCTCATCTCAAATTGCATAGACCACTGTTGTGCCAATTGGTCACGCAGAGGGGCAATGGTCACGCCATCTTGTGGGATGAAGAAAAAGACCACATTCCCCGTGCGAAAGGCTGTGACGACACGCGCACCAAATTTTTCGATGATGGTGGCGGTGATAGAGGCGATAAATGCTTCTCGCTCTACCCGTTGAAAATGCTGATAAATCAGCAACGATTTGCCCGCATCAAAAAATGTCTTGAGTTCATCCCAATACACATATTTCGATGAATTTTTTTTGCCTTTGGGGATGGATGGCACTTCAATACCATTATCTGGGTCAAAAAAAACGAGGTCGCAATGCACAAAATGGTCTAGCATATCTGCCATATACGTTTGGCGCTCTTCTAGGTCATCTGTCACGAAACGGGTGAAATATTTTGCCTCGCGGATGAGTGTTTCTTCCTCTGCAATGCCCACATAACGCCTATTATTGAGGACATATAGTTGCAGAGCATCGAATAGCGATGGGGCGTAGTTGCGCCATTTGTTGGGTTTATCCAAATAATCTACAAATTTGCCCTCTGTGCCTTCATCATTAGGTGTGAGCATCCACCCCACCCCAATGGCGAATCGCTTGCATAAAATCCGCAATAAGCCATACTTGCGGTAGTCGTTAATGTCGCCAAAATATTGATTTTTCATCTCATTTTCCTCATGCACTCCGTTCACGGGCGTGCAAAACATCGTGGGGACTCACAGCACGGACTTGATTCGATTCAATTGTCACGACATCTACGGTATGTCCATCTAAAGTAAAAAATTCAACCTCATAGGCGGTTGCATTGGGATAAATATGAACAACAACACCAACATCACCCGCTTTAAGGTCGTAATCGGGTAAATCTACCATGAGGACGGCTTGTTTATGTTCAGGTATCATCATAACTCCTTAAATTGGATAAGCACTTACCAATCTAGCACGCCCATCTTCCATCATAATCCAAATAGTTCTCACATTGGGCATTCTTCCATCGGGTGTTTGCAGTTCACCCTCTATTATATACTTGATTCCATGTGCGTTTTCCATCGTTTTCTCGATTTCATGGCTGGCAACATGAATTAATAAGGCAGACCTTAACAGTTGCCATTTTTCAATAGAAAACCCCATCCTAAAAAAGAAAACTGCTTTTCCTTTAGAATTTTCTTCTGAAAGAAGGTAATCTACAATTTTTTCTTCTTCAACAAAAGCATTTTCATAATTAGGAATTTTCACACAATGGTTTCCATCTCTAATACAGGTGCGAAGGCTTGTTCGAGCGCCACTAGCGTCTCTGCGTGGTTAATGCCCTCACGGATACTCGTGGCGTTGTTCATCCCCACCGTATAGCGGAGCAATTGCCCGCGCAATTCACGAATCGTCTGAATTTCTGTCAGGTTACTGGTGGCTATGGTACGGCGGGCGTGGGTTTGTGCCATTTGCACCCGTTCTAATACTGATGGCATGGGGAGTGTTTCCCCTGTGAGCAAATAGTGATGAATCTGGCTAAATACCCACGGATTGCCAATCGCCGCCCGTCCGACCATCACACCATCGCATCCCGTGCGTTCCATCATGCGCTTGGCATCTTCACCCGTCCAAATATCGCCATTGCCAATGATAGGAATGTGCTTCACCGTCTGCTTGACCTTCGTTATCCAATCCCAATCGGCATCACCGCTATGTCCCTGCACCGCAAATCGGGCATGAACAGCGATAGCAGTCACACCCGCATCTTCGGCGGCTTGGGCAAATGGGACACAGGTGGGGTTATCTGGCGACCATCCCGCGCGAATTTTGACCGTCACAGGCACATTCACGGCATCCACAACCGCTTTGACAACGGCGGTGGCGGTGCAAATATCCCGCATGAGCGCCGCCCCAGACCCCGTTTTTGCCACTTTTGGCACCCAACACCCCATGTTGATGTCCACAATATCCGCGCCATGGTCTACAACGATTTTGGCGGCTTCTGCCATTTCATACGGACTTCCCCCAAATAATTGCACCGCCACCGGGCGAATATCATCCATCCAATCGAACATACGCCGAAAGGTGCGTTCACGCGCCCCTTTATGTTGCATCGCCTGACTGCTGATGAGTTCTGTACACACCAACCCCAATCCCCCCTGCTGGCGACACAGTGTGCGGAAGGTATGGTTGGTCTGCCCCGCCATCGGCGCGAGGAATAAAGGTGGGTCTATGCGGATATTTCCGATAAAAATCGATTTGAGCGTGTCATTCATAGAGTAGATTCCATGTAAATTAACGATAATGGGGATTTTGTGGCGAACCTACGACCCTAAAAGGGTCTAGTCCGCCATTACACATCAAATGAGTAGGTTCTGTAATGGCTGATCAGCGCAAAGCGCATATGTCAGCCACAGCCCGCCACATTTCAATAATTACCCAATCAAGTGAAATGTCGTTTGTCTGCCATGCAACCAACGCATGACCCCATCTTGCAATACGGCATCTTCTTCGAGCATGATACGGACTTCTTGCCCATCCCATTCTGGCACGGGTGTGATGATGTTCAGCTCAATCGAATACGCGGTATTGTCGTTGACCTCATAGTCACCCGTCCCAATTACACGCGCCTGATTATCCCACAAGCCAATCGTGGGACCCGCCGCATGTCCATGATAACCAATTGGGTGACTATACACAGACGGCGTAATGCCTTCTGCTTTGGCATGAGATAGCGTATCTGCCAAAATATCATTGCCTGTCCGCCCAACCCGTATAGTGTGCATGAGGATGTCTTGTAGCCGATTCCCCTGCACCAACGCATCTTTTAAGCCCGGTGGCGCATCGGTCTCATCCACTTTTAACACATAGGCGTGTTGTTGCTGGTCGCTTGCCAATCCCAAGTAATAAAATCCCATGTCGCAATGGAGCAAATCACCGCGAAGTATCACCTTGCGCCCCGCGTCTTTGATATTGATGGCATGAAACGCCGTGCCGTGTGCCTGAATTTCGACTGTTGGATGAAACCACGCCTGCAAGCCAAATTGTGCCATTTTTTCGCGCATCCACCACACCACATCATCGGTGGTGGTGATAGACGGGGTAATCACCCGCGATGAAAATGCCTCTGCGATAATCGCATGACCGATTTCGATGATACTCGGATATGCCAGAAATTCATCAGGGGTGCGGGTTTCTAGCCATCCCACACACAGACGCACCGCACTTTTCATCTTGTGGCGCAAATCACCATTTTTATCCAACGCGAATAAATAGGTGTGTTGGCTGTGGCTCAATCCATCGGCAAAAGCAAAATTATCCGATATATTGATGCCAATCGTCTGTGGGTTGCGCTCGGTAATCACCCGCGCCAACGCATCATATTGGTCTGGTTCTTCGTCTGGATTCCACACCGATTCATAAAATCCGGGAATATCATATCGGCTGACGGTGAGGCGTTCCACTGTGCCGTCTGGCTGGCGATAAAACACCAAAATTGTCCGACGACGAGCAGACATGACGGGTTGTGGGAGCAATGTCATCACCACAGGGTCTTCGTTATATTCCCGTGCGATGACCAACCACATATCAAAGCCTTCGCGCTCCATGAGCGCAGGCAACACATGGTCTAGGCGATATTTTAGCCACGCATTACGAATGTCGGCTTGTTGGCGCAACGATAAAATTTTGTGACGATAGGCATCTAGCATAGCCTATTTCTTCCCAATACGGCGCAAACCTTGATAATAGGGGTCGCCCTGAATTTCTGTCCAGCGTGCCACCCCGCCATCGGTGTGCCATTCCACAACGTGCATCCCATTGGGGTCAGCATATTCCAGCACAGGCGCAAGGTTAAACAACATCTGACGCAACACGCCAATGAGTTCTTTGCGTTTTTCGCCACTGCGGAGGATAAAATATTTGCCCGCTTCCCATTCAAATTGAATCGGCATCCCGTTCCAGTTGCCTTCCATTTTGATGGGTGCAACGGCTTGGGTGCAATTCATATAAATGCTTTGCAGACGATTTTTCCAGAGGGTGTGGTTAATCCGTTCTTCGATATAAAACGGGCGCGGTTCTGGGGTGGAATAAAACCATTTACGGGCATCGGTAGCCATACAATAATCTCCATGAGTTAGCATATTCGACATGCACTATAGTTTACCCGTTTTGGGCGCATTTGGGTAGGCAATGATGGACTGATATAGGTCTGTACGGACGCGCTTCTAGGCTTGTCCGTAGTTAAAAAAGCAAAATATGATAAAAATAGCGTGTATTTTGCCAGCCGCTGGGCGGTGAACCACTCATCTGTGCTTCTGAAACCCCGTGAACGGGGTTGTTTTGCTATTTTCATCACAAAAACGGGTATGGCGTAGGGGCTTGCCATGGCAAGCCCAATTTTTACAGTTGGGTACGGGGGTTTGCCATGGCAAACCCCCGTACATCATGCCAAGCTGACCCTAAAAATCGGTAGGTCAACCCCATTTATGGGGTTTTGGTCATATACGCAGGTGGTTCACCGCCTGCCAAATCTACGCAAAATCATCAAAACAACTACGGACAAGCCTTGTATGCCGTCCCTACGCCCCATTGCGTGGAGAAAGGGGAAGAAAGCCATTTCTAAGCGAGGTTTTAGCCCCCTCTCCAATTTTTTGGGGAGGGGGTGGGGGTGAAGTCAAAACTCTTTTTCAAAAAATTAACCGAATGTTAATTTTATATACAAACAATATTTTTTATATCGGTCAGAATGTGATAAATTTTTTTATATTTTTTATGATTTACCCCTATCAATTATGTTATATTCTATGAAGAAGGTAGAAATTTATCTACTCTCTTGATGAGTATGAGGAGACTTTATGAAGCATCTTAGACATCTAGTAGTTTTATTCGTTTTTATGCTACTATTCCAACCTGTTAGCGCACAAACCTCTCCCCCCCCAACAACCTGTCCCTATCAACAAGCCTGTGAGATTATTCAACAAGCCACAGGTCTACTTCAAAAATACAATATCGCCCCAACCGAACTCGATAGCCTGCTAAAAGCCTTTGGCACAGGCGGTCAGGAAGGCATTGCAGGTCGCTTAATGGAACTGGGATTAGACCAAGCGCAAACAGGCGCACTTTTGCAAGAAGCCGCTCCTCTTTTGCAGTCTGGTATGAATAATAGTTATATTCAGGGCTATATTGGCGAATTGGTCAATGGGTCAATCAAAGAAAATGACGACCTTGCCAGCCGCCAACAAGAGATTATCACCGGCTTACGCAATCCAGATAATATCCTCGCTATCCTCAATGAGTTGGGTATTGAGGGCGAAGAAGCAGAAGCATTCTTAAATATGACCCAATTCGTCACCGAATTAGGCTATAGCCCCGCCACCTTTGAGCGTACCGCCCAAGCCAATGCCATCTATGCGTTGCTCCTAGAAAGTGACGATACCCTAAGCGGGGAAGACCTTTCTTACCTAACCATGTTATCGCTCAGTGACCTTGAGGCATTTGAAGCAGAAGCCATTGCGTTGGGCGTGGATGTTGCTTATGTTTATGATAATTTTGAGGATGCCTATACCAATTTCTTCCTAGAAAATGGCATTTCAGAAGACGAAATTGAGGCATTCCAAGAACTTGCCTTTGCGTCTGCCATCATTGAATTAGGAGATGACCCAGAAGCACTCGCTAATTTACTCGCCAGTTATGGCTACGAAGACGACATGATCGCAGAATTATTAAATGGTTATGACGGTTGGGCAAGCCCCAGCGACCTCGTAGACTTTTTGGGTGCGTTAGGTCTGGGCATAAATGGTGATTTTGATGATATATTCAGCCTCTACGACGATGCCGATTTTATTGATGCCCTCGAAGATTGGGATTTTGACGATATGGGGTCTGACGAAAATACCGATGACGAAAATACTGATGACGAAAATACTGATGGCGAAAATACCGATGGATAAATCCAGTTTGTAATCGTGATCTTTAACAGTTATGTGACGGTTGATGGCAGACTAAATCATGTTTACCATCAACCGTTTTATAATACGCTGTGTTTCTATTCTACCGTCTTGAGCAATGGCGCACAGCACAGCACCAATTCTTTGGCGGCACGCACTTCATCTACCCGCGACACAGGGGTTACATGAGGCGCATCGTGGAGCAATTCGGGCGTGGTCTTTGCCTCTTTTGCGATTTTCTTCATGATTTCGATAAAGTCATCTAGCGTTTGCTTGGTCTCTGTCTCGGTGGGTTCAATGAGCAATGCTTCTGGCACGATAAGCGGGAAGTAATTGGTGGGCGGGTGAATCCCATAATCCATCAGACGTTTAGAAATATCCAACGCATGAATGGTGGGAGCATCTTCCCAATGTCCTTCTAGCACAAATTCGTGTCCACAATAACGGGGATATGGGATGGTGTAGGTATCCATCAATTTTGCCCGCACATAATTGGCATTGAGTACCGCGTGACGGCTGACATCGTACAAGCCATCCCCACCATAGGCACGGATATACGCATAAGCCCGGATGTGCATCCCAAAATTGCCAAAGAAGGCTTTAAGTTGCCCGATTGTCTTGGATGGTGTGACCAATCCGTAAAGGGGTGCATTATCGCCATCGGCTTTTTCGGTAATTTCCACCACAGGACCCGGACGGAAATCCATCAGACGTTCTGCTACACCAACCGCCCCACAACCGGGTCCACCGCCACCATGTGGGGTAGAGAAGGTCTTGTGCAGGTTATAGTGCATGACATCAAAACCCAATTGACCGGGTTTGACAATGCCCATGAGCGCGTTCATATTTGCGCCGTCCATATACATCAAACCACCCGCATCATGGACAGTTTTGACCACATCCAAAATATGTGCCTCAAACAAACCCAATGTGCTGGGGACGGTTATCATCATCCCCGCGATAAATTGCGCCTTATCGCCAGAACAGGCTTCTTTGAGCGCGTTCAAGTCCACATTGCCTTCTGCGTCGGATGGCAATTCAATCACATCCAAGCCAGCCATTGTCACGGTGGCGGGGTTTGTGCCATGTGCGCTGTTTGGCACGAGGATTTTGGTGCGTTGCGTATCGCCTCTATCCAAATGATAATTGCGAATCATCAAAATTCCCGCCAATTCGCCCTGTGCGCCCGCCGCAGGCACGAGGCTCACACCCGCAAACCCACTGACATCCGCCAGCCATTCTTGTAATTGGTGCATCATCGCCAAAGCGCCTTGTGCGCCTGCGGGGTCTGTATGGGGGTGCAAATGAGCAAATCCCGCCAGACGTGCCACATCTTCATTGATTTTTGGGTTGTATTTCATCGTACAAGACCCCAAAGGATAAAATCCGGTATCAATAGCATGATTCAATTGGCTGAGTCGCACGAAATGGCGTACAGCTTGCATTTCGCTCACTTCTGGCAACGCCAGTGAATCGCGCAATAAGTCGGTGGGAAGTGGGCTTTCTGGCACATCGCACACGGGCAAATTCACACCCACACGCCCAGCAGAGCTAATTTCATAGATAAGCGGTTCTAATGCCTGTACCATTATTTCACCTCACCCAAAATCTTTACCAATGCGTCCATCTCTGCTTTACTATTCATCTCGGTCACGCAGAACAAGGCGTGGTCTTTGAGTTGGGGATATTCTTTTTCTAGCGAATATCCGCCAATGATGCCCTGTTCGATGAGGGCTTGGTTGATTTTTTCCACCGATACGGGACATTTCACCACAAATTCGTTAAAAAATGGTCTATCCCGATTCACCTTATATCCGTTGATTTTATCAATTTGGTCTGCCAAGTAATGCGCCTTGTGGTAGCACAATTCCGCCACTTTCCGCATTCCTGTTTTGCCCATGAGCGCCATATAGATACACGCCGCAAGTGCCATAAGCCCCTGATTGGTGCAGATATTACTGGTCGCTTTATCTCTGCGAATATCTTGCTCACGGGGGCGGAGGGTCATCACAAAGGCGCGTCTGCCTTCTTTATCGCGGGTTTCACCGACAACACGCCCTGCAATTTTGCGGACATATTCCATGCGTGTGGCAAAAAATCCCAAGTAGGGACCACCATAGCTGAGGGGGATTCCCAAAGGTTGCCCTTCACCCACGACAATATCCGCACCCAGTTCACCGGGCGATTTGAACATACCCAGCGCAATGGGATTGACGACCATCACCAACAACGCGCCCATATTATGCACTTTTTCTGCGAGTTGTTTGAGGTCATCTATCTGCCCAAAGAAATTAGGATAGCTAATGGCGAGCATGGCGGTATTTTCATCGAGCATATCCACCAAATCTTGCATAGTGGCTTGCCCTTTATCGCCCACAAATTTATAGTCACCGCCCTGATGATATGTCCGTACCACCGCCCGATATTGTGGGTTGACGGTGGGGCTAAGGATAACTTTTTTGCGTTTGTGGCGGGTGACTTCCATTGACATGGTGACGGCTTCTGCCAATGCGGTTGCACCGTCATAATGGCTGGCATTGGCGGCATCTAAACCTGTGAGGGCGCATATCATGCTCTGATATTCATAGATGACCTGCAACGTGCCTTGACTCACTTCTGGCTGATAGGGCGTATAGGCGGTATAAAATTCACCACGCAATAGCATGTGGTTCACAACCGATGGCGTGAAGTGATAATATGCCCCTGCCCCACGAAATAGGGCAAAATCCCCCGCATGTTCGTTGGCTTCGGCATAGGCTTGCATCTCTGCCAAAATTTCCATCTCGCTCAACGCTGGTGGGATATTGATTTTTGGAAACCGATGACTCGCAGGGACAGCCTCGAATAAATCTTCGATGGTGGTGACACCAATTTCTGCCAGCATCTGTTGACGCTCGGCTTCTGTATGTGGGATGTAGCTCATAGGAGATTTTTTTATCCTTATAAATCTATCAACGATACACAGACTATAAAGACGCGAATCATCGCGTCCCTATAGGTAATTCACAAAACGATGGGACGGCATACTTGCCGTCCAGTGTGGGCATTATCTACCCCGCAAAATTACCGATTATCGCAATATTCGGTATAGGCGGTGGCATCCATCAGGTCGCTGAGGTCTGGCGCACCAGCCAATTTAATCTTGACAATCCAGCCCTTGCCATAGGGGTCGCTGTTGATGAGTTCTGGGCTATCTTCTAAATCGGCATTGGCTTCTGTGACTGTGCCACCCACAGAGGTATATAAATCGGATGCGGCTTTGACCGATTCTACAGAGCCAAAGCTATCGCCTTTTTTGAGTGTATCGCCAATATTGGGCAATTCGACATAGACAATATCATTCAACGCATCTTGAGCATAATCCGAAATGCCGATGGTGGCAATATCGCCATCAATCCGCACCCATTCATCCGATTTTGCGTAATGTAAATCTTGTGGGATATTCATCAGAACTCACTTTCCTCTATATAAATAAGAGATATTCTTTTCACGCCTATTTTATCAATAGACGCGCAAAAAAGCGCCCCACTGATTGTTAAAATATTAGTTCACTCGGCAGATGTCACTTCTTCTACTGGCAACCAGCGATAGAGTATTTCGCGCACACTTTTTAGCAACACCAAATTAAAGCAAATATGCCCTGCCGCATCGGCAACGATGGTCGGGCGCAGGATGAGTTCATCATCTTGCCCAAGCCCAAGCCCCAAATAGGCTTGACCAGTCCCCACTTGGCGGGTGGTCTGCAATCCCTGAACAGGGTGCAAACGGGCGAGGATACGGGTGAATTCTTCAAAACGGGGGCGTAAAGCGATTTCTATAGGACCATAACTGGTCGAAATAGCGATATAACTCCCCTCACGCCGCAACGCCAAACGTGATGGCATGGCTTGTTCGCCACTGAGGATATATAAAATGCCCTCGGCATCATCTATCGTGATATGCTCTAAAGTCTGAAAATTCCGCATGGTGATTTACTCCAGTACGTTTACGCGGAAAAGGGTTATTGAATAGGAAGATTATAACATATCCACAGAGGAAAAATGTAGGATTGGCACGAAATGGTCTATAAAAAACGAGAGGCATCTCTGCCTCTCGTTTACTAGCACACTATAAAACCGCTAGGGGAAATTTACATATCCATATCACCCATGTCGTGCATTTCCATCTCGCCACCATTCAGTGGGACAAAAACCACATTGCCACCGACAATCACGGGACCATCACAACCTTCCACTGTCCCAAATTCATAGACACCCAATTCGCAGGTATCATAGTGAAGCATGGGGAACAGTTGGAGGTCTTCGCTAAAGGCAACGCCTTCATCCAAAGAGATACTGACATTATAATTTGTGCCTTTAAGGATAGGCGCAACACCCACCACGGGACCGGGCGCACCTTCGTTATTGGAGTGAATGACCAAGAAGCCATGAGCATCAATCAATGCGAGAGGAATATCGAGGTGCAATTCCCCCTCTTCTTCACCATATCCAACACCATCAACATCAATGGCTGGGGCGGCAAAAATGGGGTACATCACAACTTCACCATCTACGCTAATCGGCGCATCACAACCATCTACGGTGCCAAATTCATATACGCCAACTGCACAATCATCCACATGCAACATGGGGTGAAGGACGGCGGTAGGTGAGTTCATATCGAGCGCAACCATCACATCCACATTTGTCCCCATCACCAATGGTGCAACACCCGCTACAGGTCCAGGATTGCCATCATTATCGTTGTGAATCACTAAGAAGCCTGCCGATTCCACAACTACAGAATAGGCATAGAGGCTGGTGACAGCTTCCATCATTTCCATATTGGGGAGATTATCGGCATAGAGGACAATTTGGTCATCTACCCACATATTGGGGACGGTAGAAATAGCCAGCATCGCAATTTCGTCATTCACAAATACAGGGGAATCACAACCCTCTACGGTGCCAAATTCATATACGCCTGCTTCGCAATCATCCACATGCAACATGGGGTGCAAAACGGGGGTAAGTCCTGCGGGGTCTAATGCCACAGAAATACCCATATTGGCAGAATCAGCAAAAACGGGGGTATATCCCAAGACGGGACCAGGTGCGCCATCATTATCGGCATGAACCACCACAAACCCGTTGGCGCTCACAATGGCATTTTCGACCATAATCGAATCACCCATGACAATTTGGCTAGGAACAGCCAGAACCGTCACATTAAATGATGGGCTAACCATGCCTGCATCGGTCATGGATGGGGAATCACACCCTTCCACTACGCCAAATTCATATACGCCAACAGCACAGTCATCCACATGCAACATCGCTTGCAAGGCAGGTGTCAGGCGAAGGACATCCACTTCAACTTCGACATTATAATTATCGCCCGCATTAATACCGCGATAACCAATCACGGGACCGGGTGCGCCATCGTTCTCTTGATGAATCACGATGAAACCCGGTACATCGCTATATACATAATCTACATACAGGAATTTATCATAAACAAATTGGTCAGAGACTTCTACAGTGGTGGTCATCATCTCCATATCATCTTGTGCAGAGACCAATGTCCCGCCCAAAACAACCAGCAAAACACCTACTAATAATATCAGTTTACGCATATTTCAAAATCCTTTCAGAGCTATGATAGTATCATGATTGAAACTCCAAGATATTTCAATCTCTTACAGTATGCGCCCATTTTTAGAGTTTGGACAAGAAATCAGTCAAAAAGCACATGAACTACTTATATTCACCTATCAATTGTGAAAATGATGTCGCTGTTCGTTCAGATTTTGTAGAGGTTTTGTGGATGGATATACCGCACACACAACCTATGCTAAAATCATGCTATGCCAGAATTACCAGAAGTCGAAACCGTAGTACGCGGGTTGCGTATCCCCTTGCTGGGGCGCACCATCACCAATATGACCACCCACTGGGCGCGGACAATTCACTCCCCCACACCCGATATTTTTGCCTCGCAAATTATCGGGCAGACTGTTGTGGATGTGTCACGTCGTGCCAAATATATCGTCATCAGCCTCACCCACGATACCCTGCTTGTACATCTCAAAATGACGGGGCGGTTATATGTTGCCCATGAATCAGAAGCAACCGAAGCCGATAGATGGGTACGCGCCTCATTGGATTTAGATAACGACCATCAACTGCGCTTTTCAGATTCGCGCAAATTTGGAAAACTCTATCTGACCAATAACCCACAGGGGCTTTTAGCCCATATCGGACCCGAACCGCTCACCGACGACCTCACGCCAGCCATTTTTTCGGCACGCATTGGGTCACATCATAAAGCGATAAAGGCGTTATTATTAGACCAGTCGTTTATCGCGGGGGTGGGTAATATTTATGCCGATGAAGCCCTTTTTCGGGCGAATATCCATCCACAAACACCCGCCAACGCACTATCAGAAAATCGGCGTGAACGGCTTTTTATCACTGTGCGCGAAGCACTCAACGCAGGCATAGACCACGAAGGTGCGAGTATCAATTGGTATCGCAAGCCAGACGGCACAAAAGGCACATCCCAAGACCATTTTTTTGTCTATGGACGCGATGGCTTGCCCTGCATAACTTGTGGAAACCCCATTCATAAAATCCGTGTAGCCCAGCGTGGCACACATTTTTGCGCCACTTGCCAACCATTGAACAAAGGATAACATCCCATGACACCATTCATATTTCAAATCCCACCCTCTGGCTATCGTGAGACAGAAGATATAGGCGATTATCTCCCCGATTTTTTGGCACAATTGCCAGTAACACTGGTGTTGACGGTATGTATTTCGGGAATATTGCTATTGGGGATGATTATCTGGCTGGCTTATTTTAAGCCCCGCAGAAAAAAGCGACTCGCCAAACGTGCCGAAGCAACCCAACAAGACCAAGCGGTTGCAGAAGCCTTTTCATTATTAACCAACGACAATGAATTATCACCCAATGATGAAATGGAGGATGTTCCCATGCCAGAAAAACCACTGCCCAAAATCCCGCAAAATACCCCACCCAAAAAGGCGGATGTTGAGCAATTACCCGATTTGGATATGCTCCTAGATACCTCGCGGTTGGTGAAAGAATTGCCAAAAGTGAATGTCTCGCCAAAAAAGGTGAATTCACCGCCTCCATCCCAACCCGTTGCCACATCCACCATGACCAGCACACGCCAAACTATTCGGCTCAATACAGGTGACCTTGTGCCAGCCGACCAACTCATTACCATTGCGCGGGATGCACGCGATGGGCGGCTGGTGGTACAGATGAACGGCGTTGGCTATCGGACACTCATCAACGACCCCCAAGCCAAAGACCAATTTGTAAAACTCATGCGTGAATTATCGGATGTGGTCAATAAAGCCGATAATAACGCCCCATCGCCCACCGCAGAGGCGATTATCTCGCCACCACCCGTTATGTCACAGCCGGTTACGCCTACGATGATAGCCCCGCCACCACCACCAATTTCCCCCGATGGCAAAATGCCCGGTGATTTGCCCAAATTTAAGGTGGATGATGCCGTGAGAGCCACATCCAAAGGCAAATATGAAGCTGTCCCCATGCCAGAACTCAATATCCCAGAGGCAATTGAAGCCTATCTGCAACACAAGCTCAAATACTCACCTGAATATGCCATGCGCGTCATTCATGTTTTATCTGCGGCGGGTGGGGGTGTTCGGATTCAGGTGGATAACACCTTCTATGAGGCAGTGGGCGATGTGGCAGACCCAGAAATCCGCGCTTTCTTACAACAAACCATCGCCGAATGGCAAGCACGGCAATAGCCTAATGTTTATGCCCATTTTTCATCTAATGGGATAATCTCTGGCAAATTTTTAGCATTACGGGTGAGCTTCCCCATCGGGCGTTTGGTATCATGCGGAAAAATAAGCACCGCATTGGTATCAAATGCCCAACGTTGCCATTTTCGTTTGGTCTCTAATGTCACCAACGGCTCAATATCATAAGCAGTCATCCACGCCAATTTTTCAAAATGGACGGCAAAAGATGCCATATCACACACAAAGGCGGCATGTTGCCCCGCACTTTCTAGCCGAATTGCCATATGACCGCGTGTGTGACCGGACGCAATCATCCCCAAAATACCATCACCCAATGCTGTATCGCCATAAAGCAGGCGCAACTGACCTGTTTGGCGCAAAACATCCCAATTAGACGAAATATAAGTAGAACGTGTACGTTCATTGGGGTGGGTGGCATCCATAAATTCCCGCGCTTGCACAACATATTCGGCGTTGGGGAATGTGGGGATAATCGTATGACCGTCTTCCCCAAACGAGGTATTCCCCGCGCAGTGGTCGGCGTGAAGATGGGTGTTGATGACCAAATTAATATCACTCGGCACAACCCCAATCCGCGCCAATCCATCAGATAATGTGCCATAGGGATAGGTAATGCCCCAATTGGCACGCCCACGTTCATCCAAACGGTTGCCCAAGCCCGTATCCACAAGGATTTTTTGCGTGGGTGTTTGGATATATAGGCAATTGAGGCTCATCGGCACAAAATTATTGTCGTCTGGCTCAAAATAGGGCTTAAAGAGGGCGCGTGGAACAAGCCCAAAGGGACCACCCGCATCGGCTTGGGTGAGTCCAGCATGGATCAGATGAATGGTCATATCACCAAGTTGCATCTATCC
>DAOTUO010000156.1:0-13531 GCA_034436595.1 Anaerolineae bacterium | reverse complement strand
GGCATATAAGGCTTGTCCGTAGTTGTTTTGATGATTTTGCGTAGATATGGCAGGCGGTGAACCACCTGCGTATATGACCAAAACCTCATAAATGGGGTTGGTCTGCCGATTTTTAGGGTCAGATAGGCATGATGTAGGGGTTTGCCATGGCAAACCCCCGCAACCAACCGTAAAAATCGGGCTTGCCATGGCAAGCCCCTACGCCATACCCGTTTTTGTGATGAAAATAGGCAAAACAACCCTGTTCACGGGGTTTCAGAGGGTCAGACGGGTGGTTCACCGCCCGTCGGCAGGTAACATACACGCTATTTTTATCCTATTTTGCCTTTTTAACTACGGACAAGCGCTATAGCGCGTCCCTACAATCCGTGTGTGTGTGGGATATTTTTGCCGTGAATTTTATTACGCAGGGTTGGCAATCAACAGCGCAAGGCTATTGGCACGCACGACCTTTGCCCCATACACATGCAGACCCTTCACGGCATCGGCAAAACGCCGTTCTGGGCGGAAGGCTTCTACTTCCAGCACACTTTCGACATAACTTGTCGCCACACTATGCCCCGCAATCACCTTAAACCCCGTTGTTGGGCTGGTCTTTGGGGTGTTATTCGATTTTAGGATGCGGAATCCCGCCGCCTCACCGACTTGCCCGTTGCGGAGGGTCTCGGCGCTGGCATCGTTGCCCCCCTTGATAAACCGCTCATCTTTGAGCAACAAGCCATGAAACCACGGTGGCACAACCACAAATCGCCCAAAATCTGGCGTGTCGGTCTTATCCAACAGCACCGCCAAATCTACCAAATAGCTATATGCCACGCCCGCCGTCCCCAAATCGGCTTTGGGTGTGCCTTCTGTGCCAATGGTGTTGCCCACAGGCACGCCGTCCTTCATCAGACCCGCCACATACAAATCGGCGGTATTCCGCAAGCCATAGGCAGAACGGCGCATCGCCTCTTGCAGAACATCGGGCTTAGACTGCACGCGCTCCACATTATCCACCGCAAAATTAAAATAATGGGCTTGGTTGATGACCAGTTCTTGCTGGGTGCTGGTGAGTTCTTGCGGGGCATCAATATCGCTATTTTGGGTGTATGCCTTGATGGTCACATCGCCAATGCTATTGATTTTGACCTTATCGCCCACGCCCGCAATATCACCGTCATAATCGCGGTTGCACACCCCGTCTTGAGCATAGACCAACGCGCTATCCAACGCGGCAAGCAAACTCGCCGCCCATACGGTGGGAATAAAATGCGTAATTGCCATGTGTTTTTTCTCCTTTGGATACAGAACAAAAAAACCCCTTTGCAGAAATAATGTGCAAGGGGTCTATTTATAGTATACAGGGTGTGTCAAGCCCCGCGTTTATCCCCCCAGCCCCTGCGGACGCGATATAAGGCTTGTCCGTAGTTAAAAAGACAAAATAGGATAAAAATAGCGTGTATGTTACCTGCCAACGGGCGGTGAACCACCCGTCTGACGCTCTGAAACCCCGTGAATGGGGTTGTTTTGCCTATTTTCATCACAAAAAACGGGTATGGCGTAGGGGCTTGCCATGGCAAACCCCTACATCATGCCTACCTGACCCTAAAAATCGGCAGACCAACCCCAAGCCGTTAACACTATGAATTGTTGATATGCCACAGCATCGTATGAATTTATTTTCGGTTCTCCATAAGCATATTCATAATTTTTCGCATAATCTCAATAATAAGGTGGCTAGTCTTTGTCGTATTTGTATCGTTTCCATGCTAATATGAAGCTAAACACACAAGATAAAAATTTATCATACGGGATATTAACAAAATGCAAGTTGACCCGCTCACCTCACCCTACAGGACTATCTGGCGTAATCTAAGCCTTTTTTTACGCCAATTAATCGCCCCACAGGGGTATTTTAATCTATCTATCAATGACTATCGGCGGATACAGGCGCTCAATGTGAGTATTTTGGTGCTAGGGGCAATTACCCTGTTCATTATGCTCCCATTCTATTCCGTGTTTCCAGACATCAGCGATGCCACCCAACAATATACCATAATGGCGTCATTTGGCATAATGTGTATCATTAGCTATGCTTTGGTGAGACGGGGCATGTGGAAAACCGCCATGCGTCTGCTCTTTTGGGGGCAAATGCTCATCACTGTCAGCTTTGCCATTTATAGGGGCATAGAGGGACTGCCGACACTCTATTATCTCATCTTCACGGTGGCATGGATGGCATTTTTTATGGCATGGCGCGAGTGGATGCTCATGTTTATGTTCAATATTGGCGCGGTATTGGTCTATACCGTTATTTTGCCACAAGCTACTTTTTTGGGGATGTTCCGCGATGTGTTTTTATTCACCGTTATCAGCAATAGTATTTTGGTGGCAGTAAGGCTCTACCAAGAGTATAGCACCGCCCGTTATTTGGCTTGGATGGCAGAAAGCGAAACCCGCCTCCGCATGACCATCGAGGCGAGTACCGATGCCTATTATTTGCTCCAAGCTGTGCATGATAATCATGGGGCGATTACCGATTTTCGTATTATCGAAATCAACAGCGCCGCCTGTGACCAGCTTAACATGTCGCGGGAGCAATTGTTCAATGGTCTAATCTGTGAGCTATTTCCGGTGAATAAAACGGGCGGGTTTTTTGAGCAATACAAAGCCGTTTTGCTCACTGGTGAGCCGTTGGAACAAGAATATTTTATCCCCACAGGGCATGTTGGTACTGGCTGGTATTATCATCAGGTGGTGCTGGTCACAAATGGCTTGGTCATTATGAACCGCGATATTACCCAACGCAAGCAATTTGAGTTGGATTTGGTCAAACGCCAAAACCGCTTGCAATCGTTGGTCGAGTCGCAAAGTGCGTATTTGGTGCGGATAGACCTCGATGGCAATTATACCTATGCCAATCAACGCTTTTTAGGCATGTTTGGGTATACCGCAGAGACAATTATTGGTGTTGATTCCCTCGATACCATTCATCCCGAAGACCACGAAAAAACATTGGCAACGGCGGAAGCCTGTTTTAAGATCCCTGGTCGCCCCACAGCGGTGATGCTCCGCAAACCCAATAAAGCGGGTGAGTATTTTTGGACAGACTGGGAATTTACCGCTATCCTCGACAATGTGGGCAAAATTATCGAAGTGCAATGTGTGGGATTGGACGCAAGCGGTCGTATCGAAGCCGAACAAGCGCGTATCGAAGCGGCGCGATTACGCTATGAATTGGCGCAACAAGAAGAACTGAACCAGACAAAAAACCGCATGATGACGCGCATCTCGCACGAATTTCGCACACCCCTCAGCATCATTCGCTCTTCTACCAACCTCATGGAACGCTATAGCGACCGCATGAACGATGAGAAGCGCCAAGAAAAACTGACCAATATTAACCAAGAGATAGACCGTCTGGTGGCGATGCTGACGGCTATGGGGCATATTTTGGATGGGCAAACAAAGTCGTATCTCACCCTGACGGGGTGTGATTTGCCCGCTATCATCCGCCAAACCATTACCCGCCATGAGCAAGCGCATGGCAGTTCTGAGCAGATTGTTTTTTCTGTCGTAGAACCCTTTCCGATAGTGCTATTGGACGCGCACATGGTGGAGAATATCCTCGACAATCTGATTAGTAATGCCCTCAAATATTCGCCCAAGCATAGCCCCATCACCATTAGCCTCATCCACGATTCCGAAATCATCACGCTCGGCGTGAGCGACAAGGGGATTGGCATTTTGCCTGCGGAATTGCCAAGCATCTATGAGTCGTTTTTTAGGGGGACAAATTTTGATGAGGTGGGTGGTATGGGGCTGGGTCTGAACTTGGTCAAGCGTGCGGTAACATCGCATGAGGGCGATATTACCGTGACCAGCACCCCCAATATAGGGACGACCTTCACCGTCACCTTGCCTATGACCCCCATGATGAATTCTGATTGAGCAATGCTTATGGAACAACTATTTTGAATTCAAATGATTTTCAAATTTCAATGGATAAGCATTTTCAAGTCAATGATCAGCTTAAAGCACCCCTATCCTCCCAGCCCCCTTATCCCCACTGCGTGGAGAAAGGGGGAGAAACCCATTTTAGGCTTAGGGACGCGATTAATCACATCCGTACAACCGCTCCAATTTTTTGGGAAGGGGGTTGGGAGTGGGGCGTAAATCGGCAAGTCGTGTTAAAATAGTGACGTGCGAGTATGATTTTTGCACGAAAAAAACGGGATAAAAACGACATGACAACCGATGGAATGATTGGTCAACAACTAGGACAATATCAAATCGTGGAAATGCTCGGCGCGGGGGGCATGGGCAGTGTGTATCGTGCCATGCAACGCGCCCTCAACCGCACCGTTGCCGTGAAGGTGATGTTGCCACAAATGGCACAAGAGGCGGGGTTTTTGGAGCGATTCAACCGCGAGGCACAAACCGCCGCCCGCCTAGAACACCCGCATATCGTCCCTGTATACGATTATGGACAGCAGGGGCAATATACCTATATCGTCATGCGCTACCTCACAGGCGGGTCTTTGCAAGAACGCATCAACGGGCTAATAGCCGAAAATCGTCCACTCCCTTCCTTAGAAGAGGCGGATGAACTGCTCACACAAATTGCGAGTGCGATGGATTATGCCCATAGCTTGGGGGTGATTCATCGGGATATAAAGCTGGGCAACATCATGTTCGACCATCAGGGTCGGGCGTATGTGGTGGATTTTGGGATTGCCAAGCTGATGAGCGAGACCAGTTCACTCACGCACACGGGCGCCACCATCGGCACACCGAGTTTTATGCCACCTGAACAATGGAAGGGCGACCCGGTATCGCCTGCCTCTGACCAATATGCACTCGGCATATTGATGTATGCCGTCCTCACGGGGCAAATGCCCTTCAAAGCCGATACGCCTTTCGCGCTCATGCACAAACATCTCAACGAAATGCCGACCTCGCTCAATAGCATCCGCGCCACCGTCCCATCTGCACTCACCGAAGTGATTGGTCGGGCGATTGCAAAAGAGCCGAAAGACCGTTATCCCAATTGCACCGATTTTGCCAAAGCCTTTCATCACACGATTGCGGATATGAGCGGAGCAGAATCGAAAACCGGATTTTTTACGTTTAGCCTGCCAAAATCACCTACGCCAACGCCATCGGGTGTGATTCGCACAGGGATGATGAACCAAAATCCGCCCACGCCCTACGGCAATACGCCCTATCCGACCCCACAGCCGTATGGCACACCCCAACCGTATGGCACACCGCCACCCCAATACGGCACACCCTATCCACCGACTTATGGCGCATCACCCAAGAAAAAAAGCAATGCCGCCCTGTGGATAATCATGATGGTGGTGGTGGTGGTGATTGGGGTAGGGGGGGCGATTGTGGCGCTTGGGGGAAATAATAATCCAGCAGTGACACCCACAGAAGTACCAACCTCACGCCCTGCGGTGGTCATTGTGGTGAGCGATACGCCCACTGCCACCAATACCGATTTACCCACCGCGACCGATACCGCCACTGCGACCACTACCGATACGCCCACGCTCTCATCAGACCAACGTGCCGTCACCCAAAATGCACAGGCACAAGCAACGATTGCGGGCATCAATACCAGCACCGCAGAGGCGGAATCGCTGGCAAATACCCTAGAGGCACGCATCGAATCCACGACCATCGCCCGCATCGCCACCCAAACAGCAAATGCGCCAACGGTTACGCCCACTGACACAGCAACCGACACGCCCACGCATACGGTCACACCATCCACCACCCCTAGCGCGACCCATACCCCGCGTCCCAGCCCAACACCAACCAATGCGGTGGATGAACGTGGCACACGCATCGCAGAGCAATTTTATGCCACCCAAACGGCATTTGCTCGCACCCAAACCCCGTTATCGTTGCCCGCCACCGCCACACGCACCGTTACCCCCTATGCCCAATCATCGGTAACTCGTGTGCCGTATGTATGTGCTGGCACAGCCACATCGTATTTTGCGGTGGGCGATTTGGTACGGCTCATACCGGTTGGGATCAGAAATCGGGTGCGACAATCGCCTACGGTCAATAGCGCACAGGTGGATTTTATCGAATTAGGCGGATTAATGACCCTGCTCGAAGGACCCATCTGCGAAAATAGCATTGTCTGGTGGCGGATAGATTGGAACGGGATTCGTGGCTGGACAGCAGAAAGTGCCGCAGGTGAGGTATGGCTAGAGGCAGTTGACCTAAACGATTTTCAGATTGGCGCGTATGTGACCGTCTATACCAACGACCAAGGACTCGAAATGCGCGATAATGCCACTGTGAATTCGCGCAGTGTGCAAACACTCCGTTCTGGGACACGGGTGCAAATCATCGGCGCACCCGTGGAGGCGGATGGCTATACATGGTGGCACGTCCTCACCAGTACCCAAACGGGGTGGGTGGTGCAAGAAGCCGATGGCATTCTGACGCTTGTGCCGTGAGGGTGGGGGATAAAAATGTGGGACGAGGCAATGCCTCTCCCCTACAGCCTGATAACCGTGTTTTGGGTTGTAGTAGGGGCTTGCCATGGCAAGCCCCTACGCCCCTACGCCCCTACGCCCTTACGCCCCTACGCCGTGATTATTTGTTTGCCGATGTTTTGAGCAACGCCTTGAGTTTTTCCAATTGATAATCGGCACGTTTGGACGCACTATATAAGGAAGCGACTGCCGTCTCACGCGCATCACGGGCATCATCGTCATCGGCAGACATCACGCCCACGCCCAATAACCACAGCGCCAATAAATCCATGCCATCTCCGCTATACCACACAATATCTTGGAAATGATTCACCCCCAAAAGTCCCTGACCATCGCGGTCATTGAGGGCATAATTGAGCAAATCGGCGGGCGTGCTATGATGTTCGTTGAGCAGTGGCGCAGGCTCGATGGTGGCGAGTTTTAGCGCAAAGACGATCTTATCGGCATTGCCCGCATCCATCCCCATTTCGGTCATGGCGCTAAGGACGATACGATTCAAAAACCACTCATCCATCCAGCTACGGGCTTGGTCTGGCGTGCCAATGCTCTCCAAAACAAGCGACACTATCCAACCCGCCCATAGCCCCGCATCTTCACCCTTTGCCTCCCACAAATTGGCAAGGGCAGGGGTTTGTGGGGCAGGGACTTGCAGTAAACTGACCAATTGTGCCTGGGTATCGGCAACAATGCGGGCAATATCCACGGTTGGTATATCGTTGGGGAGGGTTGCGCCACCCTCATTGACAAAATCCTGCTCACGGATCAACATGGTTTTTTCGGATGGTGACAGGGCATCTGGGATAAGTTTCCCTGTGAATTCTGTGCCAATAAAGGCATGTATCGCCTCTAACAAGGTGGTGAGTCGTGTAGCGAATTCGGCTAAGATGGGCGATTTTTGGTTGACGGTGAGTGTTGCGGGGTTGCGTAATCCCCACAGCTTGCCCAAAAATTCGCTGTTGATAAGGGCGCGGAACGGCACCCGAATCGGCTCTACGACCAATTCGCGGATGGCACTCTGCACACTTGGGACACCGCGTCCGCCCAAATACCCCGCCACTTGGGCATATTGATGGGTGGGCGTTTCTTCGACAATGCGCCAATCCATGAGTACCATGTATTGATAGCCTTGTAACTCGGCATAAAATCCGTTGTCACTCAACGATTTGGCGTTGCGGATATATTCTTGCCCCGTCTTATAATCCTTAAAAATGCAATAGTAGCGCCCATCATCGAGCAATCCCAAACTATCGGCTAGGGTGCGTTGGGTGAGGGTGCGCTCATCGCCAAGTCCCGTTTTAATCGAATAGGCGGCAGAGATTTTTATCCAACCCTGTGTATTTTCTGGGCTATTGTTAAACAGCATCAACCCGCGCTCATCACCCGCACGATTGCTGTGAGCATACACATTTTCGTTGACCCCGCCGTGTGTGGTATAAAAATCGTACAGCAAAAAGTGTGGAATCCCCGCGAACACATAGCGTTTTTTCACAACGGGGAACACCTCGCGCTCATGCCGTTCTATGAGGTATTGGTCTGGCTTCTCATCCCAATAGGCGCGGTAATATTCCATGCCATATTTTTCGGCATAGCCTTCGATTTGCCCGTGTCCAATCATCGGCAAACCCGGTAAGGTGAGCATGAGCAGGGTCACGCCAAAATATTTATCGCCTTTGCCAAATTGCGCCACAGCCGTCTTTTCATCGGGATTATTGAGAAAATTGACATAGCGGCGCAAAATTTCGGGGTCAAATTCCAGTGTATTCTTCATCACATTGCGATATTTGGCATTTTCTTCATCGCGCAACATATTCATATAGGCGCTGTTATAGACGCGGTGCATCCCCAATGTGCGGACAAAATAACCTTCTAATAGCCAAAATGCCTCTGCGAGCAACAGGGTATCGGGCGCTTCGATGGCGACACGGTCTACGACTTCGCGCCAAAATTCTTCTGGCATGATATTGTCTAGTTGGGCGCGGGTGATGGCGTGTTCTGACCGTGACGGAATCGCCCCGCCGGCACCCGGTTCTGGAAACCATAGGCGTTGGATGTGTTTTTTGACCAGTGTCATGGCGGCATCAAAGCGGATAATCGGAAATTCTTTGGCGATATTGATGATGGTGCTAATCATCGCCTCGCGCACTTGTGGGTGCAAATAATTGAGCTGGGCGGTATCGTTCCAGGGCATAGATGTGCCGTCATTGCCATGATAGATATATTTTACCGCGCCCGTGTTGTGGTCTACGCGCTTAAACACGACTGCCGCATCGGTACGGTCATAATAATGGTCTTCTAGGTAAATGCCCACGCGCCCATCATGCGACAAATTCACCCCATTAAAGGTGTAATTGGGGTAGGGGGAATAGTCTAATCCCAAAAACCAATCGGGGTGATCCACCACCCAGTCGCTATCTATGCCCATGTGATTTGGCACCATATCGCTGGCTAAACGGATACCGCGCTCCCATGCCCGATGGCGCAAATTTTCGATGGCAGATTGCCCACCCAAATTTGATGCAATGCGATAATCCATCAACGAATAGGCACTAGCAACGGCATCGGGGTTGCCACACAGATTTTTAATCGTCTTAGAGGCGACGCTCCGCTCCCATAAGCCGATGAGCCACAAGCCCGTCATGCCCCACTTTGCCAATTTATCCAATTCGGCATCTGGCACTTGGTCGAGTGTGGTGATGGGCTTGCCATATTCACGGCTCAATTGGTCGAGCCATACATAGGCATTTTTGGCGAGCATGACGACATTGGGCATCCACTCTTTGTCGGCTGTAAAATTTTCTGTTTCGGCATAGACATTGCTATCAAACGAAATAATCGGCGTTTCGCCTTTTATCCCCGTGACAAATCCGCCAGTGGGGGTGGTGCGTCCGTCTTCTGCCAAAATATCCATTGCGGTGAGCATATTATAGATATAATCGCCAATGACACTGCTCCAACGGTCTGCCAGCAGGCGTAATTGTGCCTCTAAAGAATAGGGCGCGAGTCTGGCGGGTTCTAGCAACAGGTCAATGATATTCATCCCCGCAGGAAAACGTCCCCCGCCAGCATCACCCTCTGCGACTGCCGAAAAATATTGGGTGATGTCTGATGTGAGGCGACCATAGGCGGTTTGTTGCTTGAGCGCATCATCGCCAAAAATTTCGTTAAATGGCAAAAAAGCCGGGTTCTGGTTGGATAGCCACAGCAAAATGAGTTCTTCGAGCGCAGATTCGCGGTTGGGGCGCGATTGGTGTGTGCCTGTGATGTAGTCTGGGATGTTTTGTGTGCGCGAATAAACAGGTTGTGGCGGAAATTCTTCTAAAAATTTGGTCATGGTCTTGGGCAGGTCATCGCCAAATTGCTCACCCAAGTGCGCGAGGGCGGTCTGGAGCAATTGCGGGTGTCTGGCGCAATAAAGCCGAAATACAATCTGGGTGATGCCCTGAATGAGCGCCACCGCATTGACTTGGCTGGGCGAAATACTCTCATTGGGAAAATTGCTAATATCACGGCGTTGGTTCATGCGCGTGGCAAAACGGCGTGCCGCCTGAAAATTGCCGATAGTTGCCTTGCCAAAAAAGTTAAATTGGTCGGTCTCAAATAGATATTTTTCTCGTGAAACCCGCGAGACATGAAAACCTTGTACTTTTTCGTCCATCACAAAAAGTCCTATTCATCTGCAAAAAAGTTTAGCCTATTGTAACGTTTTGCGCGGGAATGGGCAAATATTGGGGTGGGTAATATGCATCAAAACCCTCATGCACACATCGGTAGGTGGTGATATAATACCTATATTCTTTTGTTAGCATGAAGCGGAGTAACTAAATTATGCCCCATGCGCTTATTATAGACGACACCCCAAGCAATATTAGTATTATGGCAAAATTGTTGACGGGGGTCAATTTTACCTATACCGCCGTGAGCGACCCGACCACACTCGCGCAGGCGGTGGAAAGCCTGACGGTGGTGGATATTGTGTTCACCGACCTCAATTTAGATGGATTGACAGGGTATGACGTGTTGCATCAGCTCCGTGAATGGGGCATCCATGCCCCGATTGTGGCGTGTAGTGTGTATACCGATGAAATTATCCGTGCGCGGCAGATGGGCTTTAGTGCGTTCATTGGCTATCCGCTCAAAATTGGGCATTTTACCACCCAAGTGGGGCGCATATTGGCGGGCGAATCGGTGTGGGAAAAATAAATCATCCCCACCCCAAAAAATTAGGGTGGGGATGATTGCCTTATGGTGCGTCTGGCGTGGTTTCGGCGGGGGGGGTATCTACAGGGACATCTTCGCCCGTATAATCATCGGGGAAAGTACGCAATCCCGCGCATGGGGCGATTTGGGCGGTGGACGATAAAATCCAGCCGAATCCATCATCAAACATCACGCGATACCATTTGGTGGTCTGGGTTATGCCATATAACACCGTAATGGTATCGGCGCTAAGGCTACCGAGCAGGTCGGCATCGCGGTTTGGCGCAAACCGCACATTGATACTCACATCATCGGCGGTGGTGAGGGAGGCGGTGCATCCATCGAGGGCGGCATCGAGTTGCTCAAACGTGCTGGCACGCACCACATCGCTCAGGGGCGCGTCTGGATCGGCACGTATCCCCAATCCTGCACCCACATTGGCATTGGCATTGGCATCGGGGTTATCGGCATCCACCGCGCCCTCGTCCACCAACATCGCAGACCGCGCATCGTCTTCTACCCGAATCCGAAAAACTGTCCCACGCGCCACCAATGTCATGCCCGGTGTGATGATGGTGTAGCTAGAATTGGCATCCAACAATCTGCCCAGTCGTTGGAGTGTCTGACCCGCTATCACCTCACCTTGTAGGGTAAAACTATCGGCAGTGGCTTCAAACTGATTAATTTTATAGGTCGTATTCGGTTCTAGCTCGGTATCTGTCCCATTTTCAAAAAAGGTGATTCGCGCCCGCCCGGTGGCATCGGTGCGAATCATGTCGCCAACCCCGACAATCGCCTCTAGGCGAATCGGCAACCAATTGGCGGTATTCACGCGCAACACCTCCACACCACTTTCTAGCACCTCTAGGGTGGCGGCGAGTTGTGTCGTTTCTTGAGCGGTAGCAATCGCCCCGCTCATGAGCAATAACGTGCAAAAAATCAGACTCATGATTAAGTGTTTCATAGATTTTTCACTGTTTGCAAACTACGCCACTAAGAGGCAGTAGAGGAAAACAGCACTCCTCTCGTATAGGTATAAGCGTCTAAATATCCCCGAAGGGCGAGAACTTCGGTGTAAAGCGGGTGTCCTCTGACACCCATTTATTCCTTAATATGATATCTCTCATCAACATATCTTTTTATTATACCTGTTAATAGGTGGTTCTGCTGTTTTTTTAGGACGAAATTCATATTAGACATCTTATGTGAAATGAAGTGTGCAAAATTGGGCAATTTGCCTCGCCTATGGCTCAAAGCCACAGGCTATTCGACTTTGAAGCCCACTGAAGGGGCTATTTTTTGCGGATAGGCGTGCAATCGGCTACTGGGCGTATGGGGATAGTCGCTTTTTATGGGATGGTTTTGGGCATATACTATAAAGGAACTGTTTTTTATTTTCCCCATATATAGGAGACACTCCCGCATGAAAAAATTGTTATTGCTCACCCTTGTGGTGATGTTGGCGCTGGTTGCCATGCCCATTTTTGCCCAAGAAGATACCCCACCCATTGATCCCGATGCAGAATTCACCGAGAGTATCTCATTCGATAATATCGAGGTTTCTTACCCAGAAGGGCTAGTTACCAATACCATAGACGGGGTGGTTGTACTCAGTTTTCGTACCGCCACCGATTTTATCCGCGTGTATCCATATAGTACGTTGGTGGCATTAGAGTATGACCTCACCGACTTGTTGACCGTTGCCCAACAGGTCTATGCCGATGCTACAGATATTATCGAAGATGCGCCTCTGGCAGAAGATGTGCTTCAAGCAGGTTTTGACTTGGGCTTTCAGACATATTCGTTTAATATATCTGTGGGACAAATCAACGTGGCAGGGTATGTCTATGCTGTGGATGATAATGGCGAATTTTATGCCGTCACCTTATCATCATTGGGCATGTCTGCTACCCCATACGCCGACCAACTCGAAATTCTGTTCCGTATCGTAGATGAGATAAAATATAACCCCATTGGCGAGGCAAGTGTTGAGCGGTATGATGTGACCGAAACAGTCGCATTTATCACAGAAAATTTGCAAGAACGCCCATTGCCCCCCGCCGATGACACCACCGAGATGGAACAAGTCGTTACCAACGAGGACGGCAATTTTATTGCCACCATCCCTAGCGCGTGGGTAGTGAATCTGGATTCTGGCATTTATATTTCTGTGAGCCAAGAGGTATTAGACAAATTCAGCGACATCACGACAGAATATGCCCCAGACGAGCTATCGGTTCAGGTAGCGGAAAAAGCCGATTTGCTGAATATGAACTTAGCAGAAGTCAACGCCCTATCGGTATTTGCCGCGTTATACAACCAATTTGCCAATGAAGGCGATGTGTTTGTGTATGAGGCACAAGACAATGGCTACACCATCTATTATACCCCGCTTACACTGGATTCTGTGCCAGAAGGGGCGTTTGTGATAGTGGCGCAAGTGGGCGAAGCGGCGGATGATGTGGTCGCTATTGTTGGCGTGGCGGGCGATTTTGCCACTGTAGAACCCACGCTCATCGCCATTATCAACCGCATGGTCTATGTTGAGGTTGTCGAAGAAGAAGAATAGGGTAGGTAGGGCAGGTAGGGATGAGGCACGCCTCGTCCCGTTCAGCATCATCACGTCCGCACAATGTCCCAATATTTGGCAATAGGGAATAATCCACATGGGCGCATCGTCTATATCAACAGATACGTCCCCACGTTTGACCACCGTTTGTCTGACGCACGCAAAAATGGGTGTTATAATTGTTCATATATAGGTGATTATAGAAGGGATTATAAATACCATGACACATCTCAAAAAATGGATTTTTGTCGTTATTATTATC
>DAOTUO010000155.1:0-36642 GCA_034436595.1 Anaerolineae bacterium | reverse complement strand
CAAAAGCGTCATGAAATTGCTCATAAAGGAGAGACAAGCGCCATATTAGGTTTACGTGACGCCCAAAAGTATTATGACCAAGCTAAAAATTTGATTTTAATAATTTCTGCAATTTACAATTAAATCCCCCCTCTCGAAAGACAATCATCCCCTACCGCGTCTAAGTGCTATAATGAACAGCATAATAACACACACGCATAGGAGCATGATTTATCGTATGTTTGAAAATCTATCTGTAGATGAATTTAAGGCACAATTTGTAGAACCAAACACTCCTCACCTATTGCTCGATGTCCGCACTGTAGAAGAGTTTGTAGAAGGGCGCATCCCGGGCGCTATCAATATCCCACTCGATGACCTCGATAATCAGATTTCGCATATCACGGCGCTGGCGGGAAATATGCCGATTGTCCTTGTGTGTCGTTCTGGGGTGAGAAGCGTGATGGGCGCAGAGACACTGCGTTATGCAGGACTCAAACACACCCTCTATAACCTTGAGGGTGGCACGTTGGCATGGGCAAATAAACGCCTGCCGTTGGATAGTGGGCAAGTAGAATAAAGGACGACTAAAAATGTTACTCAAATATTTTTATGATGACGAATTGGCACAGGCTTCGTATTTACTCGGTTGTCCGGGCGGTGGGGTGGCGTTGGTCATAGACCCCTCACGGGCAGTTGATGACTATATTCGTGTGGCAAAAGACAGCGGTTTACGCATTATTGGTGTCGCAGAGACCCACATCCACGCCGATTATATCAGTGGTGGCTACGAACTCGCCCAGCGCACAGGCGCAACGCTTTATATCAGTGAGGCAGGGCGCGGGGGCGAATTTGCCTATGATTTTATGTCATCGCCCAATATTGTCTATGTGAATGAAGGCGATATGATTAGTGTGGGCGCGGTAAAAGTGAAGGTGCTATTTACCCCTGGTCACACACCCGAACACATCATCTTTCAGGTGACAGACACCAATGCAGACCGCCCTATTGGGTTATTCACAGGCGATTTGTTGTTTGCGGGGGATATTGGTCGTCCAGATTTGCTAGAAGTAGCGGTAGGAGTGGCAGATACGGCAGAAATTGGCGCACGTCAACAATTTGCCAATATCAAACGGCTCAAGACCATGCCAGATTATCTGCAAGTCTGGCCTGGGCATGGCGCGGGGAGCGCGTGTGGCAAGGCGTTGGGGGCGATTCCATCCACCACACTCGGCTATGAAAAAATATTCAACCCCGCCTTTCAATATACCGATGAAACAGCGTTTGTAGCGTGGCTACTCGATGGTCAGCCACCCGCACCGCGTTATTTCTCCCAGATGAAAAAAGTGAATCGCGTTGGGGCAACGCTCACATCAGAGTTTGCCGCCCCCACATGGCTAGATGAAGCAACCTTACCCCGCCTAGTGGCACAAAATGCCTTCATCATAGACACCCGACCCGCACGCGATTTTGCCAAACACCATATTCACGGGACAATCAATATCCCACTAGAATCAACACAATTTAATACATGGGTGGGTTGGTTTGTGGATTATAGTCAACCGACCTATCTTGTCATTGAAGAGTCACACTTACCTCGCGCCCTAAAATCGCTCCATGCGATTGGTGTGGATGATGTGGCAGGCGTATGCTCTGTAGCTATTGCCAAAAAACACGATGCCCATTTGCAACAAATGACGGTGCATGAGGTAGCAAACACACAAGATGCGGTGATTTTGGATGTCCGTAGCCGAACAGAACGCGCCGAAGCACATATCGCCCACTCGCAATTTATCCCGATGGGCGAATTATTGGGCAGGCTAGATGAATTGCCAACCAACACCCCTATCATCACACAATGCGGGTCTGGGGTGCGCTCACAGGTGGTCGCCAGTCTGCTACAAAATCGCGGATTTGCGGTGATAAACATGCTAGGTGGCATAGACGCATGGCGAAAAGCAGGGTTGCCCTTGCAATCTGAGGAACTTATCGCCATGTAGATGAATATTTAGAGAGAAAATCAACAAATTCGCACAAAAGATGAGAATTGTTATATAAGAATAAATTGACCTTTTCATCTTTTGAGCATACACTGTAAGTATGTCGCTGATTTATTTTTATGAGATGGAAAACGATGCCAATCCACAACATGAATTTTGAGGGCGGGGTATTCTTCGCCAAACAAGTTGGTTATGTAGATGATGTTGATGCCCGCATGTGGTTAAACGCGCTAAAAAAATATTCTAGCGCCAGCCACAGCCCAATTGTTGCCCTCGTGGATATGCGCGAGGTAGACCGTCTCTGCCCCACTGTATTGCGTGTGTTCACTGCTATTCAAGATATGGGCAATGTGATGGGTGTAGCATTGATTGCCAGTGAGCAAATGAACTCCCGCAATGCCGTTGTCATGAGCAAATTGAGCGTGATGGGCGGGTTACGTGTCTTTTCGACCATAGATGAAGCACGCTCATTCGCACGAATGAGGCTCAATCCTACTGTTGGTGGCTATTCTAGTGCGGCGGTTCACCGCTTTGCTTATGCCACCATTTAGCGTATAAATCGTACCATAAAGGTCAGATTTCCCATACGGAATTTATCACCATCACGCAATTGATGCGCTTCATGACTGTCTAATTTGTTGCCATTCAGTGATGTGCCGTTGCTACTGCCCAAATCGCGGATATTGAGTCGTTTCCCCAAGAGTATGATGGCGGCGTGTCTGCGACTAATCCCCATACGATACCCACCAAATGGCAACAAATCAATTTCGGGCATAAACCCACCTTCGGGGTCATGCCTACCAATGACATATTCATGACCTTCTTTGGGTTGGATTTGTAGTGTCTGAGAAATACCTTCAATTTCGAGGATAAGTTCCATATCAGGGTGAAATAAAGATGAATTGCCTTGTGCATTATCACCCAATTCATTCACTTTAACGGTGTCTGAAAGCTGGTCGCCATTGAGTGATTCAATTGTGTCTGCCACATCTTGGGTGAGCGCATTGGTCTGGTACGAAATAGATACACTATCCAACGAAGACCCACATCGCTCACAAAAAATAATCCCAGCCCGATTCATGTGTCCGCATGTGATGCAAGGTGTCATACCAGTTGGTTGAGTCATAATTTTACACTCGCCTGCTACGTTATCTAAAGTTATATTTAGGTTAGCAATTTAGTTAGAAATTGGCAAGTCTATTCGCCTAATTCTCGAAATATTCATCAAAACACCTCTATAATTTTTGGTATAAATCCGCCAATATTAAAGACAAAATGATTGTTGATAACCGAAAAGAGTTGATGATGTACCCATTATATGATTTTGGTGGGTCTGGCGACTTGTTGCATATTGCCCTCGCCAACGGATTTCCACCCCAAACTTATGCCCCTTTGCTTGCACCATTTATCGCAGACTATCATGTGATTAACCTCATGCCACGCGCCCTATGGGATGATGAAATCCCGCAAAAATTGGTCAGTTGGAAAGATGGATTGGCAAAAGATTTGCATGAGGGCATGATTCAGCACGACATGAAAAATATCATCGCCATTGGGCATAGCTTTGGCGGGATTGCCACTCTGCTCACGGCTATTAAAGACCCATTACGCTTTAAGGCAGTGGTACTATTAGACCCCACCATTCTCCCACGCAAATATATGACGGCATTGCAAATCGCACGGATATTGGGCAGAACCGCCAGCAGTGGCTTGGCAGAACGCGCAGAAAAACGCAAAACCACGTTTGATAGTACCGATGTCGCCTATGACTATTTTAAGGGGAAAAAATTATTTGCCGATTGGGATGATGATGCCCTGCGCGGATATGCCCAAAGTATGAAGCCTGCGTCAGAAGGCGGTGTGACATTGGCATGGAAACGCGAATGGGAAGCCTATTACTTTCGCACATTATACGCGGGGACATGGGGTGATTTGCCAAAATTACGCAACAAAACGCCTCTGTTGATGATTCGTGGTAGCACAAGCGATACCTTATTACCAGAAACAGCAGAAAAAATTCGGCGGATATTGCCAGATATGACCTATCACGAAATTGCGGGGCATGGGCATTTATTTCCGCAAAGCGTCCCACAACAAACTGCCAATATCATTCAAAACTGGCTAGAGGGGCTATCATAAAACCCCTCTAGCCAGCATCGCGTGTCGGTTTCTATTCGCTAGGGTTCATCACTCGCCCCATGAAGAGAATTTCACCTGTGGCAGTATCTTGAATATAAAACAGGAACGGCTTATCAATCGTCACCTCAATTGGCTCGATGGGCATTGGGGCAGATGTCACCCCAATGATGACAGCCGTTGCAGCGGCGGCTTCTGTGCCGTTTTCATCAACACCGATATAGGCTTTGTGCAATGCTTCTTGGATGAATAACTGTGCATCAGACATGCCAGAAAAATCGGCAACATCGGGATTAAACGCATCGGTCATACCCATTGCAGACAAGGTATCAGATAAGCCAAAACTCTGTTCAAATTCAAATTTAGGCATGGTGAGTAGCACTTCTGCATAGTTAAAATTAGTGACCATATCGGGCAAGCCATTTTCTGCCAATGTTGCCTCATAGGTCGCTATATCGTCTGGCATGATGATGACCATCTGGCTACCATACCCATTATAGGGAACAGCGACCGCCACTACCCCATCTTGTGAAAGATAGCTCATATTCTGGCGCACGCTCATTGAGGCTACATTAATAATGGTTTCATCGGCTAGTGTAAATGGAGCAGATTCGACTAGGTTAAATGGGTTTTGCCAATTCGCCTTAAAATAAACGGCGTTGGTCAAAATCAGGCGGGTCATGGCATTAATCACGCCATCTGGCAACAAATCGGTAATGCGGTCACGGGTTTGCTCTGCAATCACATCATTAATTATCTGACGCGATTCTTCTGGCGCACCGATAAAATCCATCGGGGTGATGGATGCGCTATAAAATTCGGCTAAAGTTGCGGGATACTCTGGCAACAAAGCAAAATCTTGCTGAGTCCACAGCGCATTAGAGACGCTAAAAATACGCTCTGGGTTAAATTCATCGGCGAGGGCGTTATTGCGTGCAGTAATAAACGTAGTGTAATCGGCAAAAGTCTGATTTAGGCTGGCATCATCCGCCGTTATCATCAACACATCGCGCATTTGTTGGGCAGTATTGCCCTGTGCGCCCGTGTAGGTCATCAGAAACGCATTGCTAATGCTATAGGGCGAAAAGAATAAATTTCCTTCTTCCAGCCGTAATTGATCATATAAAGCGAGTGAAAACTGGGTGCTATCTGATGGTGTAGGCGGGGTGGGTTCTTGTGCGATGGTAATAGACAAGCCCCAAACACTAACGAGGAACATCATCAATAGACGAGAGAACAATTTCATACAAACGATCCTTTCTTGTTGATATATATATCTTCAAGACGTATCGGATGCAGAAATTGTTCCCGCCATCAAAAATTATTCTACTATTGCGCGGCTGCGCGTGCCTTACGCCAACGCACATATTCGGGATAGAGGAGCAACGAGATTAACCCGTTTAGCACGACAATGACCGTGCTACCTTCATGACCCAGCACACCCAATGGCAATGGCAGAGAGACAAACAGCGCCCCTAGCACCAATAGCACAATCACACCCAACGAGAAGATAATATTTTGCCATACGACACGGCGTGCCTTTTTGCTGAGGGTGATGGCTTGGGCGATGAGTTCTAATTTGTCGCCCATCAACACAATATCGGCGGTTTCGAGTGCCACATCAGACCCCGCCGCACCCATCGCAATCCCAATTTCTGCGAGTGCCAATGCAGGTGCATCATTCACACCATCTCCGACCATTGCCACAGCGCCAACCTCGGATTGCAATTTTTTGAGCGCAGTCACTTTGTCCTCTGGCATCAGACCCGCGTGAACACGGGTGATTCCCACCTGTTTGGCGATATTTTGTGCCACTTGTTCATTATCCCCTGTGAACATGGCGACTTGAATGCCTTTCGCTTGCAAATCTGCCACGACTGCTTTTGCCTCTGGTCGCAATTGGTCGGCTAGGGCGATGATGCCCATCCAATCACAGCCACTATTTACCCCAGCTTCGCATTCACCACAACCTTCACATTGCCCTTCACGTACAACACCAATAACGGTTTTACCTTGTGCCTCAAGAATAGCATGTGATTCTGCCAATTTAGGTGGCATTGGGGCAAGTTTGACCAAATAGGAGATGCTCCCCAAGCGGATTTGTTGGTCATCTATCTTAGAGACAATCCCCTGACCGGGAATAGCTTCAAATTCCTGCACCACATCTAGCGCGAGGTTGCGCCGTTTGACATAGGCGACAATCGCTTTGGCGAGTGGATGTTCAGACCGATTTTCTACCGATGCCGCCACTGTGAGCAGTTCATCTTCACCCAAATTACAGCACGATACCACATCGGTAACATCGGGCTTGCCAGAAGTGAGTGTCCCTGTTTTATCAAACGCAACCGCCTTAATCTGTGCCATCTGTTCCAGATATGCGCCCCCTTTGAATAAAATACCCGCCCGCGCCCCAGATGCAATAGCAGAAATAAATGAGGACGGCACACTAATCACCAATGCACATGGGCTGGCGACTGTCATCAGCACCATCGCCCGATAAAAATTCTCGGTGAATGGAATATTGAAGAATAATGGCGGAATCACGATGAACAGCGCCACCGCCCCAATGATGAAGAAGGCATATTTTTCTTCAAATTTTTCTAAAAATGCCGCTGTAGGCGCTTTGGCATCTTGGGCTTCTTCCACCATCTTAATAATCCGCGCCAGTGTATTTTGTCCTGCGGCTTGGGTTGCCTTCACATCCATTGTCCCTTGTTTGTTGAGCGTCCCTGCAAAGACAGTATCCCCCGTCGCTTTTTCGACAGGCATAGATTCGCCCGTAATCGGCGATTGGTCAACCGAAGAACGTCCATCAACGACAATGCCATCCACTGGGATACGCTCACCAGGGACGATAACCACAACATCATCTACAACAATTTCGTTGAATTTGACAACTAGCGTCTGGTCGCCCCGTTTGATGGTCGCCGTCTCTGGATACAACTTAAACAGGCTTTTAATCGCATTGCGACTACGCCCAATGGCATATTCTTGTAAGACATTGCTCAGTGAAAAGAGAAACAACAAAATTGCGCCCTCATGCCACTGTCCAATAAGCGCCGCCCCCAGCGCCGCCAACACCATCAGCATATCCACATCTAATTTACGATTTTCAATCAGGTTACGCCCTGCGTGCAATGCGCCAAATGTCCCGCCTGTGACATAAGCGACCACTCCAAATAACCCATCGAGCCAATCTGGAATACCCGCATACCCGCCGATAAAACTAGCAACGAGCATCACCCCTGTGATAATCACAAAACGAGGCTCTAGCCATTTAGGCGACATCCATTTGGGTTGGGTTGATGATATCTCTTGGGTTGTGAGTGGTTTTTTTACTTGTGTAGTTGATACCATGTATCACCTCTGTTAAAATTATTCTCTTTACTTGTATAATTCAATTTTAACCTAAGTAAAAATAATGTGCAATGATCATTTATCATCAATAAAATACAACACCCGATGTTTCGTTACCTACTCCAACGGGTGTTGATAGTGCTTATTATTCGTCCACTTGTATGGGCAGGAACATTCGGCTCTTTTATTTTAGCCGCCCAATATATCCGTAAATATATCGTACCTCAGCATTGGTAAAATAAAATCGGGCAAAACGAAAACCTATTGTTGTTCCTGTTATGTGGGGTATTCCTGTTACGATAAGCCGCGCGAAAATTGTCTGTATTGTTGTTGTTCCACGAGCCACCCCGCAACACGCGCTCTCCGAAGTCCCTACATAATGGAGAACCGAAAACAAATTCATAGGATTATATCAATAACTCATCATTAAACGTGTTTTCACCCCACCCCCCTCCCCAAAAAATTGGAGAGGGGGCTAAAACCTGCCCTAAAATGGGTTTCTCCCCCTTTCTCCACGCAGTGGGGATAAGGGAGGCTGGGGGGATAGGGGTGATTTAAGCTGATAATTGACTTGAAAATGCTTATCCATTGAAATTTGAAAATCATTTGAATTCAAAATAGTTGTTCCATTAGTTGGTGTCTCTTTTCACTTTTAATCAGCCAACTGTTGAAATAATAACGAATCGTTCAGTATCACATCAATTTCATCCATCACCTGAAAGGTATTGATGGCTATCCAAACTATTTTTTGATAGTCCTCTATATCTTTATAAGTCAATTTCTGTCCTAAGCGTTCTTTAAGCCATACGTCTAATACTTGATATCCCCCAACATAAAAATCCCACACATCTGGAGAGATGTTTGCAAAATATTGGTCTTTATTGATATAAACTCGTTGGTTTTTATCGTCATAACGGATATGCTCTTCTTCCACAAGACCATCAATCGCATCTTCTCGTGAAATTGGATAAATCGCCATATCAGCAGGCGGGCGGATATGGGTGTGAGTCATGGTATGCCATTGGGCTAAAATTTCTCCCTTGTGCGCCAGTGACTTAAAAAAGACAAACTTATCAACAATTGGCAATCTTGGGTAATCAATCTTTAAGAAATCGGTGTATCGCCTACGATAGGTTTGGCTATGCAAAATGGCATAGGTATAATAAAAAATGTCTTCTGGGGTAAAATCGGTCATGAATATTTTGCCAAAAGTTATTTCTAATTGACGAACAAATGCCATATTCAAATTTGGTTTACGTCCATGCTCATCATAAGGAAAATCATCATCCCCTGGCAAATTGAGTTCATCGTCTTGCCGATAGAGATATAATGGACAAACTTGCACCCCGCCGCGCCGAAACACATTGGCATCTAGTGGTAATTGTGAAGCCATCACCAATGACCACTGTTTATCTGCCACAACACTGCCTTGTCGCCCAATCCCTAAGCACAGATTATTCCGCCCAATAACATGCTGAAGAAGCAGACGGCGTGGATAATCTGTGACCGCATTATCCGCATAGTAATAACGGCTATCAAATGGGCGATATAAACATCTGTATATTTTATTTTCCCAGTTTTCATACTCTTGTATCTTTTTGCGTGCTGTTTCTAACTGCCAATCACGATTATCTTTCAACTGATACATCTGCCGAAAATCTCTATCGGTAATTTCTTTGTCGCGCATATCCATTAGTCGTTTTTTAAGTATTTGTTGATTAAAGGCAATTGCAAAAGAATCTCGATGGGTTTGAGTTCCCATTACATTCTGGGGGAAAATATCGGTTATTTTAGGGTAATTGGCATATCCATTTTTCACACCATTTGAGGCGGGTGTAAACAGATAAAACGGGGCATGAGGTTCAAAATCTGCCCAATCTGTGTTATCAATATCATGTTTATTGAGCCAATCAAATTTAGATGACCGTTTTGCACCCCACAAATCCAGATGATGCACTTTAGCCAATGTTCCTGCTTGTTTATCTGGTGTTTTTACAAAAATACCAATACATACCCCCTGTTGAATATCAAAGACATTTTTATCTGAATGACCATCGGGTGTGAGTTCTTTTTTCTTGCTATTGCCATGTAAATCAATGATGTAAATGTCTGAGAATGTTTGTAATAAAACTTTTCGCATCCCCCTAAAGGTTGGGTTATCGAGATAACTATGGTTGGTGACAAATGCTAAAATACCATGACCTGTTTTTTCAATGCGGTCTTGTGCCATACGCATAAATTTAACATAATCATCGCGTAACCATTTGGAATTGCGCTCTTTGATACGTTGCCCATCTACTGCATAATATGCTTGCAGGAGTGAGCTAATCCATTCATTTTCATTGGCGCTATGCCCACTATAGGGTGGATTACCAAGTATGACCATAATCGGTTTTTGTTGCTTAATTTCAGTTGCACCATTGGCTTCATTGACGATAAATTGTGCAAACATTTGTTGTTTGTGCTTGATGCCTTCATCTAGTGCATTTGTCAGATAAATACCCAAGCGTTGCCCTTGCGGAAAATCATATCCTGTGTCCCGTAACTGTATCCCCAATTTGAGATGGGCAATTGTGTAGGGCGCAATTAACAACTCAAAAGCAAATAGGCGTTTTAATAAGTTATTGGTCACATAATTTTTCCATGCGCCCTTCGATGAAAAATGTTCATAGATATGCTGAATAACCGAATATAAGAAAGTACCTGTTCCTGTGGCGGGGTCTAAGATAATTGCTCGTTCATCGGTTAATCCATCGATATAAAATTTTTCGCGCAGTAAATAATCTACACTACGCACAATATAATTCACAACTGGTTCTGGTGTGTAATAAACCCCGCGCATTTTTCTAATTTTAGGGTCATATTGGCTCAAAAAGGCTTCATAAAAATGAACAACGACATCAGTCTGCTCGGTAGATTTGCCAAAATCTTTGAGTAATGCCTCAATATCAGTTAATGCCAGCACTTCTGCCAACCGCTTAACTAACCAATTGAGCCGTTCTCCCAAATTTGCAAAACTCATATTATGAAATAATTCACGTAAAAAAGGATTGGTATTGGGGACATATTTGTCGGCAATATCGGCATCAAATGTCTTTGATGGTTTCTCATAGTTGATACGTGCAATAAATAAGCCATAGGTGAGTGTTTGAGCATACATATCGGCAAACTCTTCAATACTCATATCTGGCAAAAGTGTCTGCTTAAAACCATCCCACTGATTCAACAATTGTGTTGAAGGTGATGAAGTTCTCATATCCGTTTCGATGAGTTTTCTAATCAATTGGGCAACCCCAGCCAGTCGTTGGGCAAATTCTAGTGAGGTGGAGATGAGGGGGATTCGATATTGACGATAATGTCCCAACATCATTTCAAATTGAGCAAAATTGGCTTCGATAGGAACTATGCGCCCGTCTTTGATTTCGCCAATCCGAATGATTGCTTGGCGCTCACCCTTCAAATACCAACGAAATTCTAAATAATCAGTTAAAATTATATTCTCTAACGCATGATATCGTCTTATTTGGTCTGATTTTTCTTCCTTATCAAGATTCACACCAATATTTTTACATTCGATAATACCAATCGAAAGAGATGTTGCGCCTTCACCAATACGAATTTCTAAATCGGGAGCGCCGATTTCAATTCGAGATGGTTCATTAATAACAATTATTTCTTTATCTAACGATTCGAGATATGTTTCTAGTGCGCCTCGATGAGTATGTTCTGTAGAATCACTTGTACGATATTTGTCGTCTAGTTTTTTAAGGTAGGCGTTGATAGCGTTCATATAGCAATCCTCATTAAGATAGGCACTCTAAAATTATACACCGACTTTTTATTTATACATTTGATGTAAAAAGGTGCATTTAAATTTTGAGATAATCATATCACGCGCAAGAGGGGCATGTTCGCCATCAGATAATCGCGTAAGGCACGCGGTTGGATGGTTTTTTGCTTGATGACCGACTCGTCGAGTGGCAATTCATCCACCTTATATACCCCTTTTTTATGCTCGGCAATGGCTTGTGGGGAGCGCCGATTGGGGTTCACCGATACCACCTTGCACAGATAAAAATTCCAGCGTGTCATAAATAATTGCAACGCCAAATCCATAATAGCCACCTCAACACCTAATTCCGTTATGAGCGCCTCACGCAAAATAATTTTGTCATCTGCGCCATGTGGCACGATGGCATCACCAGGGGCAATCCACATTGGGGTTTGTCTGGGACCTTGGGGTAGGCGCTTGAGCAAAATAAGTGTGTGTTGGTCGGTGAGTAAAATGGCACGCACACGGCGTTTATCTGAAAAATACAGGTCAGACACGCGGAAATTCTCCTTTGATGAGGGTAAAATAGGGCGCGTTTTTCGCGCCCTAGAGAAAATTACCACGCATAGGCTTCTGGTGCTTTGCCAACGGCGGGGAAGATTTCATCAAGTTGCTTCATGTGGTCGTCATTGAGGTGAATATCCAGTGTATGAATTGCCCCTGTGAGTTGTTCCATCGTACGCGGTCCGATGATGGGTGCGGTCACAACGGGATTGTGCATTTGCCATGCGAGGGCGACATCGGCGGGTTTTTCGCCAATACCATCACAGAATGTCTCAAATTTTTCGAGTTGTGGCAAAAATTTAGCTCGGACTTCTGCCCCACGCGATGATTGACGGCGTTTGCCCACATCTTTCAATCCGCCCAAAATCCCGCCTGCCAATGGCGACCAGGGGATGAGTCCGAGTCCGTAGTGTTCGCACGCGGGAATGACTTCCATCTCGATACGGCGTTCCACAAGGTTATATAGGCTTTGTTCGCTCACCAATCCCATAAAATGGCGGTTTTTGGCGACTTCGTTGGCTTGGGCAATATTCCAGCCCGCAAAATTGCTACTGCCGACATATAACACCTTGCCCTCACGCACGAGTTGTTCCATCGCTTGCCAAATTTCTTCCCAGGGGGTCTCACGGTCAATATGGTGCATCTGATACAAATCAATATAATCGGTTTGCAGACGTTTGAGGCTGGCTTCACATGCCCGTTTGATATGAAGTGCCGATAAGCGCCCCTCATTTTGCCATTCGCCCATTTTGCCATAGGCTTTGGTGGCAATGACGACTTTTTCGCGCCGTCCGCCACCTTGCGCCCACCACCGCCCAATGATTTGTTCGGTGATGCCTTCACCCGTTTTCCAGCCATAGACGTTGGCGGTATCAAAAAAGTTAATGCCGAGTTCCAACGCCGCATCCATGATGGCATAGCTATCTTCTTCGGTGGTTTCTGGTCCAAAATTCATCGTACCCAAGCATAAACGGCTCACTTTTAAGCCTGTGCGACCCAGATTTTTGTATTCCATGAAAAAAACTCCTTTGGTAAATGATAATTATGATACAAAATTATATTGATGTGGACAGCCTATAGGCTGTCCACACAAACACACAAGTGAACACGATATATCGCCTAATAAGCGTAAAGTTCTTCTAGTTCCTCACGCAGTTTGAGGAAGCTATTATAACGCGCCATGCTCAACAGACCGTTTTTGAGCGCAGTCCTCACCCCACAGCCCGGTTCATGCACATGGGTGCAATTGCTAAACCGACAATTGCCAATATGGGGGGCAATATCACGGAAATAACCATCGAGTTCACTGGGTTCAATATCCCATACATTGAGCGAGCGCATCCCTGGTGTATCTGCCAAATAGGTTTTATCACCATACACAGCTGTATCCAGTTTGATAAGGGCGCTATCACGGGTGGTATGCACCCCCTCTTGATGATAGCCACTGATATTTTTTACGGCTCTGCCCAAATCGGGTTGTAGGCAATTGAGCAGGCTGGTTTTGCCCACACCAGAAGGTCCTGTGAATGCCGATATTTTGCCACGCAACAGGGCTTGTATATCTTCTATTCCCCGTCCATCTTTTGCGCTGGTTTGCAACACAGTGTAACCCATCCGCACATAGGGGGCAAATCTTTTGGTGATAAGTACCGCGTCTTCGAGGTCAATTTTATTGAAGATGATGACGAGTTTATCAATCTCGGCTTTTTCGCCCGCGACGAGTAGTCGGTCTAACATCGGGAAATTAGGGGTGGGTTGTGCCGCCGCCAAGACGATAAATATGGCATCGGCGTTGGCAATAATCACATGCTCACGCTCTGCCTCGCCTGCACCACGATTGCCCTGTGTGCGTGCCGAGCGCGATAAGGCATTATGCCTTTCTGCTACTTCTTCAATGAGTCCCAATACACCCGATTCATCTTGTAAGATGGGTGATATTTTCACCGTGTCGCCAATGGAGGCAATATCTGATGATTGGGCTTTTTCTTTTAGATGCCCACGTAACTGACACCGATACACTGTACCGTCTGCCACTTCTACCCAAAAAAATCCACTTTGTTCTTTGACGACTAACCCGTCTAATAGCAAAGGCAATCCCTTCTATTCTAAATATGGAAGAACATCTCCCACAATTTAACGATTATGACTTTATTGTAGCTCAGATTTTGGTATGTGGTGCAAGTTGGTGCTTAACCTGCCCATAGGCTACTGCTGACAATGGCAATAATAATGCCCACCGTGATGACGGCTGTCACCACAATCGCCAAAAAAGTGGCGAGTAGTTTGATTTGTTGGCGCTCTGGCTTGCTTAGTGGTTCAAGTATGGGATTGCGTGATTTTTCTGACATGATGATATATCCTTTCCTTTTGTTTTCATTATATCAAATTTATGCCCAACCGCTTAGAGTTTGCTAAGGGATATGACAAACTGGGGTGACTCTTATATCAAAACAACGCAAAACCAGCTATTATAAGAAAAATAGCATCGCATAAGAGGTAAATTGTTAATCATGCTCAAGAAAAATATATTTCTCAGTTCTCCAGACCCACAAAGCGATGTCCTCGCAGACTTTCGTGCCGCCCTCATGAAGCAGGGATTTAAGGTGTTTACCAATGATGGTATTTCACCAAATTCAGATTTGGCACGTAGTGAAATTGTCATCGCCGATTGTGTGGTGGTGGGGATTACCGAGACAGAATCGCAATCGGATAGATTTTATAAAGAAATAAGCAATGCACTCGATGAAAAAAAACAACTCGTTGTGGTGCAATTGGAAGGGGATGACATTCCCCAACGGTTACGGGATTATGCCATTATTGACCTGCGAAATCACTTTGAGGCGGGGTTACAATTGGTGACAATCGCCATTTCGGGCAAATCTAACCTCGATGCCATCGCGCTATCCAACACAACCCCAATGGCATCATCGCCAATTGCGCCAGCCAAGCCCTTTGGGTCAAAACAGCCACCTCAAATATTCGATGCGCCAATAGCTTCATCACCATCGAAGCCACTTACTACATCCCAACCACCCTCGTCGCCTATTTCTCAAGAAGCCGCCAATCCTGCGACTATCATCGCGGCGATGTTTGCCATTGTGGTCATTGGGTTTGTGGTACTCACCAATATGCCCACCGGTGCGCGGAGCAGTAGCGCCATGTCATCCACTGTAACAGAACGGTCTATTTCTGCTACACAGGTAGAATTTTCGACTCCCAATTTTCAGATAATCCTCCCCAATACATGGCAGGATAATACCAACCTTGCCAGTAACAGCACAGAATTGCAACAACAATTGGGAATCTCTGGTTTGGGGCGGGGCGTTTTGCAGATGGGTCTGAGTGACCGCGAGACATCAAATGCCTTCTTGGTGCTGATGTTACCCACCAACAATCAGACCATCACCCTACGCGACTTGCAAGCCGATATTGATGCGTCTCCGCCACAAGCAGGGGTATCTATTTTGCAATCAAGGTTGCGGTCTTATGGGTTTGGGGATGCGCTTTATGTGGAAGTGCAGATGGAAGATACCCAGACCTATAACTATTTGGTGATGTCTATCCAAGATAATTATTTATATTTCATTATGTTGGTGAGCCAAGCCGAAAGTGCCACACAATTCGATACGATGTTGCGCCGATTTGAGATAAAAAGTGATGCCATCCCTGTGTGGTAAGGGCTATAGGGCAGATATAACCGTTATATCTGCCCTACGGTGTGGCATTATGGAATTTAGATGTTAAACCGAATATGCACAATGTCACCATCGCGCACAATATAGTCCTTACCCTGCAAGCTAAATTTACCCGCTTGCTTCACCGCCGCCTCGCTACCCGCATCGAGTAAATCTTTGTAGTACATCACTTCTGCGCGGATGAACCCTTTTTGCAAATCGCTATGGATTGTGCCTGCCGCTTCTGGTGCAGTCGCCCCAATTGCCACACTCCACACCCGACATTCATCATGTCCCACTGTGAAAAATGATTGTATCGCCATGAGTTCATACGCCAAGCGAATCACCTTATCGGCGCTGAGTTCTGAAATGCCATATTCTTCCATGAACATCGTAATATCATCTGGGTTATCAAACTGCGAGAGTTCCGCTTCGAGTTTGCCCTGTAGCCCAACCAATTTCACACGGTTGTGCGGATAATTGACCAGTTTATCGGGGTCTTGTGCTTCATCACCCAAATTCACCACAATCAAAACGGGTTTAAGTGTGAGAAAGCCATAACCGCGCAGAGATTTTTCTTGGTCAAGCGTCATATCAAAGTCGCGTAAGGGCTTTTCTTCGTCCAGATGGGTTTTCATCGCCTCAAATAGGGAGAGTTCCTCGCCATATACGGCTTCTAATTTTTTACCCTTGATGCGAATTTCATCGTTAATTTTTTGCAGACGTTTTTCGACTGTGACCATATCGTTGAGCAAAAATTCTTGCTCAATCATCTCTAGGTCGCGTTGGGGGTCAATGCTCACATAGGGGTGGGGGATGGTATCGTCTTTGAAGGCACGTACCACATGCACAAAACCGTCTACTTGTGATAGCTCATTACGCACTTGCCCCTTTAGCCCGCCCTCGCTCATGCCTTTATCCAACCCTGCAATATCGGCAAAGATGATGGTGGCATACGAGATTTTCTTGGGGTTATACATTTTGATGAGCGCGTCTAGCCGTGCATCTGGCACATTGACTACGGCGGTATGTACTTCAAATTGACCACTGCTAACGGCGGCGGTCTCTAAATTTTGTCCTGTGAGTGCGTTAAAAATGGTGGTCTTTCCACTATTGGGAAGCCCAATTACGCCTAATCGCATGTTTTTATATCCTCAATCCATATTTTTTGATAATAACACTATCATAATGGATTGCGAGGGATGTATTCAAGACGAGATGAATAGGTGTGGGCGCATATATCGCGCCCGTTATCCCGATTTACAACTCTACATATAATTTGCCGTCTTCTTCAATAACTGTATAGGTGGTGAGGGGTTGTGGTTGTTTGCCAAAACTGATGAGTGACCCCGCCCAATCGGGCATTTTGACCCCCATAAACCCTTTTACCCAGTCTTTATTTTCGCCACTGCACATTTCATACACCGAATTGTGCCATGGACACACGATGTTATCGCCTTCTAATTTGCCGCCTGCGAGGGGCAAGGGTAGGTGGGCGCACCGATTTTTTACCGCACACACCCCACTACTCACCCGTGCGACCACAATGGATTTGCTTTCGACTGTAACGGCTTTTAATTCGCCAGCAGGAAATTCTTCTGATGTCCCAATTAACACACGCTTTGCCATATCAATACCTTATCTTCTCTCTACAAACCAATACTGTTGGCTATTGTAGCGCACATTGGTTATTGGATGATGGATTTTCCGCCTGTTTCTAATTGACTCTTTAGCGTATTGAGGGCTTTTTGAGTGCGGGCAGTCATCACACGGCGCATAAAGGGTGAATAGATGGATGTGATGAAGGGCATTTTTATGTTGAGTGTCTCTTTTACCAGTGTTGCTCCCCCCTGCGAAAGAAATTCTAATTGCCCCAATACCGGAAACCGCCCCAATACCCCTTTGTATTCTAGCATTTTGTTGGGCTTATAATCGGTTATATCGGCGTTGAGGTCTAAGCGCCAACTCATCAGAAAGGTTTTACGGCGTTGGGTGATGCTAATACCTGTGCGGATGCGGTCATCGGTCATATCCATCGCTTCGATATCGGGTTGCCATGCAGACATATCGCCCATCGCATACCGAAACACATCCCCCACAGAGGCATTAATGGTCACTTGTGCGCTAATTTTTGGCATTGGGGTATTCTCCTTGTTAAATGGTTGATATGGGTTATATTCTAACCAATTTGGCGCGATAAGCGAATACCCCCCTCTCTTTGATGCCATTTATGCTATACTTTTGCCTGTATGACAGCCACATCAGACTAGGATAATTTTCAATATGACCGATTTAACCCACCTGACCATCACAGAAGCCCTCGCGCAATTGGATGCGGGGACAATTACCTCTGTGCAACTCACGCAAGCCTATCTGAATAAAATTAATCAACTCGATCCACAAATCAAAGCCTATCTCACGGTGTCATCTGACCTTGCCTTGCAACAAGCGCAACATGCCGATGATTTACGCGCACAAGGGGTCAAAAAGCCACTGCTGGGGATTCCGATGGGCATTAAAGATGTGCTATCCACCAAAGGGATAGAGACGACTGCTGGCTCAAAAATCCTCAAGGGCTATGTGCCTGTATTTGATGCGACCTGTGTGGCACGACTTTATGATGCGGGCATGGTTATTTTGGGAAAATTGAACATGGACGAATTTGCGATGGGGTCATCCACCGAAAATTCGGGCTATTTCATCACGCGCAACCCATGGGATTTGGAGCGTGTTCCGGGTGGGAGTAGCGGTGGCAGTGGGGCGGCGGTGGCGGCGATGATGGCATCTGCGGCGTTGGGGACAGATACAGGCGGGAGCATCCGCCTACCGGGGGCATTTTGCGGGATTGCCGCCCTCAAGCCCAGTTATGGGCGTGTGAGCCGATATGGACTCATCGCCTATGGGTCATCGTTAGATTCTGCGGGACCCCTTGCCCGTACCGTAGAAGATACGGCGCGGATTTTGGGCGTAATCGCGGGGCATGACCCGCTCGATTCCACCAGTATGCCCGTGCCTGTGCCAAATTATCTGGAGCATCTCACAGGCGATATAAAAGGGTTGCGCGTGGGGATTCCCAAAGAATATTTTGTACAGGGGATGCAACCAGAAGTCGAAAGTGCCGTCCGCACCGCGATTGCCAAATTAAAAGAATTGGGCGCGGAAATTGTTGATATTAGCCTGCCACACAGCGAATATAGCCTGCCTGTGTATTATCTGATTGCCACATCAGAAGCCTCTGCCAATCTCGCCCGTTTTGACGGTATTCGTTATGGGGCGCGTGTGGAAGGTCAAGATATGTGGGATACATATAAAAAGACACGCGGACAAGGCTTTGGTGCAGAGGTCAAACGGCGTATCATGCTCGGCACGTATGCCCTCTCCGCAGGCTATTTTGATGCCTTTTATGGCAAAGCGACATTGGTACGCGGTCTTATCAGACAAGATTTTGACCGTGCGTTTGAGCAAGTAGATGTGATTGTTTCTGCCACATCGCCATCGGTGGCATTCAAAATTGGTCAAAAGACCGATAACCCGCTAGAGATGTATTTGGCGGATGTCATGACCATCTCCGCAAATTTGGCGGGGGTGTGTGGTATGAGTGTCCCATGCGGATTTGGCGAGGGTGGGATGCCTATCGGCTTGCAATTGATGGGTAAGCCATTCAACGAAGAGACAATTTTGTGCGTGGCACATGCTTATGAGCAATCCACCACATGGCACTTGCAACATCCCGCGTTGGCTATGGCATAAAGGTTTTATGGAATTAATCCTCAACCACATGCGCCATCGCCTGATTCCTATACGGCAATTTTGGGCAGAGTATCATCTGCCCAATACATTTGGTGTGACCTATTTTGAACCCAAAGATGATACTGGCTTGGCACGCATAGACGGTGCTGGCGAGGCATTAACCCTGCTTCGGCAAACCGTCTTGGCGGGTATTCCAACCCCGTTGCACCTCACTGCCGATTTTTTAGATGATTATGCCCACCTGTTTATCACCACACTCCGTAAAGTGAACCCGTCTATTGGTTTGAAAGAGGTGGAGATGGAATATGCCTTTGGCGGATTTGCGGATATGCTCAATACATGGTTTTATGACCATATCCGCGCCACCCAGACCCAAACCCCTACCACGCCATTTGATAGCCTATATGATGAATGGGTCGCCAGCAGTGGCAGACGTTCAGAAAAAATTCATTCCTATGGTGATTCATGGCACATTCGGTTGTTGAATAATGCGTATGGACGGGTAGGGTTGCAGGTGGATATGCCCACAAAAACAGTTTATGTGCATGATACAACCTATTTATGCCCCGCAGAGGGGTTTATGTGGGTATTATTGCGCGATGTGATAGGGAAATTAGAAAAATTAGCGATTTGACCACGCATCAAGCGATGGGTCGTTTATCTCTTTGAGGATTTTTATCAATAGAAGCGGATTTGCCACCTCTAACTGTTCGATGGTCGTGGCTTTGAGGTGGTCAAATAATGCTGGGGATGAATCGTAATTCCCCGCACGAATGGCATCTGCCAAGTGGTTGTTTTTTGCTGTGAGCTGGTCTATCAACACTGATTTGCGCTCTGGGGCAGGGGTATCAGCGCCCAAAAACGCAGAGAGTCGCCCCCATTCTGCTTCAAGATGCCCCTCATCTGCCTCTAATTCGCGTTCTACAATCCGCAATACATTAATCGCCACCAATGTCTGAAAATATAGCTTGCGGTCAGATTTAATGGCAGGAATCACATGCGCCTCCAAATGTGTGCGGGCGGCATCGAGCAATTCTTGGGTATTGGGGCGGTCATACATGGCAGATTATCCTATAACATGATTTCCAGTTCAATTTCATCGCGCAGGGGAATATCGTCCATGCCCATAATTGGCAATTGCGGTTTAAGTTTGCGCGTTTCTGCGAGGGCATTGGGATATACAGCGACCAGATGAAACCCTCTTTTTTGATAAAAACGGAGTGCCTGTAAATTGTCATTGGTGATAATCAGCCATAGGCGTTTGCATCCCGCTTCGATAGCCGTTTGTTTGACAGTCTCCAAAAGTTTAGACCCCACCCCAATGCGTTGTTGTAGGCTGTTGATGGTGATAATCTGGCAACTGCGACCTTCTATATGATAGGTGATGAGTCCTGCTGGTGGGGCATCATCGGGGGCATGGGGTATTTCTGCGACAAGACCCGGTAGCAGGTGTGCGTAATAGGCAATCCCGCGTGAGACAATTTTGGTAGACCGCCAATACTCATCCAAAAAGTGGGCAACCCAATTTCTATCATGAGGTAAAAGCGTACGGATGGTAAAAATTGGCTCATTATTGGTCATAAATACTATCTCTACAGTTGATTTTTATCAATTGAATAATCGTCTTTCTATTATAGAGTGTTATTGTCGTCTACGCCACAAATTCATTTTTTGGTGAAATATGCCCACTGTGTTACTATCTAACAAAATGCTTTATAAAATATTTTTGTCTGTGCCTATTAAATTTGTCTGTGCCTATTAAAAGAGGAGTAGCGTTATTATGCCAGTCCAATTGAAATGGTGGGACGACACCGAGACGATACTCCATTATGAATTTTTAGACCCGTGGGATTGGAACGAATACGATATGACCCTTCGCAAGGGGCGTGCTTTGATGAGAGAAAAATCGTATTATGTGGGCATATTGAACGATATGTCTCATACAACCAAATTGCCCACATCCCTTTTATCTAAGGCACGCGGATATATCTCTACCAAGCCCCAAAATACGGGATTGGTGGTGTATGCCACTGATAATAAATTTTTGGTGACGATGTTTCAGATTTTTGCAAAAGTGTATCCAAAATTAGCAGAAAATTATATAATTTCATCCACCTTAGATACGGCTGTCACCTTAATTAGCCAATGGTTGGCAGAAAATACCTTGCCCATTCAAGAATCTATAGACTGAGAGAACGCTATGCAAAATAACCCGCCAAATAACCCAAATAACCCAAATAACCCAACAAATCCAACAAATCCAACAAATCCCAACCAGCGTCAAATTCGTATCGAATTTCCGCCAAATCTCAATGCCAGTTATGCCAATGCGGTTATCATTGGGCAAACTGCCAGCGAGATTATTTTCGATTTTGTCCAAGTGATTCCCAACGATATGCGGGCGCGGGTGCAACAACGGATTATTATGACCCCCGCAGGGGCAAAAGCGTTCTTGCAAGCACTCCAACAAAATTTGGAGATGTATGAGACCAAACACGGTGAGATTAAATTGCCACCCAAACCGCAATCACTCGCAGACCAACTCTTTAATTTTACCCCACGCACCGATGATGATGGTGGGAGAACCGATGAATAATCTGTCTGCGATTGCAGAAACGATTCGCGCCCAATTGACAGAACAAGATGCCTCTCGTGATAAAGCAGTGGTACAATCGCGCGAATTGATTCGGTTATGTGCAGAGGCAATTCGTGCGATTCATCGGCGTGAGTGGGATGATGCCGATGTGCGTCTCGCTAATATTCGCGCCACCGCCAAAATCATTGTGGATGGGGTGGCTAGTTATCCGGAACTGTATCATAGTGGCTATTTGCAAGATGCACTCAAAGAGGTCGTAGAAGCATTTGCCACCTATGCGATTATCCGCGACCAACCCTTGCCCACACCCGATGAATTGGGTGTGAAAAGTTCAACCTATTTGCTCGGATTAGCAGAAGCCGCCACCGAGCTACGCCGATTTATCCTCGATATTATGCGTCTTGATGAACGCCATAGCCAAGAGGCAGAGCGTCTGCTCGATTGCATGGATACGATTTATGACCACTTGGTCACATTTGACTTTCCCGATGCGCTCACACATGGGCTACGCCGTCAGACCGATGTCGTGCGTGGGGTATTAGAACGTACACGGGGCGATTTGACGACTAGCCTGCGCCAGCAATTGCTCCAAGATGCCCTCGAAAGACTGGAAAAAAAGATGACCATAAGCGAATAGTCTTATAAGGATAAATTGCATGACCCAATTAACTGTCGCCACTGTACAGATGAACGCAACCCCCACATCCTTGGATGACCGCCTCAATCGTGCCGAAAAATTGGTCAGTGATGCTGTTGCAGGCGGGGCAAAATTAGTCTTATTGCCAGAATTATTCAATGCTGGCTATAGCTATACCGATATCAATTATGATTATATCGAATTACCCAATGGCAAAACGGTCACATGGATGAAAAATTGCGCCATGTCTAATCATATTTATCTGGCGGGGTCTATTATGGTGCGTCATGATGGGGATGTTTATAACCGCGCCTATCTCATTTCGCCACAAGGACAGGTCTGGCAATACGATAAAACCTATCCGTTTGGTTGGGAACGGGCATTTTTTCGGGGTAATAAAGATAAATCTATCACGGTTGCCGATACCGAATTTGGCAAAGTGGGCATGTTGATTTGTTGGGATAGCGCCCATGCCGATTTATGGGCGAAATATGCGGGAAAAGTGAACCTCATGCTTATTCCCAGTTGCCCGCCGAATATGCACAAGCCGACACTGACTTTTCCTGATGGCGATGTTGTGCAGTTACATACAGATGACAATCATTTTGCCGATACCGATATTCACGACCAAACAACATGGTTGGGTGTGCCTGTTATTCACTCTGCTGGGGCGGGACAGTTTTCATCAATAATGCCACGCCCTATATTATCGCTCATGGGGTTATTGGCACGGAATCCGCGCCTATTGCTCAAACATATCCGCAAGGCGAAGCATGTCACTATCAACGCAGGTTTTGGCGACCATAGCAAAATCGTGGATGCACAGGGGAATAAAGTGGTATCTGTGAATCAGCCAAATGATGATGGTGTTGCGGTTGCCACTATTGATATTCCTGAAAATATAGCCATGCCAAGACCACCACAACCACCGATGCGAACAACATCCCAGACATTTTTCACCGTAGATAAAATCACAGCACCCCTCATGCGGGGCAACTATCGGCGGGCATTGAATAAGCGTAAGTGAAGGTTAGCGATTGTTTATATAACATCTTGTTAAGATTTGTTACGGAGGGTGGCAAAAGAATAATCATCAGAGTAAATTCTCTGTATTGTCCAAAAATAATGTTCAAATTGTCTTTATACAAGGAGGATTTTTATGCGTTCTATTTATCGTTTTGTAGTTGCATTTGTATTGGTGGCTCTGATGGCTACCACCTATATTACCAGTGTTCCCGCCCCCCAGGTCGAAGCCGCCCCCAATGGTTGCGGACCAGAAGCCTTATATCTGTATACTCTCATCCCCAACAATATTTATTATTGGAGTTTTTGGACAGGCACAGTACGGTTCAATTTTACCAATGCCTGCAATGCTCATGATATTTGCTATACAGGCAGTGGCATCAGCCGTTCCACTTGTGATACCCGCTTTCTGAACGATATGCGGGCTGTTTGCAATACGGGTCCATCGTGGGATTCTCGTGCATGGTGTCGTAGCACCGCCTATACCTATTATGGGGCAGTGCGGACATTCGGTGGCATTGCCTATCAACCCTAATTTATTTATAGATGAGGAGCAAATATGCGCTCCTCATCATCTCCATTATGCCCCATTTTCTACCAAGTCTTTTATCCCACTTTAGTAAATTGGGATGGCAGAAATGGGGGATATTGACATAATTTCGTAAAACCCACACAGTTTTTTGATGATGCTTAATATTTATTTAACATTGCTACGCTATTCTCTCTACGCCCTGTCATGTCACGGAGCAAATCTACTAAAGTCCTATTCACAAGGAGTTTCCATGCGCGTTAAATTTACATTTGCATTATTGCTCGTTTTGTTAGTTTCTAGCCTCATCATCCCCGCCACACTTGCTCAAGAAAGCACGATTGGCACACCAGAAAATCCCATTCAAGTATTCTTTGTTCCCTCTGTCGAAGCCCAAACCATCGTAACGGGTGGCGAAATATTGGCGGAAGCCCTCGAAGCCGCCACTGGCTTAAGTTTTGAAGTGGCAGTCCCCACTTCTTATGCCGCCACTGTCGAAGCAATGTGCGCCGCCCCAGACCGCTCTATCGGTTTCATCCCCGCCGCGGGTTATGTCATCGCCAGTGCGCGTTGTGGTGTGACAGTGGAAGCCGCCGCAGTCCGTCGTGGTTGGAATGTCTATTGGGCGGCATATATTGTTCGTCGTGATAGCGACATCTATACCTTTGGCGATTTAGAAGGTCGCACATGGGCATATCCAGATGCCAGCTCCACCTCTGGTTATATCGTGCCTGCGGTTGAACTCAACAATGCTGGCATTACCACTGGTGATAGTGTCGAAGCAGGTGGTCACAACCAAGTCGTACAAGCCGTGTATAGTGGCGAAGTTGATTTTGGTACAACCTTCTTTAGCCCACCAGGTGTCCCCGGTGCCGCTTGGGCAATTGGTGACAATCCAGAACCATACGACCTAACTGTTGATGAATCACGTATTGGTGAAGATGGCAGTTTGTATGTCGGTGATATTCTCATCCTCGATGCCCGTGCCAACATCCGCGAAACCGCCCCCGATGTTATTGATGCCGTGCGTATCTTGCGCCTCAGCAACCCCATCCCCAACGATACCCTTAGCTTTGGTCCAGATTTCCCAGAAGAACTCCGCGCCCAAATCATGGAAGCCCTCTATGCCTTCGCACAAACCGAAGCATGGGCAGAATCTGTTGGTAATGAAGATTTCTATAGCTGGAGCGGTATCGCCCCCATCGAAGATTCTGTCTATGATGTGGTGCGTTTGCAATTTGAATTCTTGGGCTTGACCGAAGCCGACATTTTCGGCAACTAAACCCAACTTTTTCATTAAGCATAATGAGCGGGTGGGGGGGAACTTTTGCCCCCTACCCGCTTTTTTTATAGGTAGTTTATATATTGGGAATTAATGTATGCTCATTATTGAAAATTTGACCAAAGTGTATGATAACGGCTTTGTCGCCATAGATAACCTCAGCCTCGAAATTCCCGATGGGCAATTTGTCGCTATCATTGGTTTGAGCGGGTCTGGCAAATCTACCCTATTACGGTGCATTAACCGCCTGATAGACCCCACCAAAGGGCGGATTATTTGGAATGGACTCGATATTACTGCCGCCACCACGGATGAATTGCGCCAAATCCGCAGACGGATTGGTATGATTTTTCAGCAATTTAACCTTGTCAAACGGTCTAGTGTGCTGACCAATGTCATGGCGGGACGTTTGGGTTATATCAACCCTGTATATAGCTTGTTTAATTATTTTCCCCCACAAGAAAAAGCCCGCGCATTGGCGGCGCTCAAACGGGTGGGAATTCCAGAAAAAGCCAATAATCGCGCCAGCGCCCTCAGTGGTGGGCAACAACAGCGTGTGGGTATTGCCCGCACCCTCATGCAAGAGCCAGAGATGATGTTGGCAGATGAGCCAGTCGCCAGCCTAGACCCTGCCACATCGCATTCAGTGATGAAATATCTTGAATTGCTCAACCAAGAAGATAAAATGACCATTTTATGCAGTCTGCATTTCCTCAGTCTTGCACGGGCATATTCGCATCGGGTGATTGCCCTTAAAGACGGCAAACTAGAATATGATGGTTCGCCACAAAATATTGATAATGACCGCTTTAAGATGATTTATGGCGAAGATGCCGTAGAAGTCGAAATTCACTAGGAGCGATGATTCGATGAATAATACCCCTATGCGCTCCACACAAATTCTCAAACGGCTTATCATTTTGGTGGTCATTGCCGTTGTTGTCGTCATTTTTTCGTATGGCTGGACCGTCACCAACATCAATTTGGCTGTGCCACAAGAACCACAACGTCAACAAAATGTAGGTAAATCATTGCGCGAATTGCTCTCGCCAAATGTGTTTACACAAGATTATGAAGTCTCATCATATACCACAAATTTTAGGATTATCTGTTCTGATAATGAGATTATCCCCCCCGCAGAACCATCTACATTGCTCTATATCATCGTAGAACCGACCTGTGGGGTGGGGGATGATACAGTAACGGTGCGCGGGTTTAATTTTCCTGCCAATGGTTTGGCGCGGATGAATTGGATTGCGACTGATGGTGAACGGCGTATTCGCCAAGTAGATGGCTCTGAAGAAAATAATTTTGTCGCCGATGATGACGGCACATTCGTGGTACAAATCCAAGTCCCGCGTATTCGTGGCACATCGGATGAAATTCACACTGTTGAGGTGCAAGGACGTTTCCCAATTGGTACACCGCGTTTTAGCGATACGACCAATTTGGTCATGGAAAAAATGGTAGAGACCATCTTTTTGGCGCTTATTGCCACAGCCGTTTCGATATTGCCATCGGTAGTTCTCAGCTTTCTTGCCGCCCATAACCTCATGCGCCCCATACGCGGGCAATTCGGTAGCCTGATGGTCAGTTTTACCCTATTGCCCGTTGGGTGGGTGTTGGGCATTTTATTGCTTCAGCCCATCGGTGCATTCATGTTTGGTTTGGGCAGAGAAAGTGGCACATCGGCGCTGGCAGGGCTTGGTATTGTGGTCTTGCAGGTGATTATGATTTGGCGGGTTTTGGCGATTATCAAAGCCCTCATCCCCTTTATGATTATCCGCCGTTTGCTCAATACGCTTGTTATTATCATCACCCTCATCAGCATCATTGGGCTGGTGGGTGGTCTTGGATTGTTCTTTAGGGATACCTTCACAGAAGGCATTTTGCGCTATGTAGGGGTATTTGTTGGGTCACTGGGGCAAATCATCCAATTTTCGATGGAATTGATAGTGGCGCTCATTGGGGCATTTGCGCTTTCATCGTTGGGGACTAGCCTCACCAAAGATTTGCTCAAAAACACCGATGTTACATTTAATCACCTACTTGGTGGACTTTTAGGGGCGTTGGGCGGGGCGATTTTGCTCGGTATGACCGCCACCATCGGCTTAACTGCCGCATGGATGGGATTGCTCACACCGATTATCGCAGGCACATTGGCGACTACTTTGTTGCCACAGGCATATCGCTGGTTTGTCGCAAAACCACAAGTCCCCAATTCTACGGATAGAAATATTTTGCGGGCTTTGGCGTGGTTGAGTGGTATCGTTGGCTTTATATTCACCTTTTGGATATTGAATGTGGGGCAATCGCTGGTAGAAGGCATGTTGCCTGCACAAGTGGAAGTCTTCACGATTGGTGGTGCAACCCTCTATCGCTATGTTGCCATTCCGATGGTGATTGGGGCGATGTTGGGCGGTATTTCGGGGGCATTGGGGGGTGCAAAAGGCACATTCCCACTGGGTGGGGTTATCTATAATACCACCCGTACTATCTTAAACATCCTACGTTCCATTGAACCGCTCATCATGGGTTTGGTATTCGTGATTTGGGTAGGGATTGGTCCGTTTGCGGGGGTGTTGGCGTTGGCGCTTCACTCGATTGCGTCATTGGGTAAATTATATTCAGAGCAGATTGAAAGCATTGATGCGGGACCCATAGAGGCATTGCAAAGCACAGGTGCAAACCGCTTGCAGACCATTATGTATGCGGTTGTGCCACAGATTATCCCACCATATATCGCATTTACGATGTATCGCTGGGATATTAACGTGCGGATGTCTACTATCATCGGGTTTGTCGGTGGTGGTGGTGTGGGTTTCTTGTTGCAACAACAAATCAATTTGTTGCGCTATCGGGATGCAGGGGTGGCGGTTTTGGCAATTGCCATCGTGGTATCCATTTTGGATTATGCCAGTGCCGCCATCCGTGAACGGTATACATAAAAATTTATGGAAGAAAGATTTTGAACTCAAATGATTTTAAGGGTTATAAGCGGTGCGTCTCGTAATTGATTCGGTATGAAACCTCACCCCTAAATCCTCTTCTCCAATGTGGAGAAGAGGGCGGGGGATGAGGTTGAAGGATACAGCTATTATTTGAATTTTATTTTATTTATCCATAATAATCATATGAACTTGTTTTCGTTTCTCCATATTTCATCGTGGTAGTATTGGTTCTGGCTCTGGAATTGGCATATTTAAATCTAGTGCCGCCATGAGCCATGCTTGTTTTGCCTCTTGAATCATATCTAAAGCATCCTGCCAGTTTTCACCATTCGTCATACATCCCTCTAAAAGTGGAATTTCTGCAAACCAAAATCCATCAATGTCGGGGGTAAATTCAATGGTATAAGGCAGGTTCATATAATATTCAAGTGTTTTGTCATGGTTCATCTTCTGCATCCTCTAGCTCATCTTGGATACGTTTATCTATCAATTGTAACGCCTTTTTTACATAGATTGGTTTAATGGGACGATTGAATGGAATTACTAACAGATAGTTTCTTTCATCAATAGTGATTCTAAAAGTATGATGGCTACCCACAATATTTTGTAATTCAAAACCATAGTCCTCTAAGACCAAACGCAGGTCATCAAAAGAGACATCTTTAGGATTATTTCTTAATTTTTGCAGACGCTTCTTTCGTTTGCTCACTTATCCCTCATCCCAAAACACGATATAACCACCGTAGCATTAATTCGTGTTGTTCGATATTTTGCTCCATCGCCCGTGAGCCATGCCCCGCATTAAACCAATGAATATGAATATCTTTGCCCGCTTCTTTGAGTTTTTCCTCATATACCTTCATCTGACGGGCAGGGCAACGGGTATCGTTTTCGCCTTGTATCACCAAAATCGGCGCACGGATGTTATCCACATAGCTAATCGGTGAGCTACTTTTGTGTTGTTCTGGCAATTCATCGGGTGTACCACCAAATAGCGCCTTCTGATAGCCACGCAGTGTCTCTGCTTGGTCTTCATACATCAAGCGCCAATCGGCAATAGCGACCAATGCCATGCCACCCGCCCATAATTCTGGACGTTTGCCCAAACCTTGCAGGGTGAGGTATCCGCCATAGCTCCCGCCATTGAGGATAATGGCATCTGGTTGGGCAATGCCCTCATTTATCAGCCATTGGGTGACTGCCGCCATATCATCTACTTCGCGGTGTCCCAACATGCCTAAAATGCTCCGTTCAAAGTCACGTCCAAAGGTGACAGACCCGCGATAATTCACCGACACCCACGCAAAGCCGTGGTCAAGAAAGGTCTGTGCAGAGGCATTGAACCCTTCTGTTTGCACGGCAGTGGGTCCGCCATGTGTGTGAAGGATTGTGGGGAACGGACCCTCGCCCTCTGGTGTAGCGACCCATGCTTGAATAGTCGCTCCGCCTGTGGATTGCACATGGATAGACCGCCATGTACGGCTTGCTGGCACATCACCCGCCGCCAATACCGTGCGGATTGACCCATCTGCCACAGAAATAGCGACAACTCGTGCGGGGTGGGTGGCATCACTTGAGATAGAGAAAATCTCTGTGCCATCATCGGATAGTGTGCCAAAGAAAAATGAGCCTGTAGGATGATTTATTGTGTGGAGCAGGCTTTTATCTAGGTCATAGACATAAATTTGATATTTTGCCTGAAAAAGATGCGCTAAGAGCAATTTTTTGCCGTCTTTTGACCAACCCCATGTGTTAATATCCCCCTCCAAGTCATCCAGAGGAATATCTATTCTATCGCCTGTTTTGACATCCCAAATGACGGGGCGGTTATAGCCAGAGACATCGGTAGTCGCCAAAAAGCGTGTATCCCCCGCAATGGGCGAAAAACCGACTGGCTCGACACTGCCTTCGGCTTCTTCTAGGATGAGGACAGTTTGTTGAGCAGAAGCATCGGCTAAATTAAATGCCATCAGGCACATATCGGTAGATTTGCTACGTTCTGTGGTGGCGATGACGGCATATTCGGCGTTATAAGATAGTGACGGACCCATACTCAATGCACGGCTGGTATAGAGCAAATTAGGTACGCTGAGTTCACCGTTTTCCCCCACAGACAGGGTATAAAACTCGAATCCATTTGCGCCCGCCGCCAAAAATCCGAATAGGCGACTATTGAGGCTTTGGCTCATGCTAAATGAATCGTAGAGGGGTAAATCTGGACTCATATTTTGTGATTCGCCACCCTCAAATGGCACGCGGACATAATGCCCGTGTTCGTTGCCCTGAAAATCGTCATGATAATAAATATAGTCACCATCGGGGCTAATGCCACCAAAGACTACACCCGCGGGTTTATCGGTGATTTGACGCAAATTGCCAGTGGCAATATCCCACGCATAGAGTTGGATGACACCAGAGCGGTTGGTAGCAATCATGCCCCGCGCCGAATTCTTTTCTGCGATTTGCATATTGGCGATGCTCGGCGCACGGAAGCGTTTGCGCCAATCGGCATCATCAGACAGGTTGAGGGGTTTCATAAAAATATCCTTTCAGTGATTTATGATAATTTTTCTAGCCAAGACACAATCGCATCGGCGGTTTCTTGCCATGTCTTTTCCAACATCATATCATGTGCGGTGTGTTTAATTATGACCAATGGCGCATCATAGGCTTTGGCGGTGGATTTTCCTTCTCGCACAAGGAATACACGGTCATTTTCGGCGGCGATAACCAACATCGGCACATTTTTTGAGCGAATCAATTTTGAGCGGGGAATCTGAAACACGCCACCATCGAATAAAATCCGCACCGACTCATTGCCAATGCGGTCATGATATTTTTTTACCTGTTCACGGGGCATATCATCAGAAAAAAATAGCCGATGAGACCGTTCTAGGCTAGATACCATAGGATAGGCACTCAGGCGCAACAGTAATTGTATGGCGACATGCGGATAGCGTGGTATAAAGCGCAGGGTGAAGGGCAGTGTGCCAACCGATGGAATGGATGCTACCAAAACAGCACCACTGGCGGAATATTTCTCTAGGTATTTTTGCACCACATAGCCGCCCATGCTGTGACCAATCAGCACAGGCGGAGCGCCATATTCGGCTTCTAATTGGTCTACTATGTGTTTGACATCTGCCACATAATCCCATATCCCATTTAGGAACATCCGCTTGGTTTTGGGACTATCCCCATGTCCGCGCAGACTGAGCGCATGGGCATGATGACCCCGTTGGGCAAAATAGGGCAGAAAATATTCATCCCAACACCATGCACCGTGCCATGCCCCATGCACAAATAACAAGGGTGGGGCAGTTTTTGCGTTCATGGGGCGATGCGAAATTAGTTCTAATATCATTGGGCAACCTCACTAGGGGTCTAATGCTTCGTCTAATATGAGATGATCGAGTGGTGCATCATCATTAAGCCGATTGAGCGTAGCTAATAAGACGCGCCGTTGTTGGTCACTATCATGTGGTTTGCCCAGTGTTGCCCCACGCGCCAATTTGGTGATGACTAAGCGGGGTGGGTTAACCAACCGCGATACACCTGCGTTCCAACTGGTGGTGGTCGTGGCAATCCCATTCATTTCGAGTCCTCGCGCCAGCAATCCCACGGATTGCGTGCATAGCGGTCAGGAAGGCACCAGCAATGCCGCCTGTGCGCCCGATTCATTCACCAATTTCAACACCTCTGGATAGAGTTCATCCACCGTGCGCGTTGCTATGGGCAAATATCCAGAATAACTGATGACCATATCGTGCAATGCTCCAATGATCCCTTCTGTGACCAACGCTTCCAGATGACGCAGTGGTAATAAGACTTGTGGGTCTGTGTTGACGGCAGCATGGTCATAATGGTCGTGGGCGAAATCTATTTCTGAAAAGGGTGTGCTGGTGGGAAATGTGCGGAGCGAATAATCGCCCAACGGATTAGGGGCATCAAAAGGGGTTTGGCTATTTTTGAGGTATCCACCTGCCGATGTGATGAGTATGAGCTTGCTTTGGCTGAGTGTTACCCCTTTGCCACTGGGGGCATGTTCATTTTTGGGGTGTTGATAAATCTTAAAATTTGTTTCGCCTGTGGCTTCGTAATGGGCGAGCCAATTGTCTTTGAAATAGGTGTACCATGTGTCTCTATTTTCGAGCATAACCATCTAAGAAAATCCTCCTCTATACGATAAATCATTTGTAACGCATAGAGGGGTGGTTTGTCAAAATTTGACACATTTTTTTAGGCTGGTTATGATTAAATCACTATTTCGTGAAAATTACGCACCTGTGAGGGATGTTTTTTATGCCCACAAATACATCACTATTCCCCCAATATCAACTCGATTCGGCGTATGATGAGATGTTCTCTCAGTCGAATATGCCCCGTGACCACTATCAACTCCTCTATCAGCGCCTCAACGAATTTGGGGCAGATGAATTGTACCGTCGGCAACAAGCCGCCGATTTATCGTTTTTGCATCAAGGAATCACCTTCACCGTCTATGGACGCGAAGAAGGCACAGAGAAAATTTTTCCCTATGACCTATTGCCCCGCATCATCCATGCCAACGAATGGGATGTGTTGGAACGCGGACTCACACAACGCATTACGGCGCTCAATTTGTTTCTGCATGATATTTATCATGACGGAAAAATCATGCACGATAAAATTATCCCGCGTGAACTGCTCTATACTTGCCCACATTATCGGCGCGAGATGCGCGGGGTACATGTCCCCAAAAATGTCTATGTATCGGTGGTGGGGACAGACCTCATCCGGATGCCCAATGGCGAATTTGTTGTGCTAGAAGACAATTTGCGCGTGCCGAGTGGTGTGTCGTATATGCTGGCAAATCGTCAGGTGATGCGGAATGTGTTGCCAAAAATGTTTGCCAATTACGATGTGCGTCCCATCCATAATTATGGTCAGGCATTGGTGAATACCCTACGGGCATTATCCCCGCGTGGCAATACAGACCCCACCATCGTGTTATTGACCCCTGGCGTGTTTAATTCGGCATATTATGAGCATACCTTCCTCGCCCGTGAGATGGGGATTGAATTGGTTGAGGGGCGCGATTTGTTGGTGCATAACAATGTGGTGTATATGCGGACATCGGCGGGTTTGCGTCGTGTGGATGTGATTTATCGGCGCATAGATGACGACTTTTTAGACCCACTCGCGTTTCGGAGTGATAGCTCATTGGGTGTATCTGGGTTATTCAATGCGTATCGGGCGGGGAATGTAGCATTGGCGAATGCTATCGGCACAGGCGTTGCCGATGACAAAGCCGTTTATACCTATGTGCCACAGATGATTAAATATTATCTGGATGAAGACCCCATCATCAACAACGTCGAAACGTATGTTTGTTGGGAAGGCGCACAAAAAGACCATGTACTCGCCAATTTAGATAAATTTGTGGTGAAGGCAGTGGGTGAATCTGGCGGATATGGCATGTTGATTGGTCCACAGAGTACCGCAGAAGAACGCGAAATTTTTCGGCAACGGATTATGCACAATCCGCGCAATTATATCGCCCAACCGACCATCATGCTTTCGACTGCGCCCTGTTTTATAGAGGGCAATGTCGAGGCGCGTCATGTGGATTTGCGCCCCTATATCCTTAATGGTGGCGAGAATGTCACCATCGTCCCTGGTGGGTTAACCCGCGTGGCGCTCCGTAAGGGGTCGCTGGTCGTTAATTCGTCACAAGGGGGCGGGAGCAAGGATACATGGGTTCTGCGCTAAGTGTGATAAAAACAGGCGGTGATATTCTGTATGTTTTTCACATAGGTTAGGTGCAGTTTGATTGGATACAATATAAAAATATCGCTACTTTGATAGGTGTATGGGTGATAGCTATTGCGCCCATACACAGCTATCTGATATAGGGTTATTTTGGAAAAAAAGAGATATGGCTTATGCTTTCACGAGTTGCAGACAGTTTATATTGGATGAGTCGCTATTTGGAGCGGGCAGAACATACTGCACGGCTATTGGATGTCCATTCGATTTTGATGCTTGAACGGGTTGGAAAAACCCAAGACGATAAACGCTGGGCGCGGATTTTGGAGGCGTTGCGCGTGCCACTCACGCCCGAATCTGCCGATTATGATACCTACATCAACAATATGACATTCGACAACACCAATGCTTTTTCGGTGGTATCGTGTATTCGGCTGGCACGCGAAAATGCGCGTCAAGTGCGTGAGCGCATCAGCACAGAGATGTGGAGTGAACTCAACCAGCTCTATTTGTTTGTGCGCGATGGCATCCCAGACATATCACAGGGGCAATTAAACGACTTTTTCACACAGGTGAAAAATGGCATCCATACCATTCAGGGCATCACCGATTCGACACTGAGCCATAACGAGGGGTGGCATTTTATTCGATTGGGGCGCAGTCTTGAGCGTGCCATATCGGTTTCTGCCATTTTAGATGTGCAATATGCCGATTTTACGCAGTTTGATAAGGGTGTGGCTACGGTAGATGAATATTTTGAGTGGCTCGCATTGCTCAAATCGTGTACGGCGTTTGAGGCGTATACCAAAGTGTATTCTGCCGATGTGCGCCCAGACCGCATTGCCGAATTTTTGCTCCTCAACGAAGAATTTCCTCATTCGGTGCGTTTTTGTGCCGATAATCTGCAAAAAGCCCTAATTGCTATCGCCACAGCGACAAACACCTCACGCAATAGCCGGGTGCATCGCCTAGCGGGACGCTTGCATGCCGCGCTCAATTTTGACCAAATAGACGAGATTATCAGTAGTGGATTGCATGAGTATTTACATGACATCCAAATCCAGTGCGCCAGCATTCACAAATTGGTCTATGAGACTTTTATCGCCTATCCTGTAGATTCCGCTTTATAGAAGGGATGAGACATGCTCTATTCTATCCGTCATATCACCGAATTTACCTATAGCAAGCCCATCACCGAAAGCCTGATGGAACTGCGCTTGCAACCTCGCACCGATGCTTTGCAACAATGTATCTCGTTTCGGCTAGAGATTCAACCACCTACGCAAATATTGGGCTATCGGGATTATTTGTATAATACCGTGCATCACTTTGGGCTTCCCAGATTGCACCAAAATTTGCAAATTACTGCCGAATCCCATGTGCAGATGACCCCATTACCCGCATTGCCACCTGCCTTATCACACTCATCTTGGTCAGAACTCGATGCACAGGTCAATGAGGGTGATTTTTGGGAATTTGTCATCCCCAGTTATTTTGTACAACCAAGCGCGTTGCTGTTTCAGTGGATGAACCGCCTCAATATGCGTGATAGGCGTGATGACCCCCTCACGATGCTCTATGAACTGAATAGCGCCCTCCATGACAATTTTACCTATGCGCCAGATACCACTAAAGTAGATTCGCCCATTGAGCAAATTTTGACCACTGCCACAGGTGTTTGCCAAGATTATTCGCATGTGATGATTGCGATGGCGCGACACTTGCGGATTCCCTGCCGTTATGTGAGTGGGTATTTGTTTATTGAGCGAGAAGAAGAACGGCATATTGCCAATGATGCCTCTCATGCGTGGGTAGAAGCCTATTTGCCCAATTTGGGGTGGGTGGGATTTGACCCCACCAATAACCAACTGGCGGGGCATCGGCATGTGCGCGTGGCATTAGGGCGCGACTATCATGATGTGCCACCAACACGCGGTGTATTCAAAGGTGTGGCAGATACAACGCTCCGTGTGGGTGTTGGGGTATATTCAGAGGACAAAATTCCCCCAATGGCAGAACTTTCGCCACCGATGACCTTTTTCTCTGCCGATGAAATTCACATGCCCGGTTTTCAGCAAGATAATCATGTGGTTCAGCAACAGCAACAATAGTAACATTCGGTTAATTTTTTAAAAAAGAGTTTTGACCCCGCCCACTCCCCAAACGCTTAGGAGAAAGTGGACACGATGTAAGGCGTGTCCGTAGTTAAAAAGGCAAAATATGATAAAAATAGCGTGTATGTTACCTACCGACGGGCGGTGAACCACCCGTCTGACCCTCTGAAACCCCGTGAACGGGGTTGTTTTGCCTATTTTCATCACAAAAAATCGGCAGACCAACACCATTTATGGGGTTTTAGTCACATAGGCAGGTGGTTCACCGCCTGCCATATCTACGCAAAATCATCAAAACAACTACGGACAAGCCTTGTATCGTGTCTCTACAAACCTCGCTTAGAAATGGTTTTCTCCCCCTTTCTCCACGCAGTGGGGCGTAGGGACGCAGGCAACCATGCCGTCCGCAGGGGCGAGGGGGATAGGGGCTGTTTTTATAATTACATAGCGAATGTTACTAATAACAATAATCAATTTTTGTTAACTCCCCAAATAAGGTGGCTCAAAATTAGAATTTTGTGCTAAAATTC
>DAOTUO010000154.1:0-10549 GCA_034436595.1 Anaerolineae bacterium | reverse complement strand
CCAACGCATCGGCTTGTGCGGTGAGCGCCTGTTGCAAATCGCCATCCCCCGCGAGGATATAATGGGCATTGGGGAAATCATCGGCAATCCGCGCAAAGGCGTTAATGCCGTTATCCAGACCTTTTTGAGCCGTGAGGCGTGCCACTGTGCCAATCACCAACGCATCGGCGGGTAAATTGAGTTGTTGGCGTGCATCGGCTTTGGGCATGGGTATGGGTGGGGTAATGCCATGATAGATGATTGTGATTTTATGATATGGGACATGCTCCGCCGTATGGGTAAAATCTGCCACCGCTTGGGCGATAGCCACGTTTTGCGTGAATACCTTTGCCAATAATCCCCATTGGCGCTTTTGCCGATAGCTATCCACATTATGGCGGGTCGAAATCCGCACTGGCACCCGCGCCCACCACCCCGCCAATCCGCCCCAAAAATCGCCATGATATAAATGGGTGTGAATGGCATCGGGTTGGCGGGTACGGATAAATTTTGCCAGTTGGCGAATGGTGTTGGGGGTCTTTGGGCTGATAAGGGGCGTGGTTTGTGGCAATTTTAGGCTATGGACAGGCACATCACCCGCCTGCAATTCGTCTATGAACGCCGCTGGTGGGGGCTGATGCGAAAAAATACACAGCATTTCGGCATCTATCCCCTCTTTTTTGAGGGCGGGTAGCAAATGGAGCAGATGACGCTCTGCCCCTGCGATTTTTTCTACTTGGGCGATATGTAAGACGCGCATGGGTTAATTTACCAACGCCTGAACAACCACGACATAACCCACAGGCATATCTTTTTCGTAGCAATTGCCACCCAAAATCACCTCACCCGCCTCACATTCATAGCGATACACGCGCAACGACCGCGAGCCGTACCATTCGTCTGTGGCCTCTATCAGCCAATCCTCTGCGATAAAATCGCGTATCCATAGGGGCAATTCTTTGGGGGGGACGCTGGCATCGTAGCCGACATACACCCGTGACGGACGATGAATAGTGAAGCGTAGCCAATCTTGCCCACGGATATTTCTATCGGCATAACCAGTCCGAATCGCAGGCAAGCCACATAAAATCACGGGACATTTGTTTATCTCATAGCCCGTATCCAAAAAGGCTTTTTGCCCCACTGCAAAGGTGTATTTTTCATAGGTGCGGTCACTACGCGACTCAATGCCAGACAAAATGGGATTATTGGCGTTTTCGTAGCGAATGGTATAGGCGGGTGTTGGGCGAATTTTTTGCTCTGCAATCACCGCCATGCCCCCCACCACCGACACCAGTGGGTCTAGGTTACGCACTTTTTCCGCGCCAAACATATCTGCCAGCATATCGGCAAAAGCAGGCACAAGCGATGACCCGCCCGTGCGGAGGACGACATCCACCTTATCCGCAGAAAAATTGGCTTGTGTGAGCAATTCGATGATACCATCACGGGCTTTTTTGACATCGGCGGCAATCAGACGGTCAAAGCGTTCACGGGTGATGGTCTCATCAATCTGAATTTCGCCATGCACAAAGCGCAGGTGGGTGCTTTCTTGGGTAGAGAGTTCGCGCTTGGCGAGTTCTATCCGCCGAAATAGCGTATAGCCCAAATTCTCTTTGGCGAGTGTCTCTAAGGCACGCATGGCGCGGTTATTGGTGCTTTTTTCCTGAAATTCTTTAATCCGTTGCATATATTCGGGCTTAGAGAGTTCTGGCATGGTCTGCCATGCGTCTAATAATTCTAGCATTTCATAAGGAAAGGGATATTTTTCTTTGCCTACGCGCACATCTTTGCCAAAATATTTTTGGAGATATTGCATGATGCGCTTGTCGAGGTCATCGCCACCGAGCAAAACGCCCCGTGTGGCAATCACATTGGGCGGAATTATGCCACCGATTTCCGCGAGGGTGAGGTCGAGCGTGCCACCGCCAAAATCGAACACAAACGCGGTTTGGCGCTCTGGACTGCGGATATGCTCTAAATACGTCACGCCGAGCGGTTCATCGGCAAAGGTAATATCGGTGAATCCTGCCAGCAATGCACCTTTGTAGATAATTTCTTCGGCGCGAACATTAACATACGCTTCATCAGAAAATTTGACAGGTCGCCCAATCACCACCGCCTCACATTCCTCACCGAGTAATGCCTCTGTAGCCATTTTGAGCTGACGCAAAAATGCCGCAATGAGTTCATCGAGGGTATAAAATCGCTCAAAGATACGTGTGCCGTCATAATAGGGGTCACGGAGCATGGTCTTGATAGATTGCAACAAACGCCCTTTGGCGTTTTCGTCTATGAGGGCAAATAATTCTTGGATATAGGTGATGGCATCTGCCCCACGACCAGAGACAATCACTTCTGCCTCACCGACTTTACGCTTGCGCCAAGCCACCGCCCGCCCTGTCTCGTGTTGGAGATAGTGCATGGCGGCGCGGATGCCCAATGTGGATTTGCGCTCACGGTCAATATAGATGAGCGAGGGCAACACATTGGGATTTTCGTTTTGGGGGTCAATGATAATCGGTTGCAGGTGATTGGCAGAAAAAACTGCCACCGCCGAATTGGTTGTGCCGAAGTCTATACCAATACGCATAGATATAAAATGCTCCTCTGGTGATGACACGGACGCGGGGGGATATTTTATAAAAAGATGGTTCATTTTACCAGATAAAATTTTTTATGGAAAATAAAAATATCCTCAAACATCTTCTATGCTAGAAATGTTCAGATGGATATAACAAAGTGGGGTTATTATGTATGGGACGACATGGGGGTGTTATAAAACCTGTGGGGTTAGGCAGTTAGATAAGCGACCCCCATACGTTTTGTTCCCATACTATCCTGTTTAGGGGGCAGGATACGTAAACTATAACACAATATTTATATTCCCGCAAGTAAATTTTTCTTAACAATTTATGAGGGATTATTCGATATAATATAAAATAATTTCCCCAAATAAGTAATGAGTGAAAAAATGACTAACCCCAATAACCCTAATGCCCCTGTGCCTGCCCTATGGACAGAAAACACCAATGCCCTCATGCCAAAAAATCCCGATAAAGACGAAAAATCGCGCATTGGTTATTATGTCGAGTGGCTGTCGCTCACAGGGCGCTTGTGGTATACGCCAGATTTAGCCGATTATCTGCACTATCTATTATATGAACGCACCAAAACCGACCTCCGCACAGGTGCTATGATACCTGCCCCACTATCGCCCAGAACCGCCAATGTGCATTTGGCGACCATCCGCGGACGCTATAAGCGCCTGCTGACCAGCAATGTCTTGCGCGAAACACTCTATAATCTCACCAATCCACAAGACCGACTGGCAGACCGCAAGGCGTTTGTAGATGAACTGCTGGTGCGGATTCAAAACGATATTCACCCCACCAGCGCCATCGCTACTGTCATCACCAAAATGGATGTGGCAGATAATGAGCATCTGCGCCTGCGTCCGCATCAGGTACGGGCGTTGTTGCGCCTGCCCGATGTGAAAACGCTCATCGGCTTGCGTGATAGTGCCATCATCGCCTTGCTTGCCTGCACGGGGATTCGTGAGGCGGAATTGGTGGCGCTACGCGTAGAAGATTTGCGCCAAGTATTGGGCGGTGAGGTGGCATTGCGTGTGAGCGAGGGCAAAAATCATAAACAGCGCCTCGTGCCGTATGGCTTGTTGGCGTGGTGTTTGGATTATGTAGATACGTGGATGAGCAAGGCAGAAATTGCCGATGGCGCGGTGTTTCGGGGGATTCTCAAAAATGGCAAAACAGTGCGCCCCACCGCCATAACGGTACGGGCGGTGAACCAGATTATGAATAAATATCCGTTGTGGATAGATGGCGAGGCGCGGGTGGTGAATCCGCACGATTTACGGCGCACATACGCCCGCAACGCCTATGAATTTGGCATGGATTTGGAGCGCATCCGTCAAAATTTAGGTCATGAAAGCCTACAAACCACCCAGACCTATATCGGCACATTAGACGTGAGCCAACGCCGTCCACCGCGCATGTTCAATCCGCCACATGCCCTACGCGGTGGCATTTTGACCATCCGCGATGTAGATGATGAGGAATAACCCATGACCCCCCCTTTCTCCACGCAGTGGGGCGTAGGGACGGCTGTCACACACGACTTGTTCCACCGTCTGCCATGCCCCTTCCACCCACCCCTGCCATGATGAATACGCCGACCCACAAATAAATAACGATTCGCTGGGGTCTGGTTGGAGGATGTGCGGCATTGAGCGCAAACGGTCTATGACGCTGTATGAGTTTCCATCGGCTTCCCTCACTCATACAGCGCATATTGCGCCAATGTCGCTGTGACCAATTCACTTAAATCGGCAGTTTCGCCAGCATCCAACAAGGTGGTAATTTCTTCTTCATCCAAAAACGATTGATATTGTTCGATGAGTGGCTTTAACCGATTAGACAGCAATTCGGCGGTGATATTCGGATTTTCGCGCAATGCACCCGCCAATTTTGCGCTGTTGGTGACTTCTCCGTCATAAAATAACAGATAAGCCAGCCCCGTCACCGATTCTAAATACACAATAGATAATGGGCGATGCTGGCTTTTTAGCACCGCCCGATAGAGATATTGACGCGCCACCAATGAATAGGGGTTCTGATTGAGGAGCATAAAGCCCAGATTCACTTCGGTGTTATAACTTATACGCAAATCTTGAATCTGAATAGAGGATTCTATGCTTTTTCGATAACAGGTTTCAGCTTTATCAAACTGCTTAAGCGCCTCATACGCCATACCTAAATTGTTGTTAATTTGCCCCAACCCACGAATTTCGCCAATTTCTTCAAAAAGCACTCTGGCTTTTTCTTGATAGGCGATGCACCCCTCATAATCACCGCGCATAAACGCCGTCACACCCAAATTAACATAGCTATCTGCCAATCCTTGCTTATCGTTGCTGGCTTGGCTATAACCCAGTGCGCGGGTATTAAATACATCGCACAATTCATAATCGCCATAGACAAAGGCTATCGTGCCACGTCCGTGCAGAGAGCGAATCAGCCCATAGGGGTCTTCGAGTTCCTGATAAATACGGTAGGCACGGTCAAAATAAAATTGTGCATTGGTATATTCGCCCGCATGTAACCAACCCCAACCATAATACACCATGATTTTCCCCATGATGTCCTGATATTGCTCATCTTCATCAATGAGGGCGATGATTTCCGCCGCAATTTCCACCAATTTTTGATATTGGCTCATGCGATAGAGCGCGGTGGTATATTCGCCAACCAACCGAATCCGCAAATCGCGGTCGCTTACATGAGGCAATATATACTCGCATAAGGCGCTTGTCTTGGTATAACGGCTTACGTTGTTCAGTTTTTCCGCCGCCAAAATGGTATATCCTGCCGCCTCGTGCCACAATTCGGCGCGCCCAAAATGATATGCCAGCGCCACAATATGCTGTGGGTCATCGCCATAAACTGTTTTTAGCGCGTGGGCAATCGTTTCATGGGCATGGCGCAAGTCTTGTGGCGAAAAATCTTCTAAGAGCGCATCACGCAATTTTTCGTGGGCAAAACGCCACCGATTGTCGCTAATATCCAAAATTGATGCGTTGATGCACTCTATTAGCCACAGCGCCACATTAATATTTTCTGGGGCAATTTTTTCGATGATGGGCAATTCTACCCAGCGTCCCGCCACCGCCGCCAACGACAACAACGGACGATAATCCTCTGGCAGACGGTCTAAACGCCGTTTGACCACCGTGCGGATTCCGCCCACAAACACTTTTTCTGGCAGGGTACGCTTGCCAATATCGCCCAAACTCCCCGCATCCTCCGCCAATGCCCGCACCACTTCGATGATGAAATAGGCATTACCTTCGGTCTCGCGGTCTAATAAATCCACCACATGGTTTTGTTCACCCGCCTTGCCCAGCATGGAACTGGTCAATTGACGAATTGCCTCTTTATTGAGCCGATTCAGTTTGAGCAACGCGGCATTGGGTAAATCTTCGGGCAAATAGGGCATTTCGTCGTCCCGATACGTGCCGATGATGAGCAAGGGATGATTTTTTGTCGCTTCTGCCAATTGGCGGATAATTTCTATATCGGCACTCGCCCAATGCAAATCTTCCAACATAAGCAGGGTGGGCATGTTCACGGCGCTAAACACATCAATGATAGCTTTGGTCACTGCTTGACGCTTGCTATTGGTCGCTTTATCGGGTGTGGCAGGGCTAGATTGTCCTGTCTGCGGAAAAATTTCTGTCAGGTTGGCGCGACTTTCTGCCGAGAGGGGCAACTCCTCTAATAACACACGGCGCAACGGCTCACGCCATATCTGAAACAGCGTGTTATCCTCTTTAAGTGCCTGACCACGCACCGCCAACGCCCCTTGTGTGAGGGCGCGAATTCGCACTTCGTCTAATAAGCGTGATTTTCCTACCCCACTTTCGCCACCAATCAACCACAATGAGCCTTGCGCTTGGGTGGGCGAGAGAATATTAAATAACCCCATGAGCAAGTCGGTGAGTTCTGATTGTCTGCCGACAAATGCCGATGCTTTCAAAAAACTCTCGCGGATGGCTTGGCTTTCGGAGCTGATAGCATACGGGGTATCGGTGCGGAGCGTGCCTAATACCGCCTCTGCGCTAATGGCGCGGTTTTCTGGGATTTTTTCTAATAGACCCTCGATAATCGGTTGCAGGTCTTTGGGCAATGCCGATAAATCTATGGTGTTGTTGATAATGCCGTTAATCATCTTCGTCACATCATCATTGTGCGCGGGATTTTTCCCCAAAAACATCTCGCAGGCGATAATGCCTGTGGCGTATAAATCCGATGCCACCGATGGCGGATTTTCGGTGAGCAATTCTGGCGACATATATGCCAGTGTGCCTGCGATAGTGGTGGTGGGGGCGCTTTGACGATGTGTCGCCAACCCAAAGTCGAGTAATTTCACCTGTCCAGAGGGCATAACCAGCACATTAGCAGGTTTAATATCGCGGTGAATAATTCCTTGCCGATGCAAATATGCCAGCGCATGGAGCATTTGTATCCACAGCGTGACTTTGCCTGCTTCATCGGTAGATTGGGCATATTGGACGATATTTTGTGCCTCTTGGAGCAGTTCCATCGTATAAAATGGTTTTCGCTCTTCATCAAATCCATAATCCAACACCGCGATGATGTTGGGGTGGCGCAGGGTGGCAAGTGTGCGAAATTCATCCGCCAATGCCAGCCGATAATCGAGTGTGTCGGATGTGGTGGAATGATGGGGGTTGGTGGAATGGGGCAATAACACCCGCTTAAAAGCGACCATATCATCCGTGAGCAGGTCTTTGGCGCGATACACCACGCCCATCCCACCCATGCCGATGGTTTCTTGCAATTGATACCGTTTAGTCAATGTTTGTGTCATATATAGTGCCATTAGAATATGCTAAAAAGTGTGTTGATGATAACACATCACATGCTTTATGACAAAAAATATGGCTGGCGAAAAGATACCATTTTTGGCGCGATTTGCGAGTCGGTTGGCGCGGTTTGCTAATATGTTCATTGGCATTTTCGCGTATGATGATAGCATAACTAGGATATACATACAGGAGGCACATAAAAATGACCACCAATCAGAAAAAAGTCGCACTCGTCACGGGCGCATCATCGGGTATTGGCAAAGAAATCGCCAAGCGGTTGCTCAAAGATGGTCATACCGTCATCGTGATTGCCCGTAGCCTCGATAAAATGGCAGATTTAGAGGCATTAGGCGCTATCCGACTCAAAGCCGATAGTCACCGCCGATGACCAGATTCAAACTGTCATGGATACTATCAATGCCGACTATGGCGGGGTGGATATATTGGTGAATAACGCGGGATTTGGGTGCTATGGCGCGGTAGAAGATGTCACCATTGACGATGCCCGTTATCAATTTGAGGTCAACCTATTTGGACTAGCACGTCTTACCCAACTCGTTTTACCCACTATGCGAAAAAAACAGGCAGGCATCATCATCAATATGTCGTCTATGGGCGGAAAAGTGTATACACCGCTTGGCGCGTGGTATCATGCCTCAAAACATGCCCTAGAAGGCTGGTCAGATTGCCTGCGCCTAGAGGTGGCACAATTTGGGATTCATGTGGTGGTGATTGAACCCGGTATTATCCAAACCGATTTTGGCGCTGTCATCACAGACCCCATGTTAGCGCGTTCTGGGGATGGGGCGTATGGCACACTGGCGCGGAATGTCGCCAACGCCACCAAAAAATCGTCTGATGCCAAAGGTGGCACACCCGCCTCTGTGATTGCCGATGTCGTATCCCGCGCCATCAACGCCCGCCGTCCAAAAACCCGTTATGTGGCGGGCAGACTCGCTAGACCATTGCTCCTACTCCGCAAATGGGCGGGCGACCGCATTTTTGACCGTGTGATGATGTCCGCTAAATCCCCAAATAGGGTAATGGCGGACTAGCATAGCCACTGTCCGCCACCCGCCAAAAAAACATTTATTTATGGACGGCGTTTGAACTTGCTAAAGTCGGGTTCACGTTTTTCGATGAACGAATTTTTTCCCTCTGTACCTTCTTCTGTCATATAAAACAGCATGGTGGCATCCCCCGCCAACACTTGTATACCCGCTTGCCCGTCTAACTCGGCATTGAGTCCTGCCTTAATAAAACGCAACGCCATCGGGCTTTTGGTGAGCATCTCGCGTGACCATTGCAACGCCTCTGCTTCGAGCTGGTCGAGTGGCACAACCACATTCACCAGACCCATGTCGAGTGCCTGTTGTGCGTTATATTGACGGCACAAAAACCAAATTTCACGGGCTTTTTTCTGCCCAACAATTGCCGCCAAATAACTCGACCCAAAGCCCGCATCAAAACTGCCCACAATGGGACCCGTCTGACCAAACACAGCGTTATCGGCGGCAATGCTCAGGTCACAAATGACGTGCAACACATGCCCGCCACCGATGGCATACCCCGCAATCACCGCCACAACGGGTTTGGGACAAGTGCGAATGTAGCGTTGCAATTGCAACACATTGAGCCGTGCCACACCATCATCACCCACATAACCGGCTTCGCCACGCACTTTTTGGTCGCCACCCGCACAAAATGACCATACCCCGTCTTTTGGCGAGGGTCCATTGCCTGTTATCCAAATCACACCGACTTCTTCATCGTGCCATGCTTTGATAAAGGCTTCTGTCATTTCATCAATCGTCTTGGGACGGAAAGCATTTCGTACAGCAGGGCGATTAAAGGCGATGCGCCCAATGCCCTCCGCTTTGTGATAGGTAATATCTTCGTATTCTTTGACGGGTTGCCAATCTGCCAATTGCATGAGGTTAGTGGTCATCATCATTTTCCTTGTTGTGGCTCATCTATCAATAAAAAGATGTATCTATTTTATCAAAATTAGTGAAGTTTGTCTTTTGAGGATGATGAGACGTTATAGAGAGTAGGATAAAATAAAAAGGACGGCAATCCACCGTCCTCTTTGATACACCACTGCCAAAAATTAATTCCGGCAGGTGAATGATTGGCTATTGGTTTTTCCGTCTGGATATGGATAGGTCACAGAGCATTTTCCGCCACCCACATAGGTGAAGTAAATATTGCCCGCGTCATTGCTCCCCAAAACCTCACCAGCAGATGCACCAGCGATGTCGTCTACTGTCACCGTAAATGACAAAATGCCAGTATCTTCACCATCTACTGGGAAGATTTGGTATACATCAAACCCTTTGTTTGGCACCATATAGGTTTGGGCGAGAGCGGCGTTGTCGTCATAGACTTTGAATGAGCAATTTTGGCTATCAATGATGCTCACGCTTGCATCATTGAATGTGGCGAAGAAGCCACTCAAGCCGTCAAAAATCAGGTAGTCGAAAAGGATGCTATCGTAGCTAAACAAATCAAAGCTGGTATCCGATGGCACAAACAAAATGCCTTCAAACAATTCGCCAGGTGTAAAATTTGAGAAGATGATAATGCCGTAGGATTCAGAACTGCCCCAAATGCTGTTATAGATGAATGAATCAATTATCCCCAATATCGCCAAGCGGGATGCTGAACGACACACAAAATCCCACTGGAATAGGCAAGGTAGATTGTTCTGGTGTGGTGGTTTTGGCGCTGGCGGGCATGATTGCAACCGATAGAACCCCAATAATCAGTAATGCGCGTAACAGATGCTTCATGGATGTGTCTCTTTCTCTCTCTGATAAGAATGTTTGTGTCTGATTGGTATTAAAGAATTGTATAGTTCTTTAGTACCACAGTATTAACAATATAATACCTTTAGAAAATTGTCAACTAGTTTTGAAAAGTCATTTAGATTGATGAGATCACACCAACCGCGTCCCTACACCCCACTGCGTGGAGAAAGGGGGAGAAAACTGTTTCTAAGCGTAGGGACGCGATTAATCACGTCCCTACAAGCCCCGCTCCAATTTTTTGGGGAGGGGCTTGGGGGTGTGGGGTGAAAACACGTTTAATGATGAGTTATTGACATAATCCTATGGATTTGTTTTCGTTTCTCCATTATTTAATTTTTAACCGACATGGATACAC
>DAOTUO010000153.1:0-52854 GCA_034436595.1 Anaerolineae bacterium | reverse complement strand
GGCGATAGGTTGGGTTTGCTCTAGGGTCGGGGCAGGGGGGACAGTGACTTGTGACCCATTGCTCTCGGATTTGATACGCATGACACCGCGTTGGCGCTTGAATACACAAAAATAGGTGTTGCTCCATCCACGCGCCCCAAATAATATATCCCCCTTGCGTCCCAACCCCGGGACCGGCTCCATGTGGATGAGTTCCCAACCTTCATCGCCATACTGATTCAGTTGTGGGAGCAATGATTCCACCATATAACGGGGCAATTTGCGCTTGTCAAAGCGTTTTTGCAATTGTTTGCGTTGGTCGCGCCCTTTGATATTGGCTTCGAGATAGGTTGTGAAATATTCCCATTGCTCCATGTGTGTTCCCCTTTATATATGTGAGTTAAATATGCAACGGTTCTTGATATAGCCCAAAGACCTCGCGTAGCACATCGGTCATCTCCCCTAGTGTAACATAGGCTTTGGCGCAATCAATGAGATATGGCATAACATTGTCGTGTGCTTCTGAAGCACGGCGTAGGGCGTTGAGTGTTTTTTCTACCATGTCGTTATCGCGTTCATGGCGTAGGGCAGTGAGACGCGCCACTTGATGTTGATACCCATGCGGATCCATTTGTAAAATAGGGATGGCGGGCGGGTCTTCGCTGATATATTTATTGACCCCAACAAAGGTGCGCTCATTTCTGTCGAGTTCTAGCTGATTGCGATAGCTGGCATCGGCAATTTCTTGCTGAAAAAATCCGTTTTCAATCGCAGGCAATACACCACCCATTTCTTCGATACGGCGGAAATAGTCATAGACGGCTTTTTCTGTCTGATTGGTGAGCGCCTCGACAAAATAACTGCCACCGAGTGGGTCTAGGGTGTTGGTCACACCGGTTTCTTCTGCAATGATTTGCTGAGTGCGGAGCGCGATGGTCACAGCGTGTTCGCTTGGGAGGGCAATGGCTTCGTCCATGCTATTGGTATGGAGCGATTGCGTGCCACCGAGTACCGCGGCGAGTGCCTGAATTGCCACGCGCACGATATTGATTTCTGGTTGTTGGGCAGACAGGGTCACGCCTGCGGTTTGGGTATGAAAACGCATCAACCATGAACGTGGGTCTTGTGCGCCGAATGTCTCGCGCATTTCACGCGCCCAAATGCGACGGGCGGCGCGTAGTTTTGCGATTTCTTCAAAAAAGTCGTTATGGCTATTGAAGAAAAAGCTCAAGCGGGGGGCAAATTCATCAATCTTTAGCCCACGCTCTAAGCCCCAACGGACATATTCTAACCCATCTGCGAGGGTGAATGCCAATTCTTGCACGGCGGTGCTACCTGCCTCGCGGATATGATAGCCACTGATGCTGATGGTGTTCCACAGAGGCATGTGGCGCGTGCCAAATTCAATAGTATCGGTCACGAGGCGCATGGACGGCTCTGGCGGGAAGATAAATTCTTTTTGGGCGATAAATTCTTTGAGGATGTCGTTTTGGAGTGTGCCTTGTAGCTTATCCATCGGCACACCCTGTTTTTCTGCGGCAGCGATGTAAAATGCCCAGATGATGGGCGCAGGGCTATTGATGGTCATGCTGGTGGATATTTTATCTAGGGGGATGCCATCAAATAGAATTTCCATATCCTTTAATGAACTAATGGCAACACCACAGCGCCCAAATTCGCCAAGTGCTTCTGGTGCATCACTATCATAGCCCATGAGGGTGGGCAAATCGAATGCCACCGACAAGCCCATATTGCCTTGGTCAATGAGATAGCGATACCGTGCATTGGTCTCTTCGGCTGTGCCAAACCCCGCGAACATTCGCATTGTCCACAACTTGCCCCGATAACCTGTGGCATGAATCCCACGGGTGTAGGGATAATCGCCAGGGTTAGCGAGGTCTTGTTCATAATCGAATTCTGGCATATCCAAAGGGGTATAGAGGCGCTCAATTGGCACACTTGATTGGGTCATAAAGGCGACTGTGCGTTCTGCTTTGCGGTTGAGGGTTTGCTTGAGGGTGGTATCGCGCCATTTTTGATGATAGACCGCGATTTTTTTGAGATGATTGGCATCTGACGGCATAAAATTTTCTCCATGAAGATTTATTTTTGGTTATTATAGCAGATTTGAGTTAAATTATCATGCGATTAGGCAACTTACCGGCAATAATTTATTTGTTCTAATGTTAAGAAATTTTAAGAGGGGATTAACATTCGCCCAAATTGATGTTAAGATGATAAACCATAAAGCAAAATCAATTTTATAGATAGGTGAACTGTATGACCGATGAAAATATGACCGATATTTCTGATGAATTGCCATTGCCAGAATCAGAGTTAGTGGTAGAACAGCCAGAAATATCGCTGATTGACCATTTGACCGAACAAGTCCAACCTGTTCAGGACGAAGATACAATGGCAGAGGCAGGGCGCAAGATTTTGTTGCAAGATTTTGTGAAGATGCTCTCCAAAGACGAAGGTGTTCGTGTGGGTGAGGACATCGAATTTGTCCACGATATGCGCGTGGCAACACGGCGGATGCGGAGCGCGTTCCGCATTTTTGAAGATTATTATAAATCGAAGCCCGTGCGTCCGTTTATTGCCCAATTGCGCGAATTGGCGCAGACATTGGGTGCTGTACGCGATTTGGATGTGCTGGTAGACGATTTTTCGCGGTATCAGGGGCAACTTGTCGAACAAGAAGCACAAGAAGCATTGGTGCATGTGGTCGAAAAACTCGAAGCCAAACGCCAAAAAGCACGGCGTAAATTGGTTGCCTATCTGGATAGCAAATCGTATCGGAGGTTTATAAAAACCTATAGCGCATTTTTGACATCACCCGGTAAATCGGCAAAAGGCAATGATGAGCCGACTCCCACACCTTATCAGGTGCGCCATGTGTTGCCTGTGATGGTCTATGACCATTTGGCTACGGTGCGGGCGTATGATACCGTTTTGGAAGATGCCGAGGTGAATACGCTTCATGCGCTCCGTATCGAATTTAAGCGGTTGCGCTATTCGATTGAATTTTTCGCGCCCGTGTTGGGTCTTTCGATTGAGAAATTTGTGGAAGAAATGAAGCAAATTCAAAATTATCTGGGCAGACTCAACGATGTGGTCGTGGCACAAATCCGCCTCAAGAACCTCGAAGAAAATGGCGATTTGGGCGATGTGGTGCATGAATCGTTTGAGCATTACATCCAAAGCCTAGCCGATGAACAAGTCACCCTCATGGCAGGATTTGGCGATATATGGACGAAGTTTAATTCGCGCACGGTGCAACGGCATTTATCTGATGCGTTGTTGGTATTGCGGTAGAATAAAAACGGGGCGGATAGCTAATCCGCCCTAATAACACGGTTTTTGAGCCATAAAATGCCCATACTGGCAAAGATGCCAATGGCGGGGTATACCATGAGGTAATAGCGTTGCCATTCTAGCGGGGTCAGCAATAGGGTGGTTATAAATTGAAATATCCCCCAAATGACCACAAGCCAGCGCACCCATAGCGGGGTTGTGATGATTCGCATACATGCCCAAATACCGATAGCTGTTAGCAAGGCGATAATGACCCCCAAAATAGTGTTTCCGCCCAGCGCCACACCATCCCATAAACTAGATTCATAAGTGGCAATTTGGTCGCCAATATAGGCACCCCAATTGGCAACTTCATAAAATTGCGGGTGGGCGATGAATACCTGCTCCCAAAATCCGCGTAATTGGTCGCCAAAATCCGTATAACCCCCAAAAATATCAATTTGCACCGCCAATAGATCCCCACGTAGGCGTAATACTTCGCTCCCTGCACCAATAGGGTTATTCCACCAAGCCACATTGAGGGCGAAAAATAGCGCTATGACGATGATGCCCGATGTGATAATTTTTCCCATAGTCAGTAACTTATTTCTCTGTGTGAGGGAAAATAACCCTGCGACCGCGAATACGGGTATGAGGGTGAATAGGGCAGGGTGCTTGGAGCTAATCGCCAAGCCACCAGTGATACCCAAAAAGAGGGTATTGCGCCATGACGGGCGTTTTATCCACCAGACAGCACATAATAAGGTGAGCAAACAAAACCCAATGAGCAGGCTTTCCATCATCGCCCGCCGTCCATTGAGCAATAGGGGGGGATTGAGGGCAAAATAGGCGGTGGCGAGATAAGCAGGGAATCTGCCACCAAGATTTTTGGTGATAAAAAACAGGGCTATGATCCCTAATGCCAAAAACGGCACAATCACATGGCGGGCGGTCATCAATAAATCATCGGACGGGTAGCGGTTGGTATCGCGGTTATAGGCGATGTCGCGCCCCCAATCCCAAAAATCGTTTAATCCGTCTTGCCCAATAGCGCGTAGGGTACGGAAAAATCCAACGAGGTATTTATACACCGTGCCGTTGAGTAGACGTAATTCCTGTTCAGTCTGATTAAGCGGTGAGTCTGCAAAATAGATGAGCGACAGGTCGCGCTGGGTGAATTGATAGTCATAGTCACGATTCATGAACAGCAGGGTAGATTCATCTCCATGAAACGGGGCGATGCTTGTGCCGATGATGATATAAGCGCACAGGGTTATGAGCCATAGTGTATCGAGTAAAAAAATGCGTTTCATGGGTGGTCTGTCCTTTTGTTGCTGATGGTGGCAAAAATAACTCCTGTGAGAATGATTACCCCGCCGATGGCTTGTGTGCCACTGGGCGATTCTCTAAAGACAAAATAAGCACCGATGGCGCTCAGAATGGGTTCTGTTTGGGTGGAAAGGCTCACGATAGTAGCGGGCAAATAGGCGAGGGCGTAATTGAGCGATGTGTGACCAATCAGTTGGGGGATGACGGCAAGCAATACTACCCAGCCATAGCCTGCGGATGAAAATCTGCTTATGGGTGTGCCTGTAACGAAAATAATGAGGATGGTAGTGAGTGCGCCTATGCCATATACCATGAAAATATAGGGCGTGAGGGCGAGTGTCCCGCGCATTTTGCGCCCGATAATCAGATAGACCGCCACTGCCCATGCGCCTGCGAGTGCTAATACACCACCGAGCAGGGGATTATCGGCGGTAGGTGGGGTAATACTGCCTCCGCTTGGCGTGGCTATTAACATCCCTCCGATGATTGCCACACCCAAGCCAATCGTTACTCCCATAGAGAGGCGCGACTTGAGGACAAATACTTCTAATATCGCCACCCAGATGGGGCTGGTTGTGACCAATACGCTAGAAATGAGGACGCTGGTATATTCCAGCGACGAAATCCATGTGGCAAAGTGAAGTGATAAAAATACCCCGCCGATGGTGATGAGCCATAGGTCTTTGCGCGAAATATGACGTATTTGGGCGCGATAATCTGCCCTGCGGATGATAATCGGGATGAGGAGTATGGTGGCTATGAGCAATCTGCCCCCTGCAATCACGAGTGATGGCACACCTTCTTCTTGGGCAAGGCGGATGAATACCGCCGCCAGCGATACTGCTGATACACCAACAACCAACGTCAATAAGGCGCGGAATGGAGAACCAGAGGCGGTTTTGGTCATAGAAAACCTTTTAGTGGCGAAAATCAATATAAACCGTTATTTTAGCACAGCCCAATCACAAATATTAAGCGTCCTCTCATACAGATAATCTGCGTGTTTAGCAAATTCTTATAGAGGATATGTTACGATAGATTAGTATGATTTTGAATATACTCACACAAGGAGAACACCTTATGGCTTTTGAATTACCTAGCCTGTTGTATAACGATACCGCCCTAGAACCCCATATTGATGGTAAGACGATGGAAATTCATCGTGGCAAACATCATGCCGCCTATGTGACCAATCTCAACAATGCCATTGTTGGCACAGAATGGGATGGTAAATCTATTGAAGAAATTTTAGCCAACCTCAGTTCACTCCCAGAAGATAAACGTGGTGCTGTGCGTAATAACGGTGGTGGGCATTGGAATCATAGCCTGTTTTGGCAACTCCTCACCCCTAATGCCACCGACATGAGCGCCGAATTGAAATCTGCCATTGATAAATCATTTGGTAGCCTCGATGCGATGAAAGAAGCCTTTGCCAAAGCCTCTATGGGACGTTTTGGGTCTGGTTGGGCGTGGTTGCTGGTGGATGGTGATGGTCTGAAAATCACCTCTAGCCCCAATCAAGATAATCCATTGATGGATGGTGTGCCTGCGAATAAGGTATTGCTTGGGTTGGATGTGTGGGAACACGCCTATTATCTCAATTATCAAAATCGCCGTGCTGATTATGTCACTGCATTTTGGAATGTAGTGAATTGGGCAGAAGTCTCGCAACGGTTTGCCCACTCCAAATAAGAAAAATCGCAAGAGAATATGATGTTTGTCATCGTGAATATTGTTCACAATGGCACAAAAAGGCGCTACAATGAGTAGCGTCTTTTTGATTTTGTATAGAGCGTTTACACGGCAATCTCGCCGTTTTTATGGAGATATAAAAAAATGACTGAATTTCGGATTGAAAAAGATTCTTTAGGCGAAGTGCGCGTCCCTGCCAATGCCTTATATGCCGCCCAAACCCAACGGGCAGTGGAAAATTTCCCCATCACGGGCATGAAGCCCTATCCCGCATTTATTTGGAGCATGACGGTGATTAAGCGCACAGCCGCTGTCGTCCATAAAGATTTGGGATTGTTAGAAGCCAATATTGCCGATGCGATTATTCAGGCGGCAGATGAAATTTTGGCAGGGCAACATCATGACCATTTCGTGGTAGACCCATTTCAAGCGGGTGCTGGCACTAGCCACAATATGAATGTCAATGAAGTGATTGCCAACCGCGCCAGCCAAATTTTGGGCGTGGCGTTGGATGTCGCCAAAAAACCTGTGAATCCTAATGACCATGTGAATATGGCACAAAGCACCAATGATACAATCCCCACCGCCATTCGCTTGGGTGTGTTGTGGAAATTTGACGAACTGATTGTCACCCTCCAAAACTGTGCCGATGAATTTAAGAAAAAAGCCCGCGATTGGGACGATGTGGTCAAAAGTGGTCGCACCCATTTGCAAGATGCTGTGCCTGTCCGCTTGGGTCAAGAGGTGGGCGCATGGGCAAAAGCGATTGAACGTAATATCGAAAAACTCAAATTTGCGGCAGAAGGTTTGCGCCGTTTGGGAATTGGTGGCACAGCCGCAGGCACTGGTTTGAATGCCCATCACGAATATCATGCGCGGATGGTTAAGGGATTGACCGAAATTACGGGTATCACCCTGTATGAATCGGATGATTTGTTTGAATCTATGCAATCTATGCAAGATGCGGTGTTCTTTTCTGCCTCAATGCGAAATATGGCGCAAGACCTCACCCGTATTGCCAACGATATTCGTCTTTTGGCGAGTGGTCCCACGACTGGTTTGGCAGAATTGACTTGCCCAACCGTGCAACCAGGGTCGTCTATTATGCCCGGTAAGGTAAATCCTGTATTAGCAGAGATGCTCAATCAGTCTATGTATCATGTCATGGGATGCGATTTTACCGTGATGATGTGTGGGCAAGCAGGGCAATTGGAACTCAATGTCATGATGCCGATGATTTCGCATAATCTCAATGAAATGATGATTGTGATGATTGGGTCTGTCCGTGCGTTCACCGAAAAATTGGTGAGTGGCTTGATTTTGAACCGCGAACAAGCAGAACGCTGGCTGGCGAAAAATCCGATTCTGGTTACGGCGCTCAACCCTGTCATTGGTTATAACAATGGCGCATTGGTCGCCAAAAGAGCATTGGCAGAAAATAAAAGTGTCCGTGAAGTGGTGTTGGAACTTGGTTTGATGAAGGAAGAAGACCTTGATAAGGCGTTGGATGCCTATGAAATGACCAAAGGCGGTTTGCAAGGTATTTCGGCGGGGGGATGATGACTAGGCAAAATCGGTCATTATATTGGGTGAATTTTATGTTTGGGAGCGCATGGCTGATTTTGGTCGCCTTGCGCTCACCGGATGCTGTGTTCTTAGATGAAGTGGCGCATGTCCTTATGTCGCGTAATGCGTGGCAATATCCGAGCTTCTTTTTGGATACATGGGGTCGCCCATTTAACACACTCATCTATGCCATACCCGCATTAGGGGGTATGGCACTATCGCGCTGGTTTAGTGTGGGAATGGCGTTGTTGGTGGTATGGCTCACGACACTTATCGCCCAAAAAGTGGGTGTAAAGCGGTTGTGGATTATCCCCATTGCGCTATTTTTTCAACCTTGGTTTGCCGAGATGATGTTCACCGCCAATACGATGACCCCTTTTGCTTTGTTATTGATTGCTGGGGTGTATTTATGGATGATAGGGCGGTGGAAATGGGCATCGTTGCTGTTTGGATTATTGCCCCTCACCCGTCATGAAGGGGTGGCGCTCACGGTGATTTGGGCAGGATATTGCCTCATCCGCAGAAAGCCATTGGCAAGCGGGGTGAGTTTTGCGCCGTTGGGTGTGTATAATCTGCTGTATTATCTGACATACGGCATGTTGGCGAGTGGCAACTTATTCGATGCTCAACCAACGACATTTTATGGGGCGGGGGGATGGTTTCACTATTTGCCTGCGGTAGCACATGGGGTTGGGGTGGTGTTGTTGCTGGTCGGTTTATTGGGCATACGCCCCATGTTCAGACATCCGCTACGGGTGATTTTTATCCCGTTTATGGTGTATTTGGTGGTGCATGTTGTTATTTATCGCTATGGGCTATTTGCTTCTGGTGGATACCGATTTTTCCTTGTGCCAACAGCACCCGCCTTTGCGATTTTGGCGGGGGTTGGGATTGAGCGATTTATGATGGGTGTGCATTTTCGACAAAGAAATTTTATGTGGACTTTGGGAGGGATTGTCATCGTGCTATATGCCGTATTGACGACATTCACACACCCGCTTAGCCCACGCACACAAGCATTGGAACAGGCTTCGGCGTGGATGAAAGCCAATGAAGCCGATGCCACGGAGGTATTGTCTGGGCATGTATGGTTTGTCTATTTTTATGACCTCGCATGGTCGCCACAATTAACAGATGGATGGGTGCGGACAGGGATACAACTCGACCAACTCGCACCAGAGACGATTGTGGTGTGGGAAGGTCATTTTAGTGAACGATTTGGCATCGCTTATGACCGATTAACCGAATCTGACGAATGGCAAGTGTTACAAGAATTTGGTGAGGGGACACATTTAGTCGTGCTTTTTAAGAAAGATTTGTGAGGAAAAAAAGATGAGAGTAGCTCTAATTATCATGCTTGTGAGTCTGTTTTTGGCGGGATGTGGGGAACAATCTGCATCGAATGATGGTGCGGCGGATGCGGTTGTGCAACATCTCACCTTATTGGTGAATAAAGACGAAACAGGATTTAGCCAAACCATTTGCCCCGCTTATGAAAGTGAGGCAATGCGTGAATTTCGGTCATTTGGGGCGGTGGATGCCTCTTTGAATGATGTGTCATGCGCGGTAGATGGCACAGAGGGCGACACTACATTTGTGATATGTACTGGCTCAATTGATTTGGTGTATCAGGGCGAAGAAACCCGCCCACTAGATTTATCGCGTGTGCCATATCGCGCGGTGCAGGATGATGGTCAGTGGAAAGTATGCGGTAAGGGACGCGAGGAATAGGCTATATCATACATCGGTGGGCGATATATTTTGTCGCCCACCAGATGCGATATTGATATTATTCTTGCACACCACGCCATACGGCATCTAATGATTGGAGCGCCGTCAGATTGCGGATAACCCATCCAGCTTGCATCCGTTCTGGGTCATTGAAAAAATTACGGGCAAATGTGAGATGAAAACCATCTGCTAGCCCGCCATTGGGTGCAGATTGCACCGCCAGCCAAAAATTCCATAGAGGAATATCATAGCGCCGGGCGACATTGGCAATGGCACGATTGATGCCGTGGTCGCCTTCCAGATTATCGGCTTTGGTGGCTAAAATGGGTACAACACCCTCGTTAATCCAATATTCGACTGTCTCTGCTAAATAATCTTCATAGATTTGTGGGTCTTCGCCTGTCCACCATGTTTCCATGCTGATGATAACAATGCTAGGGTTATGTTGGCGATTTTCGCACTCATTGGGATTTTCATCGGGTTCACAGCGGCTACTTGACCAGAGAGGTGATAGCACCGATGCGACATTAAAGCCGTTATCCACTGCTTCGCTATTGCGGATGAATGACCCCGAAAAATGGTCTATTGCCTCTTGCAGATAGGCATAATCTTCGCCTAGTGCGTATTCTTCTGGGGTATCGAATACACCCAAAAAGTAACTATGGACATTTTGACAATCGCCCACTTTGCCAAAGGCATTGGGATTATTGCCCATTTCGATGCCACGTTGATAAATCTCGCGGGTGGTATCGCTCACGGTCGGGATGACGGGGAGTGTTTGCCATAGGTCATCGGATGATGTATCATCTTGGGCGAGCGCAGGGGAAATAGTGAATAGCCCTATGAGCAAGATGAGGCAAAATAATATTTGATAACGCAAAAAAAACGGGTTTGATTTCATCGAATATTGCTCCTATTGGCATGATTTTTCTTAATTATCTAAAAAAGTCATGGTGAGTGCAAGCCTCATTATACTGGCGGTGGGTTAGCGATGGATGTAACAAATTCCCAATATCCCAAAAAACTAGCCGTCTTTTCAATTGAGACACAAGACGTTATGGGGTATACTTTGGGTTAGATTATTTATCACAATCCAATTTGATTGGTTATTATAAGGCTCAGGCGCACTCGTGAAAAATCGGAAAATCGGAAAATATGAAATCATTGAACGCCTTGGGCGTGGCGGGATGGCAGAAGTGTATCGGGCATATCATGCCAATTTAGACCGATATGTTGCTGTGAAAATAATGCACAAGTTTTTGGCAGATGATGATGAATTTGCCACACGGTTTGAAAAAGAAGCGCAAAATATTGCACGGCTCAAGCACCCGCATATTGTTCAGGTGTATGATTTTGAATATGATAACGCCACCGAAAGTTATTATATGGTGATGGAACTCATAGATGGCATGACGCTCAAAGAACATCTGGCAGATTTTGAGAAGAAGAATATTCCTTTGCCATTAGAAGAGGCGCTCCGCATTAGCCGAGAGGCGGCGAGTGCGTTGGCGTATGCCCATCGTGCGGGGATGATTCACCGTGATGTGAAGCCCGCCAACCTGATGCTCGATTCTAAAGATGGTCATAGGGTTGTTCTTACCGATTTTGGGATTGCCAAAATTGTGAAGGGGTCACAGATGACGGTGACGGGTGGGTTGGTGGGGACACCTGCTTATATGTCGCCAGAACAAGGTGTTGGCGAAACAGGCGATGAACGGTCTGACTTATATTCGCTAGGCATTATCATGTTTCAGATGGTCACGGGCGATTTGCCCTATGACGCAGAGACACCGCTTGCGCTTATCATGAAGCACCTCAATGACCCTGTTCCATCGGTCTTAGAGACTCATCCCCAATTACCAAAACCCGTAGATGATGTCATCACACGGCTGATGTCTAAAGAACCCGAAGGTCGCTATGATACGGCGAGTGATTTAATAGAGGATATTCGCCAATTAGAGGCGATGCTCTCTGGTAGCATTGCACCGCTCAATATCACCACGCCCACAGAACGGCTCAAATTGCCCAAAGGCACGACCAAAGATTTTGATATAGATAGCCCGACCTTGCCATTACGCAAGGTGGTGGTGCAATCGAAACCAACCCCCACCGCCAAGAATAAAAAGCCCAATAGGATGATATTGTGGTTGATGACACTCGCGTTTGCGTTGGTTGTTCTCATTGGTGGGTATGTTGTGGGCGCAAATGCGGGGATTTTTCCTGGTATTGGCACACCATCTGAACCGAGTGTGCCGAGTGTGGCATTGGTAGATGAAACCGAAGAAGTTACCCCCACCGATGAGCTATCCACACCAACAATTGAACCAATGACAGAAGTACCTGTGGCGATTATTGCCACAGATACACCGAGTGCTACTGCAACTCGCACGGCTATTCCGACCAATACACCACGTCCTAATACGCCAACACCAACAGCGAGTAATACCCCAACAGAGACAGCCACATCGCTCCCAACCGAGACATTTACGCCGTCTATCACCCCAAATATGACCCTAACATCGGCTGTGGAGCAAACAGCCACGTATGCGGCCTGTGTGTTTGACTATAGCATTGTGGAGCAAGTGCCATTAGATGCGACGGATGGTGGCACATATCAACGCACCAATAGCAATTATACGCGCACATTGACCTTGCTCAATACAGGGACGTGTGGTTGGGAAGTAAATACCTCTTTGCGTTTTATAACGGGTAGTGGCGAGAGTTTTGGTTTTACACCCCTATTGTTGCGCGAGGCGGTAGAAGTCGGTGGCATAGTAGACCTCGTAATGGTTTTGCGGTTGCCTTCGGTAGGTAGCCAAACGCCGATTTCTGGGCAGTGGCAACTTCGCACACGCGGACAAATCCCCATCGGTGAGCCGATAACGATTAGTATTTTAGTAGCAGATTTTTAAGGATAATAACCGATGAACAGAGAACAGGCTTGGGATATTGTATGTGAATTTGTCCAGTCGGATAGTTTGCGGAAGCACATGCTATCGGTGGAAATTGCGATGCGGGCGTATGCCGAGCATTATGGTGAAGATGTGCATAGCTGGGGGTTGGTGGGGTTATTACACGATTTCGATTGGGAGGTTCATCCTACATTGGAGCAACACCCGATGGATGGAGCGCCAATTTTGCGCGAGCGTGGCGTGAGCGAGGAAGATATTCGCACAATTTTGAGTCATGGACCGCTTGCCGCAGATGACCGTGTGACTTTGCGCGATAAAGCCCTCTTTGCGGTGGATGAACTCACGGGTCTCATCACGGCGGCGGCGCTGGTGCGTCCATCGAAAGATGTGCGCGATGTTGAGGTCTCTTCTATCAAGAAAAAATGGAAAGATAAGGCATTTGCGCGAGGTGTGAATCGTCAAGATGTCGAGGATGGCGCGGCATTGCTCAATGTGGATTTATGGGAATTTCATGTGCCATTGGTACTCAAGGCGATGCAAGCCAAAGCCAAAGAACTCGGATTAGAGGGCGTAAATCCTGCCTAGATAGTATTCGGATAGGGGGTGAAATAGACGATTTGTTGGATGATACCACTGACTATCTGTTTCACCCGTTTTTCGCTTAATGACCCGATATATTCCCCTAATTGAGATTTATCTGCCGTAGATACTTTGCCAACTTCGACAATACTCTGCTTGGGCAAATTGCCTTCATCCACATCCAATAAAATATTTCCAGGGATGCTAATTTTTTTCATATTGGTCGTCAAAGCATACATTGCAAAGAGAGTGTGTTGGTCATCTGTGAAGATGATGACATGGGGATGTGGAATTTCGTCTTCTGATTCTGTGTGTAGCCAATAGATGTCCCCAATATTAATGACCATGTGGTTGCCTTTTCAAGATTAATGGTTGCGATTTGGGCGGATATACATCCCATAGGCGGATATACACCCCATAGGCGGATATACACCCGATAGGCGGATATACACCCCATAGGCGTATATCCCGCCATTTGTGTGGATTTATCTATGCTTGGACATGCACAGGCGTGCCAATTTCTCCAAAATTTTCAAAGAACCATTGTGCCTCATGATTGGGCATATTCACACATCCGTGACTCATTTGTCTGCCCCAATTGGTATGCCAATATGCGCCGTGTAGGGCATATCCCTGATAAAAATATAGCACCCATTCCACATTGGGCAGAGAATATCCCGGTCCGCTCATCGTTTGGGCGCGGACACGTTGGCGGATGGTGAATTGTCCCAGTACGGTGGGGGTGGCAGGTAAGCCTGTGGATACCAAAACGCTCCGCACCAAAATGCCATCCAGATAGGCATAGACTTTGGAATCGCTTAAATCTATCAAAATAAATTTGCCCAATGTGAGCGATGGGGCAGGGGCTTGTGAATCATAGATGCCCGTGATGATGCCCATGTCTTGAATTCCACCCTCACTATTTAATGCAGGGATGAGGATAGATTGCCCAACAATAATATGATTGGGGTCATAAATGCCATTCATTTGGGCGAGTGTTGACCAGCTCATGCCATAGCGTTGGGCGATGATTCCCAATGTTTCACCCGGTTGCACGGTATAGCTGATATTGGTGGTGGGTGGCGGTTGGACTGGTTGTGCGACCACTGGGGCAGGAGCGTTTTGTGCGACCACTTCTGGCGATGCCCAGATATTGAGGTTTTGTCCCGGAAGAATACGATTGGCGTTGGGGATGGCGTTGGATTGTAGGATGAGTTCAACGGTTGTGCCATATTGGGCGGCAATGACCCCTAATGATTCACCTCGTTGCACGACATGGACAATAGGCGTGCCTGCGATGAGTGGATTTTGAACTTGTGCGCTGTCATCGGGTACAGTGAGACCAGGGATGACCAGCACTTGCCCCCGATAGATGAGGCTTGGGTTGGCGATATTATTGGCTTGTGCCAATGTGGTGACATCTACCCCATATTGTTGGGCGATGCGATAGAGAGTATCACCCGGGGCGACGATATGTGTGGTTTGTGAGCTACTCTCTTGTGCAAATGACACCCCATTAACCATAATGAGGGCGTAAATGCCAATAATCAATACAAATTTTAGGTAATAACGAGGATTCATATCCAACACACTCCATTTTTCTCCATTTATCTAATCATGACCTAAATAATTCAAAAAGACAATCATAATTAGCAGATTCTAACAGAATAGGCGGGTTTTCGTTAGGAAGTTTATTTGCTATGGGTGCAATTTGTTTGTACAATGCGACAGGTAAAGTCGCGCCACAAGGTAGAGTTGGGTATATGCTATTACGGACGTATCGGCTAACAGATAAATTTGGACTCTTTATCCTCAAAAGTTTCTCCTTTGTTGTCCTCATCATGACAGATAGTGTGTCGGTGGTATTTGGGATATTTAGTAAGGGTGGGCTTGGGGCTGGTGGTGTTCTTTTGGCGGTGGTTGTGGGACTCGCCACATTGTTATTGCGTGTGTTACGCTTTTTGCGCGATATTTTGTTTTGGATATTGCATAAACTTGGGCGAGTGGTCAGCATCACAGGCAAGAGTGCCACCAAAGGCGCGACCAATATCGGCGGAAAAGCGGTGCGCGGGGTCTCTGATGGCACATCGAGCGCGATGGCACGCCGTTCTGCGCGTGTCGAGATAGATACAACCCTCGCAGAAGACCCTCTTCGCGCCCAAAATCGAGTATTGAGTGGCTTGATTGTCGTGGTGTTGATGGTGCTGATTGGGGTGGTCATTTGGGCAACTTCACGTCCTAATACAACACCCATTGCCCCATTAAGTCCCAATTTGGGCTTAAATGTGGGTGTGCCAACACAATCTGCAGAACAACCTGCGGTGGTGCTAAATGTGCCGACAGCTATTCCAACTATCACCCCGATTCCTGCCGTGTTGCAATCGGCAGGGACGCTGGCGTATGTGGTGCGCGAAGCGGGACAATGGGATATATGGGCTGTGCCTGTAGGGACGCGCAACGCTTTGCGGATTGTCAATTCTCCCGAAGATGACAGAGACCCCGCATGGTCACATGATGGCACACGCTTGGCATATGCCTCCCGCCGAGAAGATAGTAACTGGGATTTGTATATTTATGACCTGCGGACGGGTGGCACAAACCGCATGACGTTTAATTTAGCGTTTGAGGCAAATCCGCAATGGTCGCCCGATGATTTGTACTTGGTGTATGAGAGCTATCAGCAGACTACCCACCTCGATTTATATTTTATGAGGTCAGACGGGTCTGAAGTGCCACAACGTTTGCCTGCTTCATCGGATGCGCCCGATTTTTCGCCTGCATGGTCGCCCGATGGACGGCGAATCGCGTTTGTATCGTGGCGCGATGGTAATCAGGATATTTACATTTTCGATTTTAATACGGGTGATACAGTCAATGTCACGAATACGCCAAATCGTCAGGAAGATTATCCTGCATGGTCGCCCGATGGTGATACATTGGCATTTAGCGCCCCAGAAAATGGTATTGAAACCGTATTTGTGCAAGATTTGACCAATAATAGCCCCTCCCAAGCCTTTCGGCGCGGACGGATGCCTGCTTGGTCGCCAGATGGTTTGAGTATTGCCTTTATGGTGGATGCCACCGATTTATCGGCGACATTTATCACGGTTGCCTCGTTTAGTGATGGTGGGGTGGCGACAGAGGTCATACAAGCACCATTTGGGGCAGGGCATCCGTTTTGGATGGATGCGCCTCTGCCCCCTGCATTGGTTAATGCGGGCGGGTTTCCATTGGCAAATACCGACCCGTTGTTTATTGAACAAGAACGTCCACCATCTGGCGACCCGCCCTATGGACTTGGGGCGCTGGTGAATGTTAGCAATGCATCGCAACCTATTTTGAGCGAGCGCGTGAATGATTCGTTTAATGAATTGCGTGTGCGTGCCAATGAAGTGATTGGGGTAGACTTTTTGGGCGATATTACCGATGCGCTGTGGACTTTGGAACATCGTAGGCAAGTAGGTGAGCCTGTCCGCAATTGGCATTATACGGGCAGGGCGTTTTCGATTAATCGCAATCAGGTTGGTTTTCCGCCACCATTTGAGGTGATACGCGAAGATAGCGATTTAGCGACCTATTGGCGTATTTATGTGCGTGTGGCAGAAACGGCACAAAATGGGTCTTTGGGTGAGCCACTCAGACGGATGCCATGGGATTTTTCGGCGGCGGTTCAGGGCGATGTGGATGCGTATAATCAGGGTGGGCGGTTGCGCGGTCAGATGCCGAGTGGTTATTATGTGGATTTGACCACATTGGCATTGGATTATGGCTGGACACGCGATGCGACGACCAGCGACTGGCGCAATAACTTTAATGGACGGAGTTATTGGATATTCCAGAAGCGAGACGGTTTGCAATGGTATAATGCCATGCGTGAATTATATGCCGAATCGCAATTGGGCGGATTTGTGCCAACACCAACTCCCGCGCCCATACCGACCCTCACACAACAACCTTAGTTTTGAGGATAGAGGCTTATGCGGAAAAGACAAAGTTCTTCTGCGGGTGTATTTACAGTCGTGATATTTTTTATGGTATTTGGTGCATTTGGGTTATTGCTCTATAACAATGCACAAGGGGTTACACCTGTGCGGGTGATTATCCCCTCACAAGCACCACCTACCCAACAATCAAACACATGGCAAGAGGTGTTGCAGGCGGGATTTTCTGAGCAAGGGACGGCATTTCCGACCATCGAAATTCCCACACAGCAATTTATTGCACCGACTTTGCCCCCCGTCAGTGAATTCACCATGACCCCATTTTCGGCGGTGAATGTGGTTGATAGTAGCGCAAATAGCCAGTTTAGTTTGCCGTCTACACCCACAATAGTCGCTCAAACGCCCACCCCACAGCCTGCCCAAACCGGTACGCCCATTGTGGTGGCGGCACAACCCCAAGTGACATTAGAATGGATGCCCCCGCCGTTATCTGTGCCACAAAATCGTGACCCATTGGGTCGTGACCATTATATTTTTGCCCGTCCCATAGACTCTAATGGGGTGAGCAGAGGGTTATTTTATTACCCGTATGGTGCGGATGGGCTAGAAGATTTGAACCCGTTGCGGATTCATCATGGGGTGGATTTTCCAAACCCCACAGGGTCGCCAGTGCGGGCGGCAGGGAGTGGGATTGTTCAGTTTGCATCCACACCAGAAAATCCGGTATGGGGCAATTCTGCTAGTTATGGTAATGTGGTCATCATTGAACACGATTTTGGCTGGGATGGCTTGCCGTTATTCACCCTCTATGCCCATCTGGAACAGTCACTGGTGAGTACCGGGGATGTGGTTGCTATGGGGGATGTCATTGCGCTCAGTGGCAATACTGGGCGGTCTTTGGGTCCACATTTGCACTTTGAGGTGCGTTTGGGGTCAAACGGCTATGGTGATACGGTGAATCCTATTTTGTGGACAGTCCCGTTTGTTGGGCATGGCACGATTGCGGGGCGCTTGGTGGATAGTAGAGGGAATTTTATCCCCGATTCCGATGTCACCTTACGAAATTATTCCTCACGATGGTTTGAAGGCACGACGACCACCTATATTTTTGATGGGACAGTTAATCAGGTCAATTCTGACCCCAATTGGGACGAAAATTTTATCTTTGGGGATGTCCCCGCAGGGCGCTATGAGGTGATTTCCGTATACGATGGACAGCGCCTCTCGCGGATTATTGATGTGTATGAAGGATTGACGACATCGGTGGAATTACGCCCTGCGGTGGCGGCAACGGCACAGCCTGTTGCCCCGTGAGCGTTGGTAAATCGGTGTTTAGGCACAATAGGCAGTGGCTTAATTTTAGGTTACACTAGCGCATAGAACCATTTGCGGATTTATACGCAAGTACGGGAGATAAATTTGATATGAAAATGATATCCAGACATTTTATTTTTACCTTGATAGCCATCTTTTTGGTGATGGGAGTCGGCGCACAAACGACGAATGTCCTTGTGTCTGGTGTTGCGACCACTGGACGGATTGCACAAGGCGATGCGGCGCAAATTTTTACATTTACAGCGACTGTAGGCAATACCGCCAGTTTGAGTATTGCTAGTGAAACAGGTTTTGCGCTCACGATGATTTTGAGCGATGCGTCTGGCACCGTATTGGGTCAGACACAAAAACCCGCAGGCGCGACAAGTGGGGCAGAAAGCCTCATCGAAAATGTCCCATTGGGTCTGACTGGCACATATTATGTGACGGTACTCATTACCCCCGGTGTGGTGACGGCGCTCGGTGGCGATTTTGTGGTGACATTAACCCTCACGGGTGAGACTGCCGTCATTCCGCCTGTTACAGTGACAGAAGAAGTGCCTGTGGTGACAGCAGAACCCACGCCAGATTTGCAATTGCCACCCACTACCCCCGTTATTCCCATGACATTCACAACCAGCCAATTGACGCTCACCGGTGGGATTAATGTTGCGTTGTCTTGGAATACACAAGATGACCTCAATCTGCAAGTCCGTGCGCCCAATGGCACAACCTTATTTTGGGATTCGCGGTCTACCAACGATGGCACGGGTGTTTTTGGTGCAGATGTCAACGGGTTATGTGAAGTCCTAACCACACCCCCCGCCACAGAGACGGCGACTTGGCGTGGTGGGTCTTTGCCTGCGGGTCGGTATGAGGTATTGGTCTATTATCGGAATGTCTGTAGCGATACCCCTGCACCAGTTGATTTTACGGTGGCGGTAGATGTGAATGGCATCCCATTAGACCCCATTGTCGGGACATTGCAACCACCTACTGGCAATGATGCAACGGTGCATATCGCTAGTTTTGTGGTCAATGCAGATACCACTGGCACAACCACACAAGGCGGGTTATATACCGATACTCGTGTATTGCCGATTTCGACCAATGAGATTCTGACCACACCATCTAGCCCGCTATTTTTGAATAACCCGACCGAAGGTGTTATTGCGGGAGACCAATATTATCAGGTCTATACCTTCACAGGGACGGCAGGGCAATTGGTCAATATCGCTATGAATACGACTGTGGGCAATTTGGATACACTGCTCATTTTGTTCGATAGTGCTGGCACAATTATTGCCGATAACGATGATGTGAATAGCCCCGCAGATACCAATTCTGCCATATCTACACGCTTGCCCGCCGCAGGGACATATTTGGTCTTTGCGAGTCGGTATGGCAAGGATGTTGGCGGGACAGAAGGGTCTTATTCATTGTTGGTGGCAGAAGAATCTCCAGAACGGGCTGTGAATCTCAATTTGCCCACGGGCGATATTGAAGTGACGCTCACATGGGATACCAACGCCGATTTGCAATTATTGGTGCGTGACCCCTTTGGCGATTCTGTGTATGACGATGCGACTAGTGTCCGCAGTGGTGGGTTATTGACATCCACAGGCAATAAAAATTGTGTGACGGCGCTCACACCACCGCCTGTTTACCACATCTATTGGCCCAATGGCACACAAGATGTTGGCTCGTATGAACTGGAAATTTGGTATCAGAGCGAATGTACCGATACGCGCCCTGTCACCTTCACTATCTATGTGGTGGTGGGTGGTGAACTCATCTTTACAGAGACCAATAGCATCCGCTTTAATGAGCGATATGTCTCTAGTTTTACGATTAATGTAGATGGCACAGCATCCCCTGGCTTGGGTGGTATTATTGGCGGAAGCGAGACATTGCCGTATCAGGCAGAGTTGGAATCTGCCATTGTCATGCAACCCGGTATCAATCTGACGGGAAATATTCGCCCAGATAACAAATTTGATGTGTATGCGTTTGATGGGTTGGTGGGCGATGTGGTGACAATTACCATGAATGGAACATTGCCAACACTCGATACGTTGCTATTTTTGATTGACCCCAATCAAGTCGAAATTGCCCGAAATGATGATGCCAATGCCGATACGCGCAATTCGCTCATCAACCGTGTGGCACTTGGGGCAAATGGACGTTATTATATCCTTGCCACACACTTTGGGGCGATATATGGCGGTACGACAGGTCCGTATACCTTGTCATTGCAAATAGAACGACCTGTTCCACCAGCACCACAACCGTAAGATTTTTCGGCTCATTTTTTCTTATCACAAGGCATGACTATGGTCTGCCTTGTGATAGTTTTTTCCTCAAAAAGAGGGTGAAATTTGTTTTTTGGCAATAATTAAGTGGGTTTTCCTACCGTTTTCTAATTGTGACTAGCATCAACACCTGAATTACGCTATACTCCTTCTAAATTTTTTAGATGGAAGTAATCGGGAATTTCTTCCTGTAGAGACAGCCTTTCTAATCACACGTCAGATACCATCTACCTGAAAAGGGAGTGGCTTGTTAAAAGCCTATTCTGACCAGTTTAAGCCAGCAATGGCACTGTTACTGTCGAATATATAGGCACTTTGGGGTGCTTCACCAGCCCTGAACTGTGCGGTGCATGATTAAACAGGTGTAAGTGGTTAAGCCAGTGCCATGCATACATAAACCGATGGATAACAGTGACGAGGTGACCTTAACCCGCGCAAGCGGAGTGGGTCAGAGGACACCCGCTTTACAGCAAAAGTCCGCGCCCTTCGGGGATAATTTAGACTGTTATACCTATACGAAAGAAGTGCGGTTTTACTCTACAGCCACTCAAGTGGCATAGTTTCCAAACAGTGAAAAATCTATGATAAATATCCAATTTTCATCAAGAGAGAAAAAGACATGAAGTTGCGGAATATCCTCCTCCTCGTTGGTTTAGTGTTCCTGATTGCGGCGTGTGCGCCAACCCCCCAATTACGTAGCGATCGTTTATTACAAGATGACAGTTTTGTCTCGGATGAGCCATGTGCCGCACCTTGCTGGCGTGGGATTATTCCAGGTGAAACTGGCTGGAATGATGCGTTAAATATTATTCGTGACGATACCACCCTTATGAGCTTGCAAACTCGTACCGATGAAGCCACCCAACAAATTGGCGCGGCATGGGCGCAAAGAGACGGTGATAATTGTTGCCAGATGTTTTCTGAAGACAGCGTAACGGTATCATTTATTGTCGCACAGACCACTCCACGTACTCGTTTAGGTGAAGTGGTTGAAAAACACGGTGAACCAAGCTATATTATTGGTGATACGGTGAGTGGCGACCAAGCATTAGTTAGTGTATATTATCCAACTATCCCTATGCTCATTTATGTCTTTGTTGAAGGCGAAAATGGGCAAATTAGCGACCGTAGTGAAGTGGTTGGGTTTGCTTATTTGACCGCCGATTTGATGGACGAATTGTTGCAAACCAGCAGTTTACACGCATGGGACGGTTATAAGACGTTTAACGTTTATATGCAAAGCGAGTTTGAGATTGTTCCCGTAGCTGAGGGTGAAACCACCGATGCTCCAGCATCAGAAACAACCCCAGAAAGCTAATAACGGTTATTTTCTGCGCCTGATTTTACTTATCACGCAGTGTATAAACATCATTTATGGGCAGGTTTTCTGTGAGAGAATCTGCCCTTAATGCCCTTAGTGGCAAAAAATCGTATCTCTATTATTGTGTTTAATAATAAAAGGAGTCGGGGAAATATGAGTGAAGAATCTACCCCAAAAGCAATTGGTAATTTGCAAGTTGGTATGGCATTAGAAGGCACTGTCAAGCGCATTGAAATTTATGGTGCATTTGTGGATGTCGGTGTTGGTCAAGATGGATTGTTGCACGTTTCCCAATTGGGCAAATCTGATGTGAAGAGTGTTGGTGATGTGCTAAAAGTGGGCGAAAAACTCACCGTTTATATCTATAAGATAGAAAACGGACGTATTGCCCTCACATTGGTCGCACAACCAACCATGAGCTGGGATAGCATTGGCGAAGGTCAAATGTTGACGGGTAAAGTTGTACGGATTGAAAACTTTGGTGTGTTTGTTGATATTGGCGCAGAACGCCCTGGTATGGTGCATGTGTCTGAATTAGCAGACGGTTATGTGAAAAATCCGGGTGATGTGGTCAAGGTTGACCAAGAAGTGCAAGTGCGCGTCTTAAAAATCAACCGCAAGAAACGTCAAATTGATTTGAGCATGAAAACCCAATCCGAAGCCTATGAAGCCGCCCCAGATGAAAAAGACGATGAGTCATTCACTTCTATGGAAATGGCTTTCCGCAAGGCGATGGGCAAAGACGAAAATTCTGCTAATAACCGCAATGCCAGAAATCGTCGTGATACGCGCAAATCGCAAGAAGATATTATCGCACGTACCCTCCGTGAACATAGCAACACCAAGTAAGTGATATGAACACACAAAAAATGAGGGGCATCGCTATTTCGATAGCCCCTCATTGAGTGGGTGAGGTGTGATTTATGCCTCTGCTACGTGTGGTTTGTTCAGGAACAAGATGAGGCGAATAACCGTGACCACAAATAAAATAGTCATGATGACTTCGTGTATCAGACACCACATACAAAATGCTCTTAGCAATACCGCTTGGACATAGACCAAATACACCGAAAACAAAAATGCAAAGGTCACAACCCCAAATGTGATTGGAACGCCCCATTCTTGGAAAAACGTGATGCGTTTTTGCAGTAAAAGTAGCGCACCGATGACCAAATATGTCCCAAAGCCAAGCCACGCGATGGCGATGCCAGAACGGGGTGGCATATAGGCATAGATGCTATTTTGGACAACATCGCAATTGAATGCGCTTCCATCGCCACTTGGACACACCATTGGCACATTGGTTATTTTGACATAGCTCAGATAACCACTCACTAAAAGCCCCAAAAACACCAATAACAATGAGAAATTTCGCAAATTGAGCCATTTACTGGCAGGATTATGCGCGAGTGTTTCGGGTCGGACAGATTGTGCTACAGACATGATGTAAATCCTTTCAATTTGAATAGAGTAACTCGCTTTTTAACAAGCGGACGGGATAAAATTCGCCTTCGTGGGCGATGGTTGTGCCTGCGGGTAGGATGAGTAAGCCATCGGCTTTTGACATCGAGACGAGTGCGCTGGATGTTTGTGTGCCTGTGAGGGTGGCAGACCATGTGCCATCGGCAGTTTTTTGTAAAAAGACGCGCAGATAACTTTCTCTGCCATCAGAAGTGATGGTATGGCTCAGACGGGCGCGAATGGTGGGTATGGGTAATTGCTTGCCACTCATTTTATACAATGCGGGGCGGACGAATACTTCAAATGTGACCATCGCAGAGACGGGATTGCCCGGTAATCCGAAAAAGGGGATAGTCGCAATTTGTCCAAATGCCAGTGGCTTGCCCGGTCGGATATTAATCCGCCAAAAATCTACATTGCCGAGTTCTGCCAGAATATCGCGGATAAAATCTGCCGCCCCGACAGATACCCCTGCACTAGAGAGAATCATATCGGGTTTTTGGTCGAGTGCATCGGCAAATAGGGCGCGTATGCTCTCTGGGGTGTCTTTGGCGGTGGGGAGCAAAAGAGGCTCTGCATCACAAGCTAAAACGATTCCCGCGAGGGTATAGCGGTTGCTATCATAAATTTGCCCTTGCCCAAGCGGTTGCCCTAGTTCTGCGAGTTCATCGCCATTGGACAAAATCACCACACGCGGACGGCGGAATACGGGAATGGTGGCAAATCCCAACGAGGCGAGTACGCCAATTTCTTGGGGGCGCAATTTATCACCTGCATGGGCAATGGTGTCGCCTGCTGTGATGTCTTCACCGATAGGGCGGATATAATCCCCATGTTTGACGGCACGAAAAATGTTGATGGGCGATTTTAAGCCAGATGATGCAGATTTATCCCACTCACCATCGGTATTTTCTACGGGGATGATAGCGGTTGCACCGTCTGGGATGGGCGCACCTGTCATGATGCGGGCGGCTTGCCCGTTGTCGAGTGATGCTTGTGGAAATGTGCCTGCGGGGATGTCCATGACCACTTCTAATGAGACGGGGGTGTCTTTGGTGGCGGTGGTGGTATCTGTTGCGAGAACAGCATAACCATCCATACTCGAATTGGCGAATGGGGGCAGGGATGTGGGCGCAGTGATAGATTGCGCGAGGATACGATTGTATCCCGCGAGAAGGGGTATGTGTTCTATCGGTAAGGGCGATAGTTGATTGAGGATGCGGTTAAGTGCTTCATCCACTGCGAGTAAATCTGCCAAAATCACCACCTATCAGATTGGATAACAGTATATTGATTCACCTTATCATATCGCAAAATCGGCGCAAGGTGAATTTTGTATTGAATTTTTTATGACCATTGGCGGGGTGATATGGTGTGATATACCATGCGCCTATCTGCGTGTGTTATAATTTGTGCATCGCAGTCTAAAAAATAATTTGGGAGAAAAATAAAATGGTTGTTGCGACAAATTTAGAGACTTCTTTGACATTAGAAATGACTCCAGACCACAAAGAATTGGTCAAGATGGTGCGGAATTTTGCTCAAAAAGAGATTGCCCCTATCGCCGCGGAATTGGATGAGGCGGGTGATTTTCCCATGCAGACGATTAAAAAAATGGGTGAAATGGGTTTGATGGGCATCGAAGTTCCTGAAGAATATGGCGGGGCGGGGATGGATACGCTGGCGTATGCGCTCACCATGATAGAAGTGGCAAAAGCCGATGCCAGCCATAGCACCATTTTGAGCGTGAATAATTCGCTATTTGGCTATGCCATTATGAAATTTGGGACAGAGGAACAAAAGCATCAATTCCTCAAACCTGTTGCTAGTGGTCAAAAAATTGGCGCGTATAGCCTCACAGAGCCGATGTCTGGCAGTGATGCGGGGACGATGGCGAGTCGTGCCGTATTAAACGATGCGGGGACGCACTATATCATCAATGGGCGCAAAAGTTGGGTGACAAGCGGACCTGTTGCTGATACATTGGTGCTATTCACCATGACAGCACCAGAAAAAGGCAATAAGGGCATTACTGCGTTTTTGATTGATGCCCACCAAGACGGGTTTATCCGCTCTAAAAAAGAACCCAAGTTGGGTATCCGTGCCAGCGCCACCAGCGAAATTGTGTATGAAAATTATCTGTGTCCGGTCGAAAATATTCTGGGGGAAGTTGGTCAAGGGTTTAAGATTGCCATGACGGTGTTGGATGCGGGGCGGATTGGCATTGCATCGCAAGCGTTGGGGATTGCAGAGGCGGCATACGAATTGAGCCTCGATTATGCCAAGACACGCACGGCGTTTGGCGGTCCTATTGGACAATTCCAGATGATTCAGCAAAAAATAGCCGATATGAAGGTGAAAATCGAAGCGTCACGGGCGCTTATTTATAACGCGGTACTCGCCAAACAACGCGCAGAAGCCACAGGCGGACGGTTTACATTAGAAGCGAGTATTGCCAAATTATTTGCGAGTGAAGCGGCGATGTTTGTCACCGATGAAGCGGTGCAGATTCATGGCGGTATGGGTTATAGCAAGGAATTGGCGGTAGAACGGTATTACCGTGATGCACGTATCACCCGTATTTATGAAGGCACAAGCGAGGTGCAACGCATGGTGATTGCCCGCAACGAATTGGGATTGCGCTAATGCGGGGGGCTGTTATCACAGGACACGGTGGACCAGAAGTCGTTGCGGTGGTGGATGATTTGCCTATCCCACAACCACAATCGGGCGAGGTGCGCCTCAAGATGAAGGCGGCGGCGCTGAATCGGTTGGATTTGTGGGTACGGCTGGGTTGGCCTGGGTTAAATTTGCCCATGCCCCATATCATATGTGCCGATGGCGCGGGTGTGGTGGATGCGCTTGGCGCGGGTGTGACGGCGTTTGCGGTGGGGGATAGGGTGTGTATTGACCCCACTATCGTTGAGCCAGATAGCCCTGCTTTGATGACTGGACTCGAAAATCAGTCACGGATTCATATTTTGGGCGAATCGGTGACGGGGGTGGCATCTGAATATGCCGTGTTGCCTGTCCGTAATCTGATGAAAATGCCCGACCATGTAAGTTATGAAGAGGCGGCATCGGTGGGGCTGGTGTATCTGACGGCGTGGCACTCGCTCATGACACGGGGCGGTTTGCGAGCGGGTGAATCTGTTCTGATTGTTGGGGCTGGTGGGGGTGTGAATAGCGCCTCTATCCAAATTGCCAAACTCGCAGGTGCAATCGTGTATGTGGTCGGTAGTAATGCCGAAAAATGCCAAAAAGCGACTGAACTTGGCGCAGATGTGACGATTAACCGCGAAATTATTCCCAATTGGTCTAAAGAAATGTATAAGATGACCAACAGGCAGGGTGTGGATGTGGTGATTGATAATGTGGGGACATCTACATTTAACGATAGCATCCGCGCCTTACGCATTGGGGGGCGGATGTTGGTGGTAGGAAACACCAGTGGACCCTTTGTCGAACTGGATTTGCGCCAAGTTTTTGCACGGCAGATTAGCATTATCGGTAGCACGATGGGTCCGCATCAGGATTACGTGAAGGTGATGAATTTGGTATTCAATGGGACGCTCAAACCAGTCATTGGGGCGGTTTATCCACTGAATCAGGCGAAAGAGGCACAAGCGACACTGGCAGAATTTGAGGTGTTTGGCAAGGTTGTGCTGATGATAGATGGTTGAAAATTTCATTGGTGCGAGCGGGGCTTGCCATGGCAAGCCCCTACACCATGCCTACATCATGCCAATATCATGCCAATATCATGCCTACATCATGCCTACATCATGCCTACATCATGCCTACATCATGCCAATATCATGCCAATATCATGCCAATATCATGCCAATTTGTCCCGTTAAAATAGGTATATCAACCCATTTTAACGGATTTTGGTGGCGCAGACAGATTGATATTTACCGCCTGTCTTATCTTATTGTGTATATTAGAAAATAGGGCATTGGGGTGGTTTGAATGAATTTATTTATCAAAAAAGATTGATACATGGAACATTATATAGGTTTTTTGCGGGGAATATCGGAACGGTGTGGCTTGCTGAGTGTTAAACAATTGGCAGATGTTCATAGCGTGAAAGCGGTGTATCGGGTGACGGTGTATCATCCCGATAGGCGCACGAGTGATGTTGTGGTGACGCTCAAGCGGGGCGCGACACAGAATATCCTAGAAGCGGTGTATGTGGGGCAGTTTGATAACAAGCCTCTCACACGCACATGGACAGATGCCCAATTTGAGGCATTTATTCAGGCGGTGCGTCCGAGTGCTTTTGATAAGCTAGTAGACCAGCGTGATATGCCGTTGGTAGGCGCGGATTTATGCCTATTTGAGCGTGGTGGCGGGAGTTTTATTAAGGCGGTGCTGTTTGCGATTCCCGCACAAGACCCTATCTACATGCGCCTATTGACAATTATTCAGACGTTTATGCCAGAGGCATTGCGTCAAATTTGAGAGAAACTAATGTCGAATCTATATACTGAATCTGAAATTAAGTTATATTGCCCCAATTTTGCGCCTGTGTTGGCGATATTGGATAGAATGGGCGCAACGCTCACCAAACCGCGCCTATATGAACGTAATGTGCGGTATGAAGATGCCGATAAAACGCTCACGGGGCGCGATATTGTGGTGCGCTTACGCCAAGATGACCGTGTGCGACTCACCTATAAAGAGCCGTTATCCGAAAAAGGGGATGGTGACATCACCGAGAAATTTGAGGCAGAGGTCACGATTAGCGATTTTGACGCGATGCAGGTGATTTTGGGGCGGTTGGGGTATCATCCATTTTTGGTGTATGAGAAATATCGCACCACCTATGTATTTGATGATGTCGAAATTGTGCTAGATGAAATGCCATACGGCAATTTTGTCGAAATTGAGGGGGAAATTAGCAAAATTGACGGATTGCGGACGCAACTAGGCTTATCGGATGCGCCTGCTTTCACACAGAGTTATGTGGAATTGTTTGGGCGTGTGCGTCATGCGTTGGGCATTGTTGGCACAGATTTGACATTTGACAATTTTCGTGGTGTGGATGTGCCACTGCGTGCTTTTTATCCCCTAAAAGAAGGAGAAGGCGATGGACGACCAACCGAATGATAAAGGGCGTTGGCAACGCGAGACATTAGACCCTGTATTAAAAAAATTTGGTGAGCGTAAGCCAGTTTTCACCACATCATCGGGGATTCCGTTAGACCGATTGTATACGGCGGATGATGTGCCACAAGCCGATGAAGAATTTGCGGGGGAATATCCATTTACGCGGGGTGTGCAACCGACAATGTACCGCACGCGCTTTTGGACGATGCGCCAATATGCGGGATTTGGGACGGCAGAAGAATCGAACACGCGCTATCGGTTTTTGCTAGATAAAGGGCAAAGTGGTTTATCGGTGGCGTTTGATTTGCCCACCCAAATCGGCTACGATGCCGATGACCCGATGGCACTTGGTGAAGTGGGGAAGGTCGGTGTGAGCATATCGAGTTTGCGCGATATGGAGACGTTGTTTCACCAAATCCCGTTGGATAAAGTCTCGACGAGCATGACGATTAACGCGCCTGCGACCATTTTACTGGCGATGTATATCGCGGTGGGGAAAAAACAGGGTGTAGACCCCGCTAAATTGAGTGGGACGGTGCAGAACGATATTCTGAAAGAATATATCGCACGCGGGACATATATCTATCCCCCAAAACATTCGATGCGTCTCATCACCGACCTGTTTGCCTATTGCAAGGTGAATGTCCCCAAATGGAATACTATCAGCATTAGCGGGTATCATATCCGCGAGGCGGGTAGTACGGCGGTGCAGGAGGTGGCGTTTACGCTCGCCAATGGCATTGCTTATGTGGAGGCGGCGATTTCTGCGGGGTTGGATGTGGATGAATTTGCGCCACAACTATCTTTTTTCTTCAATGCCCATAATAACTTTCTGGAAGAAGTGGCAAAATTTCGTGCCGCACGCAAGTTATGGGCGCATATTATGCGTCATCGGTTTGGCGCAAAAGACCCGCGTAGCTGGATGTTGCGGTTTCATACCCAGACGGGTGGCAGTACACTCACGGCGCAACAACCCGATAATAATATTGTGCGGGTGACGATGCAGGCGTTGGCGGCGGTGCTAGGTGGTACGCAATCGCTCCATACCAATAGTAAAGACGAAGCATTGTCGCTACCCACCGAACACGCCGTGCAGATTGCCCTGCGGACGCAACAAATCATCGCGCACGAGACGGGTGTGGCGGATGTGGTAGACCCATTGGCGGGGAGTTATATGATTGAGGCGCTCACCGATGATATTTATAAGCGGGCAGAGGCGTATATCGCCCAAATTGATGAACTTGGCGGGGCGCTTAATGCGATTGATGCGGGGTTTATCAACAGCGAAATAGAAAATGCCGCCTATGATTATCAACGAGCGGTAGAACATGGTGAACAGGTGGTGGTGGGGGTGAATCAGTTCACGGTTGAGCATGAAGAAAAGCCCGATATGTTGCGTGTAGACCCCGCTATCGAAGAGGCGCAAAAACAAAAACTGGCACAATTGCGGGCAGAACGGGATAATGACAAGGTGAATGAACTGCGTCATCGTCTGGATAGTGTGGCGCGTGGCACAGATAACCTGATGCCCATCATTATCGAATGTGTCGAAAATGATGTGACACTGGGCGAGATTGCCCATACGTTACGCGGGGTATTTGGCGAGTATCGTCCACCTGTGGTGTAGAATAATCTTCACCAAATATATATGAGGAGCAAGCGATATGACGAAATATGATGCGATTATCATTGGCGCAGGACAAGCGGCACCGCCGTTGGCACGGGATTTTGTGGCGCGTGGCTGGAAGGTGGCATTGGTAGAAGGCGCTCATTTGGGGGGGACGTGTGTGAATACAGGCTGTTCGCCAACGAAAACGGTTGTCGCTAGTGCGCGTGTGGCATATATGGCGCGTCGTGCATCCGATTTTGGTGTGCATACAGGTGAAATTCGGGTAGATTTTGCCAAAGTCATGGCACGTCAACAGGCAATTGTTCAGCAATTTCGGGGTGGGCTAGAAGAAAATCTGACAAGCCTTGATAATTTGACAATTTATCGCCATTTTGGGGTGTTTGAATCGTCTAAGCGGGTGCGGGTGGGGGATGATGTGATAGAATCTGACCGCATTTATATCAACACAGGGGCGCGGGCGTTTGTGCCACCGATTGCAGGGCTAGACACGGTGGATTATTTGGATAATGTCAGTATTTTGCAACTGACAGCCTTGCCTAAGCATTTGGTGATCATTGGTGGTGGGTATATTGGGTTGGAATATGCACAGGCATTTCGGCGGTTGGGCAGTGAGGTCACGGTGATTGAACTGGGAGACCAAATTATGGGACGCGAAGATGCCGATATTGTCCAAGAGGCCTTGCGTATCTTAACCGATGAAGGGTTGGATATTCGGCTCAAGACGAAAACCACACGGGTCGAAGCAACACCTAATGGTGTGCGATTATTCATTGAGACGGATGGGGTCGCTTCTCAGGTAGAGGGGTCTCATCTGCTGGTTGCGATTGGTCGCAAGCCAAATTCCGATAAATTGGGGTTGGATAAGGCGGGTGTAGAGACCGATAAACGCGGGTATATTGTCGTAGATGACCATTTGCAGACCAATGTTGACGGGATATGGGCAGTTGGCGATGTCAATGGGCGTGGTGCATTCACGCATACCTCATGGAATGACCACGAAATTATTGTTGACCAATTGAACGGCGGACAACGCAAAGTCTCTGACCGCATCCCTGTGTATGGGGTGTATATAGACCCTCCATTGGGGCGGGTTGGGATGAGCGAACAAGAGGTGCGTGAGTCTGGTCGGAAGGCGTTGATTGGCATTAAGCCGATGAGTCATATTGCCCGTGCGCTAGAACGTGATGAGACGTATGGTTTGATGAAGGTGTTGATTGATGCAGAGACAGGGTTATTTTTGGGGGCGGCGATTTTTGGCATTGGCGGTGATGAAATTGTGCATAGCATCGTTGATTTGATGTATGCCAAAGCACCGTATACCGTCATGAAGAATGCGGTGCATGTTCACCCGACTGTCTCTGAATTGATACCAACACTTTTGGGCGAATTAGAACCGTTGAAATAGGACATGCGATAATGAATTGGCTTGGGATTAACCGAGTGTTGCATCAATTGATGACAAACGTTAGACTATTGATTCACTGTGTATAAATTGGTAGTCTTGATTTAATTCTTATAGAACTACAATTAAGGATAGGAATATGACAGATAATCCGAAATTAGATGAATTGCGCCAAAAACGCGCTCAGAGCCGCGCAAAGGGTGGTGAGGAGCGCATCAAAAAACAACATGATGCGGGACGTAGTACCGCCTATGAACGGCTCGATATTTTGCTTGACCCCGGCAGTTTTCATGAAATTGATGCTTTTGTCGAGCATCGCTCAACCAATTTTGGCTTGGAAAAGCAAAAATATTTGGGCGATAGTGTCGTCACGGGTTGGGGGACGATTAATGGGCGTTTGGTATATGTGTATTCGCAAGATTTCACCGTACTGGGTGGGAGTCTGAGCGAGGTTCACGCCCAAAAAATCCTCAAAGTGATGCAAATGGCGATGAAAACAGGCGCTCCCATGATTGGACTCAATGATAGCGGTGGGGCGCGGATTCAAGAGGGTGTCGAAAGTTTGGCGGGGTATGCCGAAATTTTTCTGCATAACACCATGGCAAGCGGTGTTATCCCTCAAATCAGCGTAATTATGGGACCGTGTGCGGGCGGGGCGGTGTATAGCCCTGCGCTCACAGACTTGATTATCATGGTCAAAAATACCAGCTATATGTTCATCACGGGTCCCGATGTGGTGAAGCAAGTATTAAACGAAGAAGTCACTTCTGAACAATTAGGTGGTGCGAGTGTCCATGCGTCAAAAAGTGGGGTGGCGCACATGGTTGCCGATGACGAGGCACAAGCCTTGTTGATGGTGCGCGAAGTTTTGAGCTATCTCCCCCAAAATAATATGGAAGATGCGCCATTTTCTGCGACCAACGATGACCCTCTGCGGGCAGATCCCGAATTGGATACGATTATCCCAGACAATGCCAATAAGCCCTATGATATTAAAGATGTCATCACGAAAGTGGTGGATGACGGCGTTTTCTTTGAGATTCACGAAGAATATGCCCAAAATATCGTGGTGGGGTTTGCGCGTTTGGGCGGTCAGACGGTGGGTATTGTGGCGAATCAGCCGATGGTTTTGGCGGGTGTGTTGGATATTAAAGCCAGCGAAAAAGCGGCGCGATTTATCCGCATGTGCGATTGCTATAATGTCCCCATCATCACGTTTGTGGATGTCCCCGGATATTTGCCCGGTACCGACCAAGAACACAATGGCATTATTATGTGTGGGGCAAAATTGCTCTATGCGTATTGCGAGGCGACTGTGCCAAAACTCACCGTGACCACCCGCAAGTCGTATGGCGGGGCGTATTGCGTGATGAGTAGCAAGCACATGCGTGGTGATCTGAACTTGGCTTGGCCCACCGCCGAAATTGCGGTGATGGGACCGGAAGGCGCGGTGGAGATTATTTATCGGCGTGAATTGAAAGAGGCAAAAGACCCCGTGGCACGTAAGAAAGAACTCGCGGACGATTATCGGGCGAAATTTGCCAACCCCTATATTGCCGCCAGTCGCGGATTTATTGATGATGTGATTGAACCACGCGATACTCGTGCGGTGTTGATTAACGCCTTGCAGGTATTCCAAAACAAACGTGATACCAATCCGCCGAAAAAACACGGCAATATGCCGTTATAAGGGAGGCGAAAGATTATGGTACGCAATACTTCAGAGACAAAGGGTATCAACAAAATTAACAAGGTGCTAATTGCCAATCGTGGTGAAATTGCGGTGCGGGTTATCCGCGCCTGCCGTGATTTGGGAATTCCCACCGTCGCTGTTTATTCGGATGTAGACCGCATGTCATTGCATGTGCGTTATGCCGACCAAGCTGTGCATATCGGCGCACCGCCTCCGCGTGAGAGCTATTTGCGGATGGAAAAAATTATCGAAGCCGCCAAACTCACAGGGGCGGATGCTGTTCACCCCGGATACGGATTTTTGGCAGAAAATGCCGATTTTGCCCAGATGGTGATGGACGAAGGCATGACATGGATAGGACCACCGCCAAATGCGATTGCCACGATGGGCGATAAGCACTCGGCACGTATGGCAGTGCAAAAATATAATGTGCCACTCGTCCCCGGTACAGAAGCGGGTCTCTCTGATGAGGATTTGTTTCGTGCGGCAGAGCGAATCGGTTATCCTGTGTTAATTAAAGCGACTGCTGGTGGTGGTGGAAAGGGGATGCGGGCGGTATATAAGGCAGAAGATTTTGCCGAATCTATTGCTACGGCACGGCGCGAGGCAGAAAGTGCCTTTGGTAATGGGGACGTATTCCTAGAAAAATTGCTAATGAACGCCCGCCATATTGAATTTCAGATTTTAGCCGATATGCACGGCAATATTGTGCATTTGGGTGAGCGTGAATGTAGTATCCAACGTCGTCATCAGAAATTAGTAGAAGAAGCGCCTAGTGTGGTGATGGATGAAGAATTACGCGAGCGTATGGGTCGCATGGCAATTGATGCGGCGCGGTCTGTGGGATATGTCAATGCGGGTACGATTGAGTGTTTGGTAGACAAGGACAAGAATTATTATTTCCTAGAGATGAATACCCGCTTGCAGGTCGAGCATCCTGTCACGGAACTTGTCACAGGGGTAGATTTGGTGAAGGAACAAATCCGTATCGCCAGAGGCAGACAAATGACCCCCACCGAGAGCGTGTTGCAACCACGCGGTTGGGCGATGGAATGTCGGATTAACGCAGAAGACCCTTATAACAACTTTATGCCGTCTACAGGAAAAATCACCACGCTTATCACACCATCGGGACCTGGTGTGCGGGTGGATGGTGGGGTATATGGTGGGTCAGAAATTACTCCCTATTATGACAGCATGATTGCCAAACTCATCACATGGGGCGAAACACGGTCAGAAGCGATGTTGCGGATGCGCCGTGCATTGGCAGAATATACGATTATGGGGCTAAAGCACAATATCCCGTTCCATATCAATCTGTTCAATAGCTTCAAATTTATTGCGGGGCAAATCCACACTAAATTTGTGGAAGAAAACTTTAGCATGACCACTTATGAAGTGGAGGCAAAAGAGGAAGAATATGAACTCGCCGCGATTGCCGCCACCTTATATGAGCATCGCAAACGGCAATTGGCAGGGCAGATCATCTCGCCTTCCAAACGGGATGCCAGCAATTGGAAATGGGTGAGTCGTTGGGAGAGGTTGCAAAGATGAAATACATTACGACAATCAACGACAAACGGTATGAAATTGATATTGACGCACAGGGTAACTTGCTGGTCAATGGAGAACTGCGTCATGTGGACTTTTTGGCGCTAGATGGGGCGTTGTATTCGGTGATTACCGACAAGCGGTCTTTGCAGGTGGTTATTGAAGAAGATAAAAGTGATTATTCCATCGAGGTCGAAGGACGGATGTTTGAGGGGCATGTGATGGATGAACGTGCTATGCTCCTCGCCCAAAAACGTGGTGGGATTAGTGGCGGGTCTGGTGAGATAAAATCACCGATGCCCGGTCTGATTGTCGGTGTGACTGTGGATATTGGTCAGACGGTGACAAAAGGGCAGACGGTGGTCATTTTGGAATCTATGAAGATGCAAAATGAACTAAAAGCGCCTGTGGATGGGGTGATTCAGACGGTTTCTGTCCAAAAAGGTCAGAGTGTGGATAAAGGGGCGTTGTTGGTGACGATTACCCCGCCCGCAGAAGAATAAATTCACACCGATACCATACAAGTCAGAAAAAACGGGCATAGCACCCGTGCTAGTCCCGTTTTTTGTTATTTTGTTATAATGGGATAACACAAAATGTTTGAGGATGTGATGCGATGACCACGCATAAGCGAGAAAATTTGTATAAAGGGGTGAATGCCCATTTCATGAGCCAATGTTTTAATCCTGCCGATAAACCTTCTATGTGGCATAGTTTTCATACACAATATATCAGTGATATTACTGGTGCATTGAATGAACAATTGAGTATGGAGTATGTGGCTCGCCCAGAACAGTCATTACAAATCTGGGTTGATGATATAGGTAACATAGAATCTAGTCAAAGGAAGCCAGTTCCTGATACCAGTATTTTTAGAGTTGCTCCGCGTATGCCAGAGACCATTTTATCACACGGAGAAGCTGTATCTGGTGAGAATGTCCGTATTTTAGAAGTCATGGATACCTTGTCTGAGCAAGTTATTATCCCTAGTGTGCTTATTTATAAACCAGATAACCACGGACGATTAGGTGAACCTGTAACACGTATTGAGTTATTATCCCCATCAAACAAAGAAGGCAGTAGTAAACTTGTTTATTTGACCAATCGTACTCATGCAATTTTAGGTGGAACTTCACTGGTTGAAATTGATTTTATCCATACATTGCCTCCCATATTTGCGGGTTTAGAAACGTATCCAAGTGGTGACGATTCTCACCCATACTGGATTGGTATTACAGATGAACGAAAAGATAAAAACCCACAACAAGTGATGCTCATTTATGTTTTTGGAGTAGATGAACCAATCCCACCCAAGATTTTGATTCCACTGGCTGATAATGATAGTTTGGAATTTGATTTTAATCGTGTTTATTCGCAAACCTATGTACGTTTGCGATGTGGTTTACACGTTGATTATGAGGAACTTCCACCTTTATTTGATACCTATAGCCCAAAAGATCAAGACTGTATTAAGGCGGTGATGGAACGCGCCAAAACGGAATAAAGTGATTGCGCTGATAAAATTTTGTGCTATGATAGAACTTGTATTCTGGAATGAATTTTGTTTGACATAACACGGCATTGCCCATAGAATGTGTGACTATTAAAGATTGCGAAACGCGCCAATTAGGATAGATGAGATGACGAGCGATATACAGAAAATTAATATCGAACAAGAAATGCGCGATGCGTATTTAGATTATGCCATGAGCGTTATTGTGTCGCGGGCGTTGCCCGATGCACGCGATGGCTTAAAGCCTGTGCAACGACGGATTATGTATGCCATGTACGATATGGGCTTGCGTGCCGATACGCCCTTCAAAAAGAGCGCCCGTATTGTTGGTGAAGTGTTGGGAAAATATCATCCGCATGGGGATAGCGCCGTTTATGAGGCGATGGTACGGATGGCGCAAGATTTTTCTGTGCGGTATCTGCTGGTCAATGGGCAAGGAAATTTTGGTAGTATAGATGGCGATAGTGCCGCAGCGATGCGTTATACCGAAGCACGGCTGGGTCAAATTGGTGAGGAGTTGCTCCTCGATATTAATAAAGATACGGTTAATTTTAGCGAAAATTTTGATGGAAGCCTAGAAGAACCGACTGTTTTGCCGAGTAGTATCCCCAATTTGCTGGTGAATGGGGCGACCGGTATCGCGGTGGGGATGTCTACGAGTGTGCCTCCTCATAATTTACATGAGGTGTGCGATGCGCTCATTTTTATGCTCAAAAGTTGGGATAAATATGAGGATATTACCGTCAATGACCTGATGCGATTTGTGAAGGGTCCCGATTTTCCCACAGGGGGAATTGTGTATCGTCATAAGGACGGTGGCGAGGATGGCGAGGACACGCTCATTAGCGCGTATGCCACTGGTCACGGCAAGGTGACGGTGCGGGCAAAGGTGCATATCGAAGAGATGGGGCGGGGCAAGCAACGGATTGTCATCAGCGAATTGCCGTATCAGGTGAATAAAACGTCACTCATTGAGCGCATCGCTTATTTGGTGCGCGAGAGCAAATTAGAGGGTTTAGCCGATTTGCGCGATGAATCTGACCGCAATGGGATGCGAATTTCGATAGAATTGCAACGTGGGGTGGAAGCGGGTCCTGTGTTGGTGAACTTATTCAAACTCACCCCCATGCAAGATACCTTTAGCATCCATATTTTGGCGCTGGTAGACAATCAACCACGCTTATTATCGCTCAAACAAGCATTAAAGGTGTATATTGACCACCGCTTAGAGATTATCAAACGCCGTAGCGAATATGATCTTGCGCGTGCCAATGACCGAGCGCATATTTTGGATGGGTTGCTGAAGGCGTTGGATAAAATTGACCGTGTGATAAAAATTATTCGTGCGGCAGAGACGGCAGAAGCCGCTCGTGAGGGGTTAATTGAGGCGCTCAAGATTAGCCCGATTCAGGCACAATCTATTTTGGATATGCAGTTACGCCGCTTGGCATCGTTGGAACGCCAAAAAATTCTGAATGAATTCACCGAAAAAATGGCGATGGTGGAATATTTGCAAGGATTACTCGCTAGTTCCGTGCAAATGCGTGAGGTGGTCGGTGATGAATTAAGCACTGTCAAATCGTCTTATGGGGATAAACGGCGCACCTTTATTGCCGATAGTTTGGCGAGTTCTGCCAGTATTGCCGATTTGATGATGCCAGAAGAACAAGTCTGGCTCACGATTACGGGGGATGGTCGGGTGTCGCGTACAGGGGATAATACCGCGCCAAAGGTCGGGACATCCACCAAAGAACCACCGCGTTTTATCTTGAATGCGGCGACATCGCAGGTGTTGCATTTATTCACCACAACGGGCAAGTGTGCCACGATTCCGATTCAACAAATTACTACCGCAGAAGATTTTGCCGATGGCACGCCCTTCTCCGATTTATGCTCATTGCCATCAGATTCACAAATTACGGCGGCGTTGTGTCTGCCCAATCAGGCGGAACATGGGTATTTGCTCATGGCGACAGAATTGGGGGATGTGAAGCGGATTCGACTGGCAGATTTGCCCGGTATGACCTCTAATGTGTTTGTGGTGATGAATGTGGGTGCAGAGGATAAACTGATACAAGCCTTCGCAACCGATGGCAAGCAGGATGTTTTGCTCACCACCAATGAAGCGCAATCTATCCGCTTCAAAGAAGATGAGGTGCGCCCGACGGGTTTGCCTGCGGGTGGGATGCGCGGGATTAAACTGGGTGGTCAACGCGCACGGGTGGTTGGTGTGAATATCGTGCGGGATAATTTATATGTGTTCAATATCACCGATGACGGCATAGCAAAATTATCTGGTGGGGAAGAATACCCTGTGCAGGGTAGGGCAGGTGGCGGTGTGATTACCATGCGACTGCCCAAATCGAGCCGAGAAATCACGGCGGTATCGGTGGGTAAATTAGATGATACACTGATTGTATTGACGAATAAGGGTAAGGCAAAATTGATGCGCTACTCGAATGCACCACTGGTCAAACGGGGGCGTAATGGCGAGAAGGATGTTATTTCGATGACGCGCCAAAATGAAGCCGTGAGTGCCATTGTGGAATATTTGCCGATGTATGTGATGGTGGAAGCGAATGCTGAATAAGGTAGACCATATTCAGATAGCGATGCCAAAAGGCGCAAATTCGCGCCTTTGGTGCCATATTGGGCTTAACCGAAATGCCAAAACCGCCAAATCTTGCTATGCGTGGTGGGGTTTGGTTTGTGTTGCCCAATGGGTTTCAGGTGCATTATGGTGTTGAGACGGATTTTGCCCCTGCACGCAAGGCACACCCCGCATTTGTGTGTGATGACCTCAATGCGATGGCAAAACGGCTTATGGACGCTGGTTTTGCCGTGATTTGGGATGAAGAACGCGCCCCTAGACGGCGGCTTTATAGCGCCGACCCGTTTGGGAATCGGCTGGAATTTATGGAATCGGCTAGTTGAGTTAAAATGGTTGATTGGTAGGGGCTTGCCATGGCAAGCCCCTACACCAAATACCCTTTTAGGGTTCTTATCCCACGCATTATTTATAACGTGTTGCATCGGCGGGCTTCTGATACGCTCTGAATCAACCCGATTTTGGATAAAATACGGCGTAGCTGGTCGTTGTTGCGAATGTCCAATTGTAAGTGGATGGTAGCGATTTCTTGGCGCTGTTGGACATTGAGCTTGGAGATACTCACTTTTTCGTCTGCGATGATGGTGGTGATGTCTTTCATCAGACCAAAACGGTCATAGGCGACAATTTCAATGGGGACGGCGTAGCGACTTTCTTGTTGAACATCGCCCCAAGACACATCTATCATACGCTCTCTGTCGGTGGTGGTGAGAATATTGGCACAATTGCGCCGATGCACCGCAATTCCGCGCCCGCGTGTGATGTATCCGACAATATCATCGCCAGGGACGGGTTTGCAACAAGTGGCGATATTATAGAGCAAGCCAGTCATATCTGAGCCATTGAGCCGAATTTCGCTACTGCCTTCGACCACCGCCCGCGATTTTTGCACGACATAGCTAATATCGTTCATGCGCTGTTTTTCGCGCTCATCATCCAACACCTTATGGGCAATTTGGGCGGCATTAATGTCGCCAGCGCCCACCGATGCCATAAAATCGTCTACTTTGTTATAGTCAAACATGGTCGCCACATCATCAAACGACATGCGGTCTGCGACACCCATACGGCGTAATTCGCGCTCAATGACCTCACGCCCCATCGTGATATGGTTGCCCCGATTCAGTTTGCGAAAATATTGGCGGATTTTGACACGGGCGCGGTGGGTATTGACATAGCCTAAATCTGGATTGAGCCAGTCTAGGCTGGGTCCACCCCGATTGATGGTGATAATTTCGACTTGTTCGCCTGTTTTGAGTTGATGATTGAGGCTGACCAGATGTCCATTGACCTTTGCGCCACGACACCGCTCACCAATTTCGGTATGGATGTGATAGGCAAAATCTATGGGTGTTGCGCCTGCGGGGAGGTCTACAATGTCGCCTTTGGGGGTGTATACATAGATGTGACTCTTGAATACATCTTCTTTCATGCCTGTCATAAAGGCGGCGGGGTCTTCTATGACCTCTGAACCGAATTCCATCATTTTTCGCAAATGGGCGATAAACGACTCGAATTTTTCATCGCGTGCTTTGCCGCCTTCTTTATAACGCCAATGGGCGGCGACACCATATTCGGCGTGTTCGTGCATTTCCCATGTGCGGATTTGGATTTCGATGGTTTTGCCTTTGCCATCAATGACGGCGGTATGCAGGCTCTGGTAGTGATTTTCTTTGGGAGAGGCGATATAGTCATCAAATTCGCGGTGGAGTGGTCGCCAAAGTTGATGCACAAGCCCTAATGTGAGGTAACATTCTGGGATGGTGTTGACGATGATACGCATGGCACGGACATCGTAAATTTCATCAAAAGGCAGATTTTTGCGTTGCATTTTTTTATAGATGCTATAGATGTGCTTGGGTCGCCAATTGATAGCGGGGGTGGTGATGCCATTTTTGGCGAGATCTATGCGGATTGCCTCTGCATGGTTGCTCATGTAGGATTCGCGGTCTGCGCGACGTTCATCCAGATTATTAGCGATGGAGCGATAGGCATCTGGGTTGATATAACGGAAACTGAGGTCTTCTAATTCCCACTTGATTTGCCAGATGCCCAAGCGATTGGCGAGTGGAGCAAAAATTTCGAGGGTCTCGGTGGCGATACGTTGCTGTTTATCCTCGCGCATATAGCCCAATGTTCGCATATTATGCAGGCGGTCTGCGAGTTTGATGAGGACAACGCGCACATCATCGCCCATTGTGAGAAACATTTTTCGCATGTATTCGAGTTCACGGTTGGTATCACGCGGACGCTTGCCCGTGTTATTTTTGTCGAGGTTGATGGGGAGATTTTTTAGTTTGGTGACACCATCCACAAGGTTGGCGATTTTGGGGCTAAATTCTGCGATGAGTTCTTCTTTGGTGACACTTGTATCTTCTAAAATATCGTGCAGGAGGGCGGCGGCGATGGCTTCGGCATCGAGTTTCATCTCGGTGAGGATGGCGGCGACTGCGACACAATGGGTAAAGTAGGGTTCACCCGATTTTCGCACTTGCCCCTCATGGGCGACTTGCGCTTTGATATAGGCATGTTCAATGAGTTCACGGTCATTTGGCGTGAGGTCTGGTAGGGCTTCTAATAATCCCGATAAATCGAGCAAAATGGAAGAGGTAGTGGTTGGCGACATATACCCAATAATCCTATAACTGATAGGTTTTAATGGTGTAATTATATACCCTATTTAACAGAAAATGACAAATTTTTTAATCTAATTTTTGTTATAAGTTTATAACGATACGCCTGATGTGAAATGATGTTGATTAATTATCTGTGTTAGCCAATAAATATGTCTATCTGTGGACGATATACGCGCTTCGCGCTAATCGTCCAGTACAGGTCTGCCTATTTTGAGGGATGTAATGACGGATGTCGGGACGTGATATATTGTGTCCGACTCTTAATCGTAAATAACACACATAGATGGCACAAATTGCCCCATTTTGTCATTTAATTTCACATCAGGCAAAAGGGGAATATAAAAATTGGGTGTGGATGTGTGAAGGTGCAAATCGTTTGCACCTTCACACAGGTATTGCGTAGTGTTAATTAACGAGGCACAACAAATACGGCGGTGGTACGCGCTGGCATGGTGAATGTGCCTGTGGCGCTATCAAACGAGGCGGTTTGGACGATGCTATCGTATGAATTGGCTTGCACGGGATGGAGCGAGAAGCTCATGTCTGCGAAGGTGGCATCGGTGAAGGTGATTGCTTCGTTTTCTGCATTGAATACAACCACAATCATGGCAAAATTTTCGTCTAGCTGTGGTAGACCTTCAACGGAATCCGATAGTGCCATGACAATCACACCAGCGATTTGGTCACTGCCCGTATTGGGGAAGCTGAGGCGTGCTTGCACATCGTCTGCGGTTTGTAGACGGAACAGTGGTGAACTGGCACGGATTTGTAGGGCTTCGGTGAAGTGATTGTGCGCCGCCAAGATGTCATCTGGGGTCACTTGCAACTCTGGGTTGGCGAGTAGTGGCTCGATAATGCCCCAATCGCTTTGGCTACTGGGTGGCAATCCAACACCAAAATTATTGGTTTGCATGGTGAAATCGAGGCGGTTAAACCAGTCGCTAGAATTATAGCTATCGCGGTCTAACGATTTTGAGCGAAGCAAATCATCGCCTGCATGGAAGAAGGGGATACCCTGACTAAACATGACGATGCTCACACCCAAGTTATTCATCCGCACCCGTTCTGCGATGGTTGCCGATTCTGGGGCTTTGTATTGAATGGCATCCCACAGGGTTTCGTTATCGTGTTTGGAGATATAGACGATGTTTTCTTGTGGGTCTAGGGTATAGCCTGTGGGCTGTCCGTTATAGTCTATATCTGCACCTGCGACTGTGTTGCCACGATAATCGGTGAAGGTATAGCCTGCCAAGTTGCCCGCCAAACCAACACGAATTTGGTCTGCAAATATCATGATTTGGGTACGTTGGTGACGTTCTGACCCTGGTGTAATGCCGTTGGGGTCGGTGTATAGCCCATTGATGAAGCCTTGTATTTGCTTGCCAGAGAATGGCGAGCCACCACGCACAGCATCGCGCAGGCGGTCGTTGAATGTGCCGATGCCTGTGCCACCGAGATTGATTTGTGTGGCATGGAGACCGCGTGCATTGTTGGCGACTTCGCCAAAATTCCAGCCTTCACCATAGACATAAATGGCTTGACCATCTACACCATCGGCTTCTAGGGTGAGTGCATCGAGGGCAACGCGGACTTTTGCCATATTCGATACCATGTGATGCCCCATGAGGTCAAAGCGGAAGGCATCAATGCGGTAGGCAGTCGCCCAATAGACCACCGAATCTACCATGAATTTTTCCATCATGGTATGTTCAGTAGCGGTATTTTGACAGCAGGTGCTGGTGGCAACACGACCATTTTCGTCTAGGCGATGGTAATAACCGGGGACGATGCGGTCAAATACCGATTTTTCTGATTGACCTGCCGAATTGGTGTGGTTATAGACAACATCTACGACCACGCGCAAGCCCGTGTTGTTGATGGCTTGTACCATTTCGCGGTATTCCACAATGCGGGTAAAGCCGTCTGGGTCGGTGGCATAACTGCCTTCTGGCACATCGAAGTGATAGGGGTCATATCCCCAATTGAAGCCGTCTAAGTCACGGGTGGCATTGAGAAGGGCTTGTTGTTCTTCTGAATCTACTGCGAAAGACGCGAGTTCTTCAAAACTGGGTGTTTGCCAATTAGCACGATTTTCGTCTATGGTGGCAATATCAAACGAAGGGAGCAAGTGCAAGTGGGTGAGACCTGCTTCTGCCAATATGCGGAGGTGTTGCATCCCCATTGAGTCGAGTGTGAAGGCTTTATATGTGCCTTGCAGTTCTTCTGGGACGAGTGGGTCTATACGGCTAAAGTCGCGGATATGGACTTCGTAGACCACAATATCTTCTGGGGCGGCGAGGGGGGGCTTGGTGGTATTGAGCCAACCTTCGGGCATGAGTGTTTCGTCATTGACATTCACGATTTGGGTGCGGGTGCTATTCATCGAAAGACTGCGGGAATAGGGGTCTGTGACCAAATTGGTGACGACACGGCGCACACTGGGCGCAAAGACTTGGACTTCGTAGAGATAATATTGATTTTTCCACAACGCATCGCCTGTGATGCTCCATACACCTGTGGCGGGGTCATTGGTCATATCCAAGACGGCACTTTCGGTATTGGGGTTAGAATCTGCGAATAGATGGAATTTGACATATTTGGCGGTGGGTGCCCACACACTGATGGTTGGCACATCGCCGTCCCACACGATGCCGAGTTCACCGTTATAAGTGAATAGGTCATCTAATGCACCCGGAATTTGTATAGAGGTGGCGTTGACCAAGACCCCATTTTCATCCATTGCGGCGATGACGACTTGCGCCTTGAGCAATTCTGGCACGAGAGCGAGATTTTCTTCGTTGATGGTGAGCGCCTTAAAATTGGCAAGGTGAGGGAATTTGGCGCGGGTGGCTTCGTCTAGCCCCGCATCGTTGATGGTGAGGGGAATCATCTCGCCACCGACCAACGCATTGCCATCGGCTTCGATACCACCAGAGGCGGCATAATAGAGGGCAAAATTCATGTCTGTTGTCGAGACATTCCATGCGAGTGTATTGGCTGTCACCCAATGGGCTTGTGAACGGTCTAGCGCAATGCTGACCACCTGTCCGATTTCCACGGGTTCTCCTACGCCGATATAGAGGTTATTATCAAACGAATTATAGGCAAAATTGACTTGTTGCCCATCTTCTGTGACGGAGAAGGTGATATTTGCGCCACCCGCTACGCCGTCTGCGCCATAATTGACATCCCATGTGCCACCGATAGCGGCTTTTACTTCGTAGTCACCAACGGGGAGGGCTGTGGTTGCAAAGACATAAATGCCATCGGCATCGGGGTCTTGCATCCATGAGCGCAAACAATCTGGCGACCAATCTGCGGGGCAACCGAGTTCACTTTGGAAGCTACCGGGGGCGACCACAAGGGTGTTGTTGACGGTGTTAAAAAGCCAATGGGTGAAATGGTCATAATAGAAAGTGATGGTTGTTTCTTCTTCTAGCACGAGGGCGAAATTTGCCCCGCCTGCTTCTGCACCGACACCATAATTTTCTTCCCATGCACCGTTAATGGCGACTTTATACTCATAGTCACCTGCGGGGAGGGTGAATGTGCCTGCCCAAATATCTTGCTCTGGGATAAATGTGAGGGCGGTACATGCGCCGTCTGGTTGCCAATCGGCAGCGCATCCAGCAACACTTTGGATGGTGCCAGGGACAACGACCATTGTGGGTTGTTCGACACTAGCGGGGCGTGGGTCTGGATTAATCATACCCGCCGCGCCACCTGTTTCTGTGCCAGCGCCGAGTGTACCCGGTTGGGTTGAGCCATCGGTGTTGATGACCAACAGGTTATCGGCTGTATTGAACACAAACGCGACTGGGGCAAAATCTTCTTCTACAAAGAAGGCGATATTTGCGCCACCTGCCATACCATCTGCGCCATAGTTGACATCCCATGTGCCAAAGAGGGCAACTTTGCCTTCATAATCACCTGCGGGGAGTTTGTCGGTGACGAATACAAACACACCATCACCATCGGGGTCTTGTAGGCGGGATAGCAAACAATCGGGTGCCCAATCGCCTGCACAACCGACTGCGCTCTGGAATGTGCCAGGGGCAACAATGAGCGGGTGGGTGAGGCTGTTGGAGATAAACTTGGTGGCATTGTCATAAATAAATTCTACCATGCTATCTGTGCCGACTTCGATGGTAAAAAATTCGCCATTTTTGCCATAGGTCATCTCTGGATTATCGTTCAAAATGGCTTTATAAGTATATGTGCCTGTGGGAAGCTCAAAACTGCCACGCCACAACATGAATGTTTCGTCATAAACCAGTTGTGATGTTGCACAACCGACAGATGAGTCTTCACAACCGAGTACGGTTTGAATTGAGCCGAATACACCGACACTGGTGGGGGCTTCTTCTTGGGCGATGACAGTCAGGGATGTGAAGAGGAGTAACAATAAGGATATAACACTAATTTTGAGGATAGGACTAATTCGCCTCACAATAAAATCTCCTTTATGTGATTTTTTTGGGCTAATGCGCGTTGAACTGACTTTTGCGCTTCATCAGTGTAACCCAATGGTCTAGCCCTGTCTAAGCGATATATAGGTTATAATGCACAATTATTGACTTATTTCATAACTCATTCGAGGTAATATGGATAGTTTGCCATTTAACAAAGCAGGACGGTTCTATAAAGGAAACTTGCATACGCATTCCACTGTATCGGATGGGGCGCTCTCGCCAGAGGCAGTATGCGATGTGTATAAAAAATTGGGATATGACTTTTTATCGCTCACTGACCATTTTATGGAGCGTTTTGGTGGGTATCAGATAGCCGATACGCGCCCGTATCGGACAGATACATTCACCACACTCATCGGCGCAGAATTGCATACGGGTTATACAGAACTGGGCAATTTGTGGCATATTTTGGCGGTGGGGTTGCCGTTGGATTTTGCGCCCTATCCAGAAGGCGAAACAGGCGCACAAGTGAGCGCACGGGCTTTGGCGAGTGGGGCGTATGTGGCGGCGGCGCATCCGTATTGGTATATTCTCAGCGAGGCAGATATTTTGTCTTTGGGGGATATTCACGCCATTGAGGTGTATAACGGCACATCGGCAGACCATAACGATAAGCCCGATGGCTGGTATATGTCCGATTTGATGTCTATGCGCGGGCATAAATATAGCACATGTGCGACTGATGATGCCCATTTTAATCCACATAAAGCCGATGTCGGTTTGGGGTGGGTGATGGTGAAAAGTGAGGAATTCTCGCCAGAGGCATTATTACATAGCCTGAAACGTGGCGATTATTATTCTAGCACGGGTCCCGAAATTTATGATGTGCAATTGACAGGAGAGAACAAATTGATTGTGAAATGTTCTCCTGCCAGCCGTATCTTTGTGACGGGTAGTGGGTGGACGGCGCGGAGTGCCTATGGCAATGGGATTCGTGAGGCAGAATTGAGCCTAAACGGGTTTGATAGCCCGTTTATACGGATTACAGTGCGTGATGCCAATGGCGGACGCGCATGGACAAGCCCAATTTGGTTTTAATGTGCAGGATTTACCTATAAGCGTTAAAATGGGCTTAACGCTTATAGGGTAAGAATTTTTAAGAATTGTGTTATGCTCAAAAATTAGTTTTTTTAGAAATAGGAGATGAACAATTGAAAAAGTTAAGTGTTTTGACCGTGATTTTAAGTTTGGTGATGGGGATGGTCTTTATCTCATCGGCACAAGAAGAAACGATAGAACTCGACTTTGTACATATTTTTAGCGATGACCTGCGTCCGGGTGTGTTGCAGGGGATTATTGATGAATTTCAGATGATGAACCCTAATGTGGTGATTAATGCGTACTCCACTAATGCCGATTCGGATTATGATGAGGTATTTAATAGTGCGATGGCAAATGCCGATTTGGGCAATGCGCCAAATATCGTTCAGGTGGAGGACGGACTTACACAACAAGCGATAGATTATGGCTATTTTATCCCCATTAGCGATATTGCCACCGATGAACAATTGGCAACATTGGATGATGTGTTTCCTTCGATGATGGAATATTTCTTAGATGGTGATACCGTGTGGGCGATGCCATGGAATATCTCGAATCCGGTACTTTATTATAATAAAGATATGTTCACGGCGGCGGGATTAGACCCAGAAAATCCACCACGCACTTTTGCCGAAATAGATGTGGCGTGTGATGCGATTATGTCTGCCATTCCAGAATTGCGGGCATGTGTGAATTGGGCGATGACCTCTTGGTATGTCGAACAATGGTTGGCGATGAGCAACGAGATTTTTGTCAATAACGATAATGGTCGTTCTGCACGCGCCACAGAAGCTCTATTCACCAGCCAAACCGTGCTGGATATTGTGACATGGTGGGATTCGCTTGATGGCAAAGGGTATTTTACCTATAGCGGACGCTTGAATGATATGAACGGCGAAGGTGCGACCTTCCTCACTGGATGCGCGGGTAAAGAGATGCGTGGCGGTTGTACTGCCATGACCATCAACAGCACGGCGGGGATTACCCTCATTCAAGGATATTCCAGAACACTCGGCTTTCAGTTGGGGATTGGGCGTTTGCCTGCACCAAGTGAATCCGCGACCAACGGTGTGACGATTGGTGGCGGGAGTGTGTTTGTGAGTGTTGACCAAACTGATGCCGAAATGCAAGCGGCGGTGGACTTTATCTTTTTCCTCACCAATGCCGAAAATGCCGCCAAATGGCATCAGGGGACGGGCTATTTGCCCATCCGCCAGAGTAGTTTCGATTTGAGCATTGATAGTGGGTTCTATAATGAAAATCCCTTCTTCCGCATTGCCATTGACCAATTGGCAGAGACGACTCCAAATCCTGCCAGCGCGGGCGCGGTGTTGGGTCCTAATACGGCAGTCAAACGTCAATTATTGACTTCTATCCAAGAACTCATCAATGGCGAATTTGATAGTCCAGAGACGATTTTAGAAAAATTGACCTCTGCTAATGAACGTGCCAACGCAGAGATGGCAGACTATAACCGTGACTTTGAATAACCAGTGAGAATAAATGATTTTGCGCGGGGCGATATGGGTGGGGGTATCGTTCCCGCGTTTTTTTAGGTGATAACAACAAAAGGGTGCGCTCTATGGAACTTGCGCGAAAATGGTTAGAACGTGGGTGGAAACCACTCATCAGTGCGGGGATTTTTGCTTTTATCGTGTGGTTTGTGGTTGGGCAGGCGGGTGGATTTGCCACATTGGGCGAATTTTTGGCGGCGGCGGTGAGGGTTATCCCCGATGCCATTAGCCTGATTGTCCAATACTATCAACAATTACCCACAGAACAACTTATCGGGTCGCTGGTTATCGGCGGGGGCGTGGGGGCGATTGCCACGATATTGGTGTATTGGGGAGCGTATGGTTGGGTGAAATTGCCACGTCCTGCCATGCGCGATATGTTCGGTGGGGTGGTGGTTGGGCTGATTGCCACGCAAATTGGGGTGTATGTGTTCGATGCGGTACTCATCGGCTTGGTGATGATGATAGGCTTGGCATTTATCACCCAAAAAGATGATAAGCGCCTCACCCGTATTGCCACATGGCGTAGTTTGATGTCCCCTGCATCATTCCGTGTGACGGCGATGGGTGGGGTGTTTGGGACGTTGGCGGGGATGATTGGGGCGCAATTGCTGAATTATCCATCACAACATTGTACGCTCGCCACCGAAGCCGATGTATTTATTCAACAAGCGGGTTTGCTGTTGACCATCATCGGCGCGGTGGTGGTGTTATTTCCGTTTTGGACGGTAACGATTCAACGGGGGAAGAAAATTGAGCAGGGTGGTGGGTATTTTAATGGGTGGGCGATGCCATTGGCATTTCTCACGCCCACGCTCATCAGCCTTGTGGTGTTCCTTTATTACCCTAGTGTGCAGATTGCCCTACAATCTATGACTCGGCAACGTGGTCGGCAAGAACCGCGCTTTGTGTGTCTGGAAAATTATACCGATTTACTGGCGGATACGGTGTATCGGAGCAGTTTTATCACCACCTTTTTTATTACGGCGGGGATTGTGCTGTTTAGCATGGCGTTGGGGCTGATGATTGCGTTGTTGGCATCGCAAAAAGTACGTGGGTCGAGTTTATATCGGACACTGCTGATTTGGCCCTATGCCGTTTCGCCTGTGGTGACGGCGGTGATATTCATCGCCATTTTTCGCAATGACCCCAATGGATTTGCCAATTTTTATTTGGGCGGATTGCTTGGTGGGGCACAAAATTGGATAGGCAATGCCAGTCTTGCGCCGATGGTGATTATATTGGCATCGGTGTGGAATGCGCTGGGATTTAATATTTTATTTTATGTGGCGGGGTTGCAAAATGTCCCCAAAGATTTGCTAGAGGCGGCGCAGATTGATGGTGCAAATGTCGTGCAACGGTTTATCCGCATTACCTTTCCGATGTTGTCGCCATTCACATTTTTCTTGCTCATCACCAATATCACGTTTGGGGTGTATGGGTTGTATGGCGTGGTCGAAACGCTCACACAGGGCGGTCCGTCTATTGGCGAAGGGGCGGGCGCGACCAATGTGCTGATTTATAAACTGTATAGTGATTTGCTCTCGACCAGCACGCAGATTGGCAATGTGGCGGCGCAATCGGTCATTTTATTTGTGCTGGTGGCGGTGATTACCATTGTGCAATTCCAATTTGTTGAGCGTCGTGTGACATATAGCGGGGATTAATTATGAATGAGCCTAAATCTGATATTCGCTCGACAATGACCAGTACACTGACGATGGTGGGACTCCCAAAAGACACCCCATCTAAGCAAAAAACACGCTGGATGACCCATATTTTGCTCATCATCTCGTGCTTTTTTGTGAGCATACCCGCGCTATTGGCGATTCGGCTGTCTACGCTGAATTTGCAGGAATCGTTTGAACTTGCGCCGATATTTTTTCCGTTTGGTGATGATTTATTGACCAATGTACGGGTGCTATTTGGCGCACCAGACCCCGATTTGCAAATAGGGAATGGGGCGGGTAGTGTCTCTGCGGAACAAGGCAGTAGTCACGATTTTGCGCGACTCATCGGTAACACGGTTGTGGTAGCGTTGGTGGTGGTGATTGGCAAGACGGGACTCTCACTATTTGCGGGATTTGCGTTTGTGTATTTCCGATTTCCGGGGAAAAATATCGTTTTTTTCTTCATCTTACTCACGCTGTTGATGCCCACCGAGATTATCCTCACGCCTTTGCGAACACTGATGGCAGACTTAAACTGGTCTGGGGAATATCCCAAATTGGCGTTGACCATGCCGTTTTTGGCGAGTGCGTTTGGGACATTTTTATTTCGGCAACATTTTAGCAATATCCCCAGAGAGATGGCAGAAGCGGCACAGATTGACGGGGCATCGCCATTGCGGTTTTTCGTGAGTGTGCTCATCCCCATGTCGTGGAATGTGATTGTGGCGATGGCGATGATTCAATTTATTTATATGTGGAATCAGTATGTGTGGCCCCAAGTGATTTTTCAGAATGTGAATTCACCAGAACAACTGATTCAGGTGGGTGTGAGGCGGGCGGCGCTCTCTGGGCAGAATAGCGATTTTGGCTTGTTGATGACGGCGGGTATTATCGCCTCGTTGCCACCATTATTTTTGTTTGTGGTGTTGCAAAAACAATTCATGAGTGGGTTTGCGGTGACGCGGGATAAATAGGGTTATGAGTTGCATTGTGCTGATATTTGTATTAGTATAAAAACATTGAAAAGTCTTTTTGAGGGCAGGAGTGCTATGAAAATTAAATATTTAGTCGTGATGGTGAGTATATTTTTGGCGCTGATTCAATACCGTCCGATTTATGCCAGTGGGGTGGTGACGACTTGCGATGAAGCCGCGCTAGAGACGGCGTTGGCAGGCGGTGGGGTGGTGGATTTTGCTATTGGTGATTGGTGTGAGATTATTTTTACATCGGAAAAAGTGATTAGCACCGATACGATTATTCAAAATACATCCAATGATATTGTGACATTTGGTGGTGATTACTATACCCCCACTGATACACGCTTATTCACCGTGAATAGTGGTATTTCGTTAACTCTGGATAATCTGATTTTGCAAAATGGCAAGGCGTTGTTTGGTGGGGCGGTATATGTTAATGAAGGTAATTTAATTGTTAGAGATAGTTTGTTTTTTTCTAATACAGCTACTGAGACAGACCCCAGTAATCCGGGTGGTGGGGCGATTTATGGGTTTCGGTCTACGATAACCATTGATAGTACACGGTTTGATGATAATTCTTCACAAACAAAAGGTGGTGCAATCGAAAATCTTGGGGGCGATTTGAGTGTTACTAACGCGGTGTTTTTTAGTAATTCTTCAAGGGATGGAGGTAGCGCAACGGCTGGTGGTGCTATTTATTCTATTGGCAGAACGGGTATTGGTGATGGTTCGCTGATAGTGAGTGATAGCACATTTATTAATAATGACGCTGACCATGCGGGTGCTGTCCACGCTTTTGACCATGCTAATGGCGCTAAAACGATTATCAACAACCGATTCATTGATAACTACGCCGATACTGGCGGGGCATTATTGGTGGGTAGCGCGAGTTCGGTTGATTTTATCATTTCTGGCAACACTTTTATGGGGAATCAAGCTACAGACGGTGGTGGGGCAATCTTGCTTCAGTCTGGTGTAGAAGGTTTTGTAGACAATAATACGTTTTACAACAATAATGCCACCAATGCAGGTGGGGCTTTGTATGTGTCTTTGGCGGCGGAAGTTATGGCAAGACACAATACATTTGTCGGAAATACAGCTTTAGAGGGTGGGTCTTTATATATCTCTAATGAGTTTGTTGATGCGCGCGCCAATATTTTTCAGGATGGTGATTGTGTTGTGAATGTGGGTGGTACACTGATTGATAGTGGGAATAATATTGCCCATAACGCAACGGGTTGTGTGGGGGCGAATATTGACCCACAACTGAACCCGATATTCAGCGATGCGTTTGTGCCATCTGCTACTAGCCCCGCGCTTAATGCGTATGCATCACCGTGTTTGGTGAGCGATGACCAATTTGGCACAAGCCGTCCACAAGGGGGGATGTGTGATATTGGCGCAATTGAAGGGTCTGCCAGCCCCAATACGACTGTGACGGCGTGTACTGAAACGGCGCTGAATTTGGCATTGGCGGGCGCGGGTGTGGTGAATTTTAACATCGGTGCAGATTGCACGATTCCATTCACCTTTCAAAAAATCATTGGCACGACCACGACTATTCAAAATACATCGGCATTTGATGTGATATTTGACGGTGG